>NZ_JBHWXB010000008.1:0-208763 GCF_042729855.1 Rhodococcus sp. NPDC060090 | reverse complement strand
GTTTTTGTGGGGTGGTTTGGTTGGTGTGTTTGGTTTTGTCCCGCGGGGGGGGGCGGCCCCCCCGCCAAAAAAATTATAAATTTTGTGACCCCCCCCGGTAACGGGGGCGCCAACCAACACTTTCGGATGAACGACCAGAGAGCCTTCAGCTCTGCAGTAACTCTAGAGACGCAGTAACTCTAGAGAGCCTTCAGCTCCTCTGTGACCTCACCGACCATCTTCTTCGCGTCACCGAACAGCATCGACGTCTGGTCGAGCGTGAACAGCGGGTTCTCGATGCCGGCATAACCGGAACTCATCGACCGCTTCATCACGATCACCGACCGCGACTGGTCGACGTTGAGGATCGGCATGCCGTAGATCGGGCTCGACGAATCCTGCCGCGCGGCAGGGTTCGTCACGTCGTTGGCGCCGATGACGATGGTGACATCGGTGCGGCCGAATTCGCCGTTGATGTCGTCCATCTCCTTCATCGCGTCGTACTCGACGTCGGCCTCGGCGAGGAGGACGTTCATGTGGCCGGGCATACGACCGGCGACCGGGTGGATCGCGTACTTGACCTCGACACCACGCTCTTCGAGCAGTGCCGCCATCTCCTTGACGGCGTGCTGCGCCTGAGCGACGGCCAGACCGTAGCCGGGGACGACGATGACCTGGTTGGCGTACGCCATCTGGATCGCGGCATCGGAAGCCGAGGTCGCCTTGACGGTGCCACCACCGGGGCCTGCCACAGCGCCGCCGTCGTCGCCGCCGCCGAACGCGCCGAACACGATTGCCGGGATCGAGCGGTTCATGGCCTTGGCCATCAGGTTGGTCAGGATGGTGCCGGACGCACCGACGATCATGCCTGCGACGATCATCGCCTGGTTGTTCAGCGCCAGGCCTGCCGCAGCAGCGGACAGACCCGTCAGGGCGTTGAGCAGCGAGATGACCACGGGCATGTCGGCGCCGCCGATCGGCAGCACGACGAACAGACCCATCAGACCCGCGATGACGAGCAACAGCACGATCCAGAACGACGCGAGCGGCTCACCGTCGGCGCTGATGCCGATGTACACGGCGACCGCGATGGACGCGACGACCAGGATCATGTTGGCGAGCTGGAACAGCTTGGCAGCCGAGACCAGCTTCTTCTCGAGGTTCTTGTTGAGCAGTTCCTGCAGCTTGGCGAACGCGACGAGCGAGCCCCAGAAGGAGATCGAGCCGATGATCGCGGCGAACAGCGAGCCGACGATCATGACCACGGTCGGCTCGTCGGCCAGCTCGGTGAAGCTCGTCGAATCGAGGAACTCGGCCCACGCGATAAGCGCGACCGTGCCACCACCGACACCGTTGAACAATGCGACCAGCTGCGGCATCGCCGTCATCTTGGTCTTGAGTGCGGGCGGGACGCCGAGGATGACACCGACGGCCAGGCCGCCGATGATCAGTCCCCAGTTGTCGGTGTCGCGGATGTCGATGAGCACCGCGACGACCGCGAGGGCCATACCGGCGGCTGCGATGTAGTTGCCGCGCACCGCGGTCTTGGGCCCGGTCAGACCCGACAGACCGTAGATGAACATCCCGAACGCGACGATGTACAACACTGAAACGAGGTAACTCATCAGGCGTCAGCCCCCTTCTCGGCAGCCTTCGGGGCCTCCTTGCGCTGCTTGAACATCCCGAGCATGCGGTCGGTGACGACGAAGCCGCCGACCACGTTCAGGGTGCCGAAGACAAGAGCGACGAACAGAATGATCTTGATTCCCCAGTGGGCGTCGCCGGGCAGATGCCCGAGGACCACCAGGGCGCCGAGCACGACGATGCCGTGAATGGCGTTGGTACCGGACATCAGCGGCGTATGCAGCGTGTTCGGGACCTTGGAGATGACGGCGAATCCGACGAATCCGGCAAGGACCAGGATCGCGATGTTCGCGAGCAGTTCGTTGTACATCTAGACGTTCTCCTTCGACCGCGTCACGCATGCACCCGAAAGGATCTCGTCCGAGAAGTCGGGCGCGAGCGCGCCGCTCTCGTCGAGCAGCAGCTCGATCAGCGCGGACACGTTCTTCGAGTAGAGCTCCGACGCGTGCTCGGGCATCGTCGCGGGCAGGTTCAGCGGCGAGCAGATCGTCACATCGTGCTTGACGACGGTCTGTCCGGGCTCGGTGAGCTCACAGTTGCCACCGGTTTCACCGGCGAGGTCGACGATGACCGAACCGGGCTTCATGCCCTCGACCGCGGCGGCGGTCACCAGGCGCGGCGCGGGACGACCCGGCACGAGAGCGGTGGTGATGACGACGTCGAAGCCCTTGATGGCATTTTCGAGGGCCTGCTGCTGCGCAGCGCGTTCCTCTTCGGTGAGCTCACGGGCGTATCCGCCCTCGCCTGCGGCGTCGATGCCGAGATCGAGCCACTGCGCACCGACCGACCGCACCTGGTCGGCAACCTCGGGTCGCACGTCGTACCCGGTGGTGCGGCCACCGAGGCGCTTGGCGGTGGCGAGAGCCTGCAGGCCCGCGACACCCACACCGAGCACCAGCACGGTCGCCGGCTTCACTGTGCCTGCCGCGGTGGTGAGCATCGGGAAGAAGCGCGTCGATTCGGAGGCGGCGACGAGTACGGACTTGTACCCCGACACGTTGCCCTGGGACGACAGCGCATCCATCACCTGGGCACGCGAGATGCGCGGGATGGCCTCGACGGCATACGCCTCGACACCGGCGGTGGTGAGCGCGCCGATCTGGTTCTCTGCATTGCGCGGGGCGAGGAAACCGATCAGCTTCTGCCCCGACTTCAACCGGGCGATCTCGGCGTCCGACGGCGGTGCGACCTTGACGACGATGTCGGCCGACCATGCGTCGCCGAGCGTGGCGCCCGCTTCCTTGTATGCCTCGTCCGGGATCAGTGCGTTCTGCCCGGCACCGGGCTCGACGATGACATCGAGGCCCTTCGAAATCAGTGAGGGCACAACCTTCGGCACCAGCGCGACCCGCCGCTCGCCGTCGTTCGTCTCACGAACGACACCGACGGCCGGGCGGCGGCGGTCCCCGCTCTCCGTGTTCGATTCTTCGCTACTCAATATTCTCTAACTCCTGCGTCGAATGAAAATTGCCGCGCGCGGCGCCGCGATCGGCGGCGAATATGCGTGTCTTCGGCCATGTGACGGCCCTACACGTGTGTTGTAAGCCTTGCCAGACCTACCGCTCCCACCTCGGAGTCGCAAGCGGTCCGGTGTGTCTGAATCGAGTCCGAACAGTAAGAAAATGCAAGAATGTGAGGCACCTCACTTCACATCGCCGGGTTCGGCACTGTGAGAGGACGACTTCGGGAGGGCCACATGTCGCGACGTGCAGTCACTGTCGAACGGGTCTACGACCACCCCGGCGCCGAGGACTCCGTGCGTGTCCTCGTGGACCGGTTGTGGCCGCGCGGACTTCGCAAGGATGCGTTCCACTACGACGACTGGGTCAAGGATCTTGCGCCGTCCACGGACCTGCGCAAGTGGTACTCACACGACACAGCGTTGTTCGCCGAGTTCCGCGATCGGTACATCGAGGAGTTGACGTCGCCCGGCGGTCGCGCCGCAATCGAGCAACTCGACACACTTGCCGACGGACGGCCCCTCGTCCTCCTCACCGCGACCCGCGATGTCGAGCACAGCGGAGCGGAGGTTCTTGCCGAGCATCTGCGCGGAGAGTAGGACGAAGCGATGACCGACGGCACCGACCTCGGCGGCGACCCAGTGTGCTGGCTCGACCGCGTCTGTCCGGAATGCGGACTGTTCCTCGACGACCGCGATGCACCGTGCCCGCGTTGTGGACACGAGTGGGACAACTCCCCCACAACCTGATCGAGTCCCCTAACCTGGCGCCATGGCCGTCCCGACTGCGATCCTCGACCTCGCGCGCCCCGCGCGGCGCATCGCCGTCCTCACCGGCGCAGGCATGTCCGCCGAGAGCGGTGTACCTACTTTCCGCGACGCGCAGACCGGATTGTGGGAGAACTTCGACGCCGCATCGCTCGCGACCCCGGAAGCATGGAACGAGGACGCCGCGCTGGTGTGGGCCTGGTACCAGTGGCGGGTCGGACTGGTGCGGCGCGTGCAGCCGAACGCCGGTCATCTCGCACTGTCCGAGTGGGGACGCAACGCCGATCTGCAGATCACGACGCAGAACGTCGACGATCTGCACGAGCGCGCAGGCAGCACGGTGCTCGCCCACCTGCACGGCAGTTTGTTCTCACCGCGTTGCACCGACTGCGGACTCGATGCAGAAGTGGCCGAGCCACCGGAGCAACCCATCGCACGACTCGATCCACCCACGTGCCAGAACTGCAGCGGGATTGTTCGTCCCGGCGTCGTGTGGTTCGGCGAAATGTTGCCCGAGCAGCCGTGGGAGGCCGCAACGGCGTCCCTGCGCGAAGCAGATCTCCTGCTCGTCGTCGGTACGTCAGGGGTGGTGTATCCCGCGGCGGGCCTGCCGTCACTCGCACGACGCCACGGAGTTCCGGTGGTGGAGATCAATCCTGACGACACCGACCTGTCGGATCAGGTCGACGAGGTGTGGCGCACGACGGCGGCGGTCGGGCTGCCGGACCTGGTGTCGGAGTTACAGTGAGTCGGTGGACTCCTGCGTGTTCTGCGCCATAGCCGGAGGCGCAGCGCCGGCCGCACTCGTCTACCAGGACGACCGTGTGGTCGCGTTCCTCGACATCCGGCCGCTGGCGCGTGGTCATCTGCTGGTGGTGCCGCGGGCCCACTCGGATCGGCTCGAGGATCTCGATCCTGCGTACGGGGCATCGATGTTCACGGCGGGTCAACGCTTGGCCCGCGCACTCACCCGGTCCGATCTGGCCACCGACGGTGCCAATTTGGTGGTCAACGACGGCCGCGCCGCGTTCCAGACCGTTTTCCACATGCACCTGCACGTCATTCCTCGATGGAACGGCGACCGCGTCCGTCTGGGGATCGGCGCCATGCGCCGCAAGCCCCGCGACCCGGAGTCCACCGCTGCGGCCATCCGTGCGGGTCTCGATCGTCTCTCAGCAGAGGAGAATCAGTGACAACCCTGTCCGGCAGTTCCGGAACCAGCGAATTTCCCATCGATATCATCCGGCCACTGCTCCTCGAACAATTCGAGGTTCTGGACGCACTGCTGTCCGGGATCGAGGGCGATGCGTGGTTCACACCGACCGACCTGCCCGGGTGGACGGTCAAGGACATCGTCGCGCACCTGATCGGGACCGAATCTCTGCTCTCCGGCGTCGCCGCACCTCACGTCGACATCGACGTGCACGCGCTGGGCCACGTGCGCAACGAGATCGGCGCCTTCAACGAACAGTGGGTCGAGCATTTCCGCGGTGTCGCCGGTGCGGATGTGCTGACCCGCTACCGCGATATCGTGGCGCAGCGGCGCGAAAGTCTCGGCGCGATGACCCAGGCCGACTTCGATGCACCGGCCGATACCCCGATCGGCCCCGCCGCCTATGGCCGCTTCATGCGCATCCGGGTGTTCGACTGCTGGTTGCACGAACTCGATATCCACGACGCGCTGGGCACCGACGGAAGTGAGGGCGGCCCCCGGGCCGAACTCGGATCCGCCGAGATATTCGGTGCGGTGCCGTTCGTCGTGGGCAAGCGCGGCAAGGCCCCCGAAGGTTCGCGGATCACGATCGAACTCACCGGCGCCCTGGCCCGCACCATCCATCTCGAGGTGGCCGGTCGCGCGAGGGTGGTGCCGTCACTGTCGGAGCCTGCGACGAGCACCATCACGATGGACTCGGGCCTGTTCGTGCGGCTTGCCGGCGGGCGGGTCAGCGGCGTCGACAAACTCGACGAGGTGACTCTCGGCAGCGACACCGCAGTGGGTCGCCGTATTGTCGAGAATCTCGCGTTCACGATCTGACGATGCGCCTGTTCCTGTCGTCGTATCGGTTCGGCTCCGATCCCGCGCGCCTGCTCGAGGTGACGCGTGGGCCCTGCCGGATCGCCGTGATCGCGAATGCCGGCGACGCGTGGCCGTCCCGTGCCCGGGCGTCGAGTGTGGTCAGCGAGTTCGGGCCGTTGCGCGCTCTCGGTTACGACCCGGACGAGGTGGATCTCCGCGACCACCTGGGCGATCCGGAATCTCTCCGCGCACGCCTGACAGCGTTCTCCGCGGTCTGGGTGCGCGGGGGTAACACGTTCGTGCTGCGTGCGCAGCTCGCCCGCAGCGGCGGCGACACAGTACTCACCGACCTGGTCGGCGACGGCACCCTCGCGTACGGGGGGTACAGCGCCGGGGCGTGTATCGCGACACCGACGCTGCGCGGGCTCGAGTTCTCCGACGATCCCGCTGAAGTCACCGAGATCGGTGCGGGCCCGGTGGTGTGGGACGGACTCGGCTGGGTCGAGCACTCGATCGTTCCCCACGCAGGAGACTCCGCTCTGGGCGACGACGGTGTCGACCGCACACTGGAATATCTTCGCCGCGAGTCCATTCCGTTCGTGGCGCTGCGCGACGACGACGCCCTGGTGATCGGGACCGGCGGCGATCAGGCCCGGAGGTAAAGTCGTGAGCATGCCGAACAACACAGAGAATGTCGCCCGCATCGAACACCTGCCCGCACAGTCACGATTCGCGCTGTTCCTCGGCGACGACCTGGCGGCGTACGCCGACTACAGCGAGATCGACGGGCTGCGCGACTTCGACCACACCGTCACCGAACCCGACTTCCGAGGTCGCGGGCTCGCCGGGCAGGTCGTGCAGTTCGCGCTCGACGCGACCCGGACCGAAGGCCTGAAGATCGGTACGTCCTGCTCGTATGTCGAGAAGTTCGTCTCCGAGCACCCCGAATACCGCAACTGAGCTGCCCGCGTCACACCATCACATCGCGGCGGCGGAAGCCCACGACCGCCGCCGCGACCAGGACGACAGCAGCAGTACCGAGCACGAGCATCGGTGCAACACTCGCACTTTCGTAGGGGACCAGCGGAATATGCGAGAACGGCGAGAGGTCGCGCAGCCACTGCGACAGGTTCAGTAATTCGCCGAACCACGCCACGAACACCGCGTAGATGACGAGGATCCACGCGAGATTCGCGAGACGCGGAACGAAACCGACCAGCACGAGCGTCACCGCGAACACGAACAGGACCGCGGGTGCGTAGGCCAGTGCGGCCCCGCACATCAGGATGATCCAGTCCGCTTCGCCGGTCGCGACCGCCATGCCCAGGCCGGTGGCGGCGCCCGTGACGGCCAGAGCGACGAAGACCTGCGCGACGATCACCGCAACGGTCCACAGGAACGAGCGGGTCCGCGGCGTTCCGGTGACGATCACCAACCCGATCCGGCCGGCGTCCTCGTCCCCGCGCACACGCATGACCGCCGAGACGGCGAACGCCGCGATACCCACGACGAGGAACAGCAGCATCGTCGCGCCGAAGGATGCAGTCAACGATTCCGTGTCGGCACCGAGGAACTCGACGATGTCGGGGACCTCCTCGACCATGTCACTGATCGAATTCGCGAGCGTGCCCATCGCCAGCCCGATGATCGCGAGGGCCGCGGTCCACGCCACGAAAGTCCCGCGCAGCAGCCGCCATGTCGGTCCGGGCGGTGTGAGCAGCGACGGCGACGCTTCCGCCGGTCCCGGTTTCGGAGCGCGCAGGCCTGCGCCGATGTCGCGACGCCGAGACAGGGCGACGGCGACCGCGAGCAGTACACCGATCGCGACCACCGACAACAGCAATGGCCACCACCGTTCGTCGACGTAGAGTCGGGTCTGCTGCGCCCACGCGATCGGCGACAGCCACGACAGCCACGATCCGGTGGGTTCGATGATGTCCCCGAATCCGCGCACCAGGAACGCCACCGCGAGCGCGGCGAGCGCGGAACCTGTCGCGGCCCGCGCATGCTCACTGAACTGCGCAGTCACCACCGCCACAGCGCCGAACAGAAGTCCGGTGACGGCCGTGGCCACGCCGAACAGCATCGACCCCGTGAACGCGAGTCCGCTCGCCATCAGCGAGAGGGTGACCCCGGCGCCGACGATCGCATCGGCGACGGCGACGGACAGCAGCGCTGCGGCAGGCGGCGCGAACGGGCCCACGGGGAGCGCGCGGAGCAGTTCGAGTCGGCCCGCCTCCTCCTGGGCGCGGGTGTGCCGTACCACCAGCAGGATGCTCATGATCGCGACTGCGACGAACACCGTCAGACTCAGTTCGTTCGCGGTCATTGCGCCGAGGGTGTAGTTGTCGGCCCCGTATGAGGGCCCGGTCATCAGCACCGCCGCAGGGTTCTCGAGCAGATCCGCGCGGGCCTGCCGCGCGGCCGCGTCCGGATACGCGGCGATGAGGCTTTCGACGGTCACGTACACGGTGAATGCGAGTGCAAGCGTCCACACGGTGATGCGGATGCGGTCGAGCCGTAGGTAGAGCCGAAGCAATTCGACGATTCCACTGAAACGGTGATCACTTCGGGTTCCCCGGTGCTCGCGGAGAGCAAGTGTGTCGGTCATCGGGTGGTCACCTCCTCACCTTCGGGCACGTCGGTGAGCGTGTCGCCGTAGTGACGCATGAACAGCTCTTCGAGCGACGGCGGCGTGATCGTCAGGTTCGCGATGTCGAGTTCGGTGAGTGCACGCAACACCGGGTTGACGGAAGCGTTGTCGACGTCGAACGCGAGGTGGCCGTCGTCGTAGGTCAGATCGTGCACACCCGGCATCGACGCGAAACCGGCGGGCAGCGTGGGCGTGGTGGCCCGCACCGCGGAGCGGGTCAGGTGCCGCAGCTGCGCGAGTGTTCCGGTCTCCACATCTTTCCCTGCCCGAATGATCGTCACTGTGTCGCAAAGCTTTTCGACCTCGGCCAGAATGTGACTCGACAGGAGAACCGTCCGTCCTGCATCACGCAACGCACGCACCTCGTCGGTGAACACCGCTTCCATCAGCGGGTCGAGTCCGGACGTGGGCTCGTCGAGCATGTACAACTCGACGTCCGACGCCAGCGCCGCGACGAGCGCGACCTTCTGCCGGTTTCCCTTCGAGTAGGTACGGGCCTTCTTGGTGGGGTCGAGTTCGAACCGTTCGAGGAGTTCGGCCCGGCGGGAAGGGTTGTCGCCCCCGCGGATCCGGGTCAACAGATCGATGATCTCGCCGCCGGTGAGCCCCGGCCACAGATTGGTGTCGCCCGGGACGTACGCGATGCGACGGTGGATCGCCACCGCGTCGGTCCACGGGTCGAGTCCGAGGACCCGAGCCGAACCGGAGTCGGCGCGGAGCATACCGAGCAGTACGCGGATCGCGGTGGACTTTCCGGCACCGTTGGGTCCGAGAAACCCTGCCACGGTGCCGGTTCCGACTTCGATCGAGAATCCGTCGAGAGCACGAGTTGTTCCGAATGTCTTGACGAGGTCGACTGTGTCGATGGCGGGTGTGTCCATGGTGCAACCTCCGTGATCGTTACGGGGCAGCCGCCTCCCGGACGGCCAGGTATGCGTCGAGCATCGCCGAGTCGGTGAGCAGCGGTTCGGAATAGAGCTCGAGCAGCGGGAGCAACATGCGGTCGGTGTACGAGCGCAGCCACGTGGGCAATTCATCGAGGTCGAGGGGCTCGCTCGGCCCGGGAACATGCAGTAACAACGCGCCGGTGCTGAATTCGACGAGTGCTCGTGCCCGCGCCCGGGGGTCCCGGCTTGCACGAACCACGCCGGATGCGACCCCTTGTTCGAGATAGCCTTCGGTGGTCGCCGCCAGGTGATCGAGAAACGCCTGCGAAGCGGGTCCCCGAGCTTGGAGGCTCCGGATCAGATAGCCGATGAGCGGGGCATAACTCCCGATGTCCTCGATCTGAGCCAACATCGCCGCGACACCGCTGCCCGGCTCGAGGACCGAACTCTTGAGCTCGCGGACACTGCGAAGAACGTACTCGTCACAATATTCACGCAGGCCGGCCCGGGAACCGAAGTGATGCACGATGAGCGAGGCACTCACTCCGCACTCTGCGGCGATAGCACGAAGCGACACGTTCACGCCGTCCCGAGCGACACACCGGATTGCCGTGTCGCGGATGCGAGCACGGGCGGTGAGGTCGGAATCGCCCTCGGCTGAACGCATGTTCCAAGGGTTGCACACGCGTTCAGTCGGGTCAAGAGAAGTCAGGGTCGAGAGAACTCAGGAGAAGCCCATCACCTGATCGCCCCACACCTCGCGCATCGACCCATCCGGATCCGACTCGACAGAATCACGTGCATCGATGAGCAGAGTCGTCCGCTCGTCGGGCTCGTATGGCGGCCAGTGCTTCGACGCATCGAGGGCGGCAGGAACCCCGTGCTCCGCGAAGGCAAGCCATCGACGCTGTATCCGACCAGACACCTCGACCGCACCCTTGCGTCCCCCGAGCCAGAAACTCGGATCTCGGCCGAGCGTTCCGAAATTCCCGAATACGTATGGCAATTCGGTTGCGTGACCGGCACCGATGCGCGCCGCCTTGAGCATCGGCGTTGCATGGTCGAATCGGTACACCCACGTCGGGGAATGCGCGGCGTGCCCTTCCGCCACCCACAACACCGGCATCCGGAATCCTGCGTCGCGCGACAGGGCCATCGCGCCGCTCGGCTTCGGGAGATCGGGATACGCTGCAGCGATTTCGGCGATGCGTTCGGGCTCGAGATCAGGGCGATCCTTCGCGAGTGCCTCCAGCATGGCCCTCACCGCCGAATCGTCGACCGGCATCAGCGGCGACTTCATGAAACGGAAGATCGATGGTTCGTCCTTGTTCGAACCGATGATGAGCGGCACCCGATGCGACAGGCCCTTCTGGAAGGCCGCGACCGGATACTTGGGAACCAGATCGCGATCGACCACCGGCGTCATCGCCAACGTGCCCGGCATGGTCGTGGGAATCTCCCCGACCACGGTCTCGGCCGCGGTGACGAGCTGTTCGTAGGGCATTCCCCGCAGGGTCCCGACTCGGGCCGACGGCACCTCGAGGACGTCGAGGAACCGCTGCGCCACCATCGCGGCACGTTCACGCCCGTACACCGACGTCGCCGGCGGCGACTGCGCGATCGCCCGGTGGAACAGCCCCTCGGCGCGCGGCACCGTCATCAGCGTCGTAACAGATCCCCCACCCGACGATTCACCGAACAGGGTGACGTTGCCTGCGTCGCCGCCGAAGTCCGCAATGCAGTCATGCACCCACTCGAGCGCCGCAATCTGGTCCCGCAGACCGAGATTCGACTCGTACGTGTCGCCTGCTGTGGAGAACGACGACAGATCCAGGAACCCGAGCGCCCCGAGGCGATAATTGAGCGTGACCACCACGACGTTGCCCGTTTCGCAGAGCACGCGTCCGTCGTAGATCTTCTGACCCGAATATCCGATCACGTACGCGCCGCCGTGGATCCACACCATCACCGGGCGCCGTGTGCCGTCCGGTTCGGGCGCCCAGATGTTGAGCGAGAGACAATCCTCGCCGAGTGCCATGTCGGACGAGATCCCGATCGGGCTGTTCCGGCTCTGCGGAGCGATCGGTCCGTAGCGCGCGCAGTCGAGCACGCCCGGCCACGGCCGAGGCGCTTCCGGTGACCGAAACCGCATGTCTCCGCCGGTCGGTGCGGCGAACGGGATCCCCTTCCACGAGTACACCTCGCCGTCGCGGTATCCGCGGGCTTCGCCGTACTTGCATCCGACGACGAGTGTCTCGGCGTCCACATGACCTCCCGGTGAGCTTCTCGTATCCCAACGTACCCAGGGGAGTCTCCTCCGACACCTTCCCGGCGAAGGTGCTATCGTCGCCTCCGACCGACACGGGGTGCTCCGCACGAGCGGGGCTGAGATCACACCCGTCGAACCTGATCAGGTAATTCTGACGAAGGGATGTTTCGGGATGACTGTGCCTGCGCACGATTCACCCACCGACCGTTTCACCGATGTCCTGTGGGACCGCACGAAGGTTCTGCGCGACTCCATCGACGACCTCGAGTTCCTGCGGCGCCTCGGCGACGGCACACTTCCGCTCGAGTCGTTCCGCTTCTACATCGAGCAGGATGCCCTCTATCTGGCCGGGTACGCCAAGGCCCTCGCGCTCCTCGCGTCCAAGGCACCGGACCCGGTCACCGGCGCCTTCTGGGCGACGAGTTCCGCGACGGCGGCGACCGAGGAATCCTCGCTGCACCAGCAGCTTCTCACCGGTGGCGTACTGCCCGTGCACGACGAACCGGTCGCACACTCCCCCGCATGCCTCGGCTACGTGTCGTACCTGACGGCCACCGTGGCAACCGAGCCGTATCCGGTGGGCTCCGCCGCGGTGCTGCCCTGCTTCTGGATCTACGCCGAAGTGGGCCGCGACCTGGCCTCGCGCGCGGCCGACGTGCTCGCCGCCGATCCCGCCCATCCGTACGCACAGTGGGTGGCCACCTACGACGACCAGGCATTCCAGGATTCCGTCGCCACCGCGCGCACCCTCGTCGACGCCGCCGGTGCGGCCGCGACCGCCTCCGAGCGCGACGCGATGATCGACGCATTCACCCTCGCGACCCGCTACGAGCTGCTGTTCTGGGATACCGCCCTGAACACGCAGCCGTGGCCCGCGTCGTGACGCTGCGGCACCGGATCAGGGCACTCACCGTCGCGACCCTCACCCTGTGCGCCGTCAGCGCGTGCGCCGGTGGTGGCTCCGACGACACGATCCGGTTCGCACTCGACTGGACTCCCAACACCAACCACACCGGCCTGTACGTGGCGGTGCAGGAGGGGCTGTTCGACGACGCCGGACTCGACGTCGAGATCCTGCCCTACAACGGGGCGACACCGGACACCCTCGTCGACGCGGGCAACGCGGAGTTCGGCATCTCCACTCACGGCATGGCGACGTTCTCCCGCTCCTCCGGGGCACGCACCCTCACCGTCCTCGCTCCGTTGCAGCACTGGGCAACCGCGATCGGGGTCAAGGCAGACCGCGCGGATCTCACACGCCCGGCAGACCTCGACGGCCACGTGTACGCCGGGTTCGCCGACCCCGGCGACACCGAGGCGCTCGCACAGGTGATCCGAAACGACGGTGGACGCGGCGAATTCGAGGAGGTCGTCCTCGGCACGTCCGCCTACGAGGCGGTCTACTCGGGCACCGCCGACTTCACCGTCTCGTACCTCGCGTGGGAAGGGCTCGAAGCGGAACATCGAGGACTGCCGATGCGCTACTTCGACTACACCGATTACGGCTTCCCCGATCAGTACGCAATCGTCGTGAACGGCAACGAGGACTGGCTCACCGAGAACCCGGATCGGGCTCGCGCGTTCGTGCAGGCGGTGCAGCGCGGGTACCAGATCGCCGCCGACGATCCGGATCGCGGCGCCCGCGCACTGCTCGACGCCAACCCGGGCGCGTTCCCCGACGAGGAGCTCGTCTTCGACAGCCAGCGGATGCTCTCGGCCGACTACATGCGCGACGACCAGGGCCGCGTCGGCACTCTCGACGCGAGCACATGGGCCGGGTACGCCCGGTTCCTGTACGAGCAGGGGTTGCTCACCGGTCCCGACGGCTCACCGTTGACCAGCGAGCCCGATTGGTCCACGTACTTCACCGATGACTACCGAACGCCCTGAGGCTCGACGCACCGCAGCCCGACGCCGCGTGAACCATATGATGCCGGCGATCATCGTCGCGGTGGTGCTCGTGGCGGCGTGGCAGCTCTACGTGATGATCAGCGGAATCCGCCCGCAGGTGTTGCCTTCTCCCGCGCGGGTGCTGCACCAGGGATGGGCGCATCGCATCGACATCGCCGGGCACGCCGTCGCGACGCTGCAGGTCACGATCGTCGGGTTCGCGGTGTCGTTGACCTTGGCGTGGGTGCTGGCGATCTCCGTCGATTTCTCACCGTGGTTGCGGCGAGCGTTCGTGCCGTTGTTCGTGGCCTCCCAGACGGTGCCCATCGTTGCGATCGCCCCGCTGATGATCATCTGGTTCGGCTTCGGTCTGCTGCCGAAGATCCTGGTGATCGCACTGGCAACGTTCTTCCCGATGGCGATCGGTTTGATCGAGGGCTTCGCGGCGGCCGACCGGGAGGCGGGGGCGCTTCTGCGAAGCATGGGGGCCACGCGGTGGCAGGTGTTCCGGTATGTGCGGCTCCCGTCGGCCCTGCCGCGGTTCTTCACGTCATTGCGCATCGGAATCACCTATGCCGTAGTGGGAGCGGTGTTCGCGGAATACGTCGGTGCCACATCGGGTCTCGGAATCTACATGGCCATGCAGAAGAACTCGTTCCGCACCGATCTGGTACTCGCCGCTGTCCTCGTCACCGCAGCGGTGTCACTGGTGTTGTACCTGCTCACCTATGTGGCCGAACGCATCGTCGCGCCGTGGGCCCTCACCACAGAGAATCGAGCAGCAGGGAGTCGCGCATGAGCGCCGTCACCGTCTCCGGTGTCCACCGGTCCTTCGACGCAAGCCACGTGCTCGACGACATCGGATTCGACGTTTCCCCAGGAGAATTCGTCTCCGTCATCGGACCGAGCGGATCGGGGAAGTCCACCCTGTTCGGCCTCGTCGCGGGGCTCGACACCCCCGACGAGGGGAGCATCACGGTCGGTGGGCGGCCCGCCGCGCCGGGACGCGCCGCGCTGATGCCACAGAAGGATCTGTTGTTCCCCTGGCGTAGCGTCCTCGACAACTGCGCCCTCGCTCTCGAGGTGCAGGGAGTGTCGCGTCGGGAGGCACGCGAGCGGGCACGGATGTTGTTCCCCGCGTTCGGACTCACCGGATTCGAGGATGCCCGGCCTTCTGCGTTGTCCGGCGGGATGCGTCAGCGTGCCGCATTGGCCCGAACCGTCATCCAGCAACGTGAGGTCCTGCTGCTCGACGAGCCGTTCGGCGCCCTCGACTCGCTCACCCGCACCGACATGCAGTTGTGGCTGCAGGAGGTGTGGCAGCGCCACCGCTGGACCGTCCTGATGATCACGCACGACGTGCGCGAGGCCGTCCTGCTGTCCGATCGGGTCCTCGTGCTCTCTCCTCGCCCCGCGCGGATCCTGCACGAGGTCCTCGTTCCGTTGCCCCGCCCGCGGTCGCTGGAGTTGCTGACCGATCCGGAGTTCGTGTCGCTGGAACGCGAGCTCGTGTCGGTACTGCACGCGCGGTCCGACATGCATTGAGCACTCACGTGATTCGGGAGACCGGAATATCGAAACGGTAACAGGGCACCGCCCCACCTGCATCGGCCGCGCCACCCCGTATCTATCGGATTACAGCGCCCACTCGAGCCGTTCACCGCGCGTACCTTGGGAAATCCGTAGCTCGAACACCTGTCCGGTAGACGGGAGGAGGCGAGATGAACAGTGCTCTGTCCGACCCGTTCGTGTCGCCCCCGTTCGTGTCGCCCCCGTTCGTGTCGCTCCCGCACGGGTCGTCGCCTGCCCCCGCTCCGCGAATCGAGGAGCACGGCGGGGTCAGCCTCGCCTCCCGTGCACTGAGCCTCTCGGTGCGCAATACCGTGCGACCATTCCTCGATGCCTGGGCGCTCGCCCCGGCACTTCCCTGGCCCACGGGGCTGGTCGACCGCGTCGCGTTCCCGCTCCTGCCGGTGCCTGGAACCGAACATCACCGTGTCGCACTCGACGCGTGTCCCGCCGAGTTCCTGCGCGCCCCTGGCGCCGATAGTCGCACCGCCATCCTGTACCTGCACGGCGGCGCGTTCCTGTGCTGCGGTCTGGCCACCCATCGTCAGCTGGTGTCACGCATCTCGGCGGCAGCGGGCGCACCGTTGCTCACGGTGGCCTATCGGATGCTTCCGCATCACCCGATCCGGCGCGCGGTCGACGACGGCCTGTCCGGACTGCGGTGGTTGATCGCTCACGGCTACCCGATCGACCGGATCGTCATCGCCGGCGACTCCGCAGGCGGATTCCTCACCTTCTCGGTGGCATACGAAGCACTACGTCTGGGGCTGGGCCGGGCCGCAGGCACCGTTGCGATCTCGCCCCTGACCGATCTCGATCCCCACCGCAAGCTCGAGCACCCGAATGCCCAGAAGTGCGCTCTGTTCCCGCGGCGCGCGGTGCCGGTGCTGTCCACTCTGATCCAGCGGGCCGAGCGGATCGACGACCGGTACGAACCGGTGCCCTCTCCGGTGGATCTCGAGATGACCGGCATGCCGCCTGCACTGATCCAGACGGGTTCCGAGGAAATGACCTTCGTCGACGCCGAGACCATGGCGTATCGCCTCGCCGCTGCCGGTGTGCCCACAGAACTACAGGTGTGGGAGAAGCAGGTGCACGTGTTCCAGGCGGCAGCATCGCTGGTGCCCGAGGGGGGCCGCGCGGTGGCACGAATCGGCAGGTTCGTGCGTTCCCTCGACACGGTGTGATCCGGCAAACAGCGAGACCCGCGAGCGGAGCTGAGGGAAGCTGCGCGACCGGCGGTACTGTGCGTGTCGGTATCCGGTTCGTACCGGTTGCCCGAATCACAACGCATCGATCGAAAGGGACAGCGTGAGCTCTCTCAACGCCGGCCAGAGCCTCAGCGTGGGCCAGGAACTGAAGTCCGACAACGGCAAGTACGCCCTCACGCTCCAGCAGGACGGCAACCTGGTCCTGTCCGACAGCGGCAAGGCAGTGTGGGCCGCAGGAACCAACGGCTCCGGCGCTGTGCGCGCGAACGTCCAGGCGGACGGCAACTTCGTCCTGTACAAGGCCGACAACTCCCCGGTGTGGGCATCGGGGACCAGCGGCAACTCGGGCGTGCGCCTGACGGTGCAGGACGACCGCAACGTCGTGCTGTACGCCGGCAGCAAGCCCGTGTGGGCGAGCGACAGTGTTGCCCCGAAGGCTGCCGCGCCCGCCGCGGCACCTGCCTCCGCCGCACCTGCCTCCGGCGCACCGGCAGCCGAGCCCGCTCCCGCCGCTGCGCCTGCCCCGCGCACCCATACCGTCGCTTCCGGCGACACCCTGTGGGCGATCGCCGAGCGCTTCTACGGCGACGGAAACCAGTACCAGCGCATCGCCGATGCGAGCGGCATCTCCAACCCGGACCTGATCCGGGCGGGCCAGGTGCTCACCATCCCGTGACGCCCACGGGCTCATGATCTCGAGCGTCCTCATCACCGGCCCGGTGGTGGGGACGTTCCACATTCACGGCTCGTTCTCTGCGGCCGGCTCCTCCACCTGCCGCCGACGATGTTGCGCCGTGAGCACGAACAATCGCACCACCAGTGCGAGGAAGATCAGATTGCCCACGATCTGCGCCGAGACCACGGCCCGCGTTCCATCGGTGATCGCGGCGATGTCCCCGAATCCGACGGTCGCGAAGACCGTCAAGCTGAAATACAGGGCGCCCATCCGGGTCAGGACCTCGGTGAACCCTTCCGGTTCCACCTGCGAGAGCACCGTGTACAGCGACGCGAACCCGAGGATGTAGACGGTGGTGGTCGCCGCGATTCCCTCAGCGGCCCGGACCACCGGATGCGGCGACCGGAGGACCCACCACATCTGCCAGCCACAGACAGCACACACCACCACCGACCCGCACAGCAACAGCACCAGTGTGGAGAGGTCGTCGAGTCCGGTGAACGGCAACGTGAAGTATGCGGTGCCCACCACGACGACCGTCGCCACCGTGCGCAGCAACGCCCGCCACGTGAGCCTGCGCAACTGCGCCGATCTGTCGGCGTCGGGTGACCGCGTGCGGTTCGGCACAGATGCAAGTATGCGCGCTCCCACCCGATCCACACGCTCACCGACAGGCGTCGTGTCGGTGAGGCCGACTAGTGTTCACGACACACTGGTCAATGTCGGGAAGGAAAAGGGGGCAGGTTCATGGACGAACCGGAAAGCGGATTCGACCGCGACGTCGACCGGGCCTGGCGCGAGTTCCGGGGGGACCTCGCCGACCACGTCGCCACCATGCGCGACGGCGGCGGACTCGTGCTCGAGCCGCTGGCAGAGGAATCCGGTGGGCCGGCCGGGCCGTGCGTGCAGTTCTACGCGTGGGGTGATCAGCAGGTGCGCTGCGAAGTGCCGTCGAATCTCCATCTGTCCGAGGATCGGCATCTGTCACCCGAAGACGAGGCGCTTCTGCTGGGTCTGGGCTGGCAGACACCATCGCGAGATCCCGATACGCCGGAGGACGGCGGCTCGCCCGCATTCTGGATGGATCTACCGTCGTCGTGGGCCGATCGGCTCGCCGAGGTCGCGGTGCGCGCGCTTCGCGATGTGTGGGGCGTTCCGCATCCGCTGTTCCTGCGCGCAGAATCCTTCGGAACCGTAAGCGCGCACGAGTTCGAAACTCCGGCGCCGGTCGCCGAGATCGCCCCGAAGGAGCCCGTCCGGGGGCCGGTCCATCCGCTCGGCGAGGAACACCTGCGCGAGCTCATCGAAGACACCGTGGGCGAGCGGGTCGGCGACACCCCGACGTGGGACGAAGACGGCGACCTCGTGCTGCGTATCGCCGATGTTCTGGTGTTCGTCGGGGTCGGAGCGGGCGCTGCCACGGTGGATCTGCTCGCCCCGATCGTGCACTCGATCAGTGGTCGTACCCGTGCGATGGAGGTGGTCTCCGACCTCAATCGGCAGTGGCCGCAGCTGAAGTTCGTGCTGATCGACGACCGCGTCGCTGTCGTCAACCATCTGCCTGCGTCACCGTTCGTGCCCGAGCATCTGGTGTCCGCTCTCGATCGCATGACCCAGTTCCTCGAAGTCGTCGACCACGATTTCGCCGCGCATATCGGCGGCCTGCCGATGCGCGGTCACGGCCACGACCACTACTTCGAGTCCTCCGATCTCGAACCCTCCGATTTCGAACCCTCCGATTTCGAGCACGATCCGTTCGAGGACGACCTGTGGGAACCACGTCTCGAGGACGATCTTCCGTCGGCGCTGCTCGAACTGCGCGATCACCACGTGCACGGGCGATCCGATATCGCTGTCGAGAAGGTCGCGGCGATCGGAGACCAGGAGGCCTCGCGCCTGCAGCTGTTCCTCGAACTCAGCACCGAGCAGCACGTGGGCTGGACCAGCGAATCCCTCAACCGAGCATTCGCAGGCGACGACGACGGAGTCGCTGCCGCCGATACGAAGGCGCTCGAGTGGAAGCTGACGAGCTGGTCTCTGGCCGCAGCGCTGAGCTATCTCGAACAGCCCACCGACCGTCCGATTCGTCGGCACCCGCAGTCGAAGTCGAGCACCGACCAGCCCCCACTGTTCGACAACCCGGACGAGCCGACGCTCTTCGACGGTTTCGGCGACTAGCCACCTCCACCGAGCAGCGACGAGTTGGCGGCGTCGACGGACGTTTGCTGGCATGATTCCGGAGCGTGACGTCGTCGGACAAGCTTCGCGAACTCGCCGGGCACCATGGGGTGTCCTGCACCTACCGCGGTTGGGACACTCTCGAACATCAGGTCTCGGACAGCACGTTGCGGAAGATCCTGGCGGCACTCGAGGTGCCTGCCGCGTCGGATGCCCAAGTAGAGCACTCGCTCGCGGATGTGCCCAACGTGCCGTGGCGACAGATGTTGCCGCTCTCACTCGTCGTCATCGAGGGCGACAGGCGCACCTTCGCCGTGCATGTCCCACACGGCGATCCCGTGTCGGTGTGGGTAACGACCGAGGATGGCACCGAGGTCGACGCCGACCAGCTCGATGTGTGGGTCGAACCGAGAACGGTGGACGGGCGGCTCATCGGCCGGGCGACGTTCGCGGTGCCGGAGCTACCGCTGGGCTGGCACATCATCCATGCGCGCAGCAACGACATCGAAGCGACCGCGACTCTCGTGGTGACACCGGCTCGGCTGTCCACTGCCGACCGGGTGCTCAGCGCCCGGCGGTGGGGTTTGGCCGCACAGTTGTATTCGGTGCGGTCGCGCCGGTCGTGGGGTATCGGCGATTTCGCCGACCTCGCCGATCTTGCGGCGGTCACCGCGGGCTACGGCGGCGACTTCGTGTTGATCAACCCGGTCCATGCGGCCGAGCCCCGCCCCCCGCACGAACCGTCTCCGTATCTTCCGTCGTCGCGGCGATTCGTCGATCCGCTGTATCTACGGGTCGAGGACATTCCCGAGGTTGCCTATCTCTCGCGCAAGCAGCGCGCCCTCCTCGACGAGCACGCACAGGACTGCGCGAAGGCCAATCGTAAGGCCGGACGTCTGAAGCGCGATCCGGCGTTCCGAGCCAAGTTGGCGGTGCTCGAACGTATCCATCGTGTCCCCAGGAGCCCGGCACGTCAGGCTCGCTACGCGGCGTTCTGCGCCGACGGTGGCCGCGCACTCGACGATTTCGCGCTGTGGTGTGCGCTGGCGGAGAAGGCCGGTCCACGACGCACCCGTTGGGACGAGCGAGCCACGTCACCTGACGACCCCTGGGTTGAGCGCCGACGCGTTGCACTGGCCGAACGCATCGACTTCCACCGCTGGCTTCAATGGTTGTGCGACGAACAACTCGCGGCCGCGCAGGATGCCGCCCGTGCCGCCGGGATGGACATCGGCGTCGTGCACGACCTGGCGGTGGGTGTGCAGCGTGACGGCGCCGACGCGTGGACTCTCGGCGATGCGCTCGCGTCGGGTGTCACGGTGGGTGCCCCACCCGACGACTTCAATCGGAACGGACAGAACTGGAACCAGCCACCGTGGCGGCCCGATCGACTCACCGAACTCGGCTATCGCCCGTATCGCGAGATGATCCGCTCGGTGCTGCGACATTCCGGTGGTGTGCGGATCGACCACATCCTGGGCCTGTTCCGCACGTGGTGGGTGCCGGAGGGGTCCTCACCGACCGACGGTGCGTACGTCCGGTACGACCATGAGGCGATGATCGGCATCCTGGTGCTCGAGGCGCACCGCGCGGATGCGGTCGTCATCGGCGAGGACCTCGGGGTGTTCGAGGGGTGGGTCCAGGAGTATCTCGCCGAGCGCGGGGTCGCGGGTACGTCGATCCTGTGGTTCGAGAAGGACGGTGACACCCCTCGCGCGCCCGAGACCTACCGGCAGCTGTGCTTGACGTCGGTCACCACACACGACCTACCGCCGACGTCCGGTTACCTTGCAGGGGAGCATGTCTCGATACGGTCCAAGCTCGGCCTGCTCGACGGAGATCTGGAGACCGAACTAGCCGGGGCCGCAGCCGAACGCGACGCGGTCCTCCGGCTCGCCCGCGACCGGGGGTTGCTCGGCGATACAGAAGACCGAGTCGAGGCGTTGCATCGACTCATCGCTGCGAGCCCATCGGCATTGCTGGCCTTGTCGCTGGTCGATGTGGTGGGTGAGCATCGGAGTCAGAACCAGCCGGGCACCGTCGACGAGTATCCGAACTGGCGTGTTCCGCTCGCCGACGCCGACGGTGAGGCCGTCCTCATCGACGACCTCACCGGTCACGAGCGCTTCACGAATCTGGCCGAGGCGTTGTCTCCGTCCGAATCCGAGTGAGAATCAGCGCTTCGCGTAGATGCCCTCGATGTCGGCGGCGAACTTCTCGGCGACGACGTTGCGCTTGATCTTCAGCGTCGGAGTCAGCTCACCGGTCTCCTCGGTGAGGTCGCGGTCGAGGATCACGAATTTCTTGACGGCTTCCGCATGCGAGACCGTGCTGTTGGCGTCGTCGACGATCGTCTGCATCGCGTCGCGCAACGAAGGGTCGTGGCGCAGATCCGCGATGGTGGCGTCGGCCGATTTGCCGTTCTCTGCCTTCCAGTTGTCGAACACCTCGGGGTCGACGGTCAACAGCGCCGAGATGAACGTGCGCCCGTCGCCGAGGACGACGGCCTGCGACACGAGGGTGTGCGAACGCATCCGGTCTTCGAGCGGGCCCGGCGAGACGTTCTTGCCACCTGCGGTGACGATGAGGTCCTTCTTACGGCCGGTGATGGCGGTGTATCCGTCGGCGTCGAGCGAACCGAGATCGCCGGTGCGGAACCATCCGTCGTGGAATGCCTCCTCGGTGGCCTTCTCGTTGTGCCAATAGCCGTTGAAGATGACCCCGCCGCGCAGTTCGATCTCGCCGTCTTCGGCAATACGAACACTGTTACCGCCCAGAGGCAATCCGACGGTACCGATCTTCTGCGATCCCGGCATATTGACGGTGTGGGCAGCGGTCGATTCGGTCAGGCCGTAGCCCTCGTAGATCGGCACGCCGACTCCGCGGAAGAAGTGCCCGAGCTTGGTGCTGAGCGCACCGCCACCGGAGATGGCCATCTGGCACTCGCCGCCCATGGCCTCACGCAGCTTGCTGTAGACGAGCTTGTCGGCCATGGTCCGCTTGGCCTTCAGGAACAGGCTCGGACCGCCGTGGTCGAGCGACTCGCTGTACGCGATGGCGGTTTCCTCGGCGAACTGGAAGATCGCCGCATTGAGCTTTCCGCCTGCGGCGGCCTTCGCCGCCGCGGCGTCGCGGACCTTCTCGAACACCCGGGGCACGCCGAGGATCATGTGCGGCGAGTACCTGGCGAACTGGCCCGATACGGTACCGAAATCAGACCAGTGTGCCTGCGCCGCACCACCTTCGAAGACAGCGAGTGACACTGCCCGCGCCAGCACGTGCGCCAGGGGCAGGAACGTGAGAATCCGGTTGCCAGGTTTGGCGACCGTCTGACCGATCGATGCCGTCAGGATTCCGCGTACCTCCGAGAGGAAGTTCCGGTGGGTGAGGATGCAGCCCTTGGGCCGGCCGGTGGTGCCGGAGGTGTAGACGAGGGAGGCGAGGTCGTCGGCGCGGACGCCGTCGCGGCGCGCGGTGAGCTCGACGTCGTCGATGCCGGCGCCTGCATCGATGAGGGTCTCCACTGCCCCACCGTCGATCCGGTGGATTTCGCCGAGAGTGTCGGGCATACCGACGAAGAGCGCCTCGTGGGCGGCGGTCTCGACGATGGCGAGGCAGGCGCCGGAGTCCTCGAGGATCCAGCGGATCTGCTCGGTGGACGACGAATCGTAGATCGGCACCGATGCCGCGCCTGCCGCCCAGATCGCATAGTCGAACAGCGACCACTCGTACCGAGTGGCCGAGAGCAATGCGACACGGTCGCCGGGCTGCACGCCCCCGGCGATCAAACCCTTGGCGACGCCGGACACCTGCTCGGCGAACTGCGATGCGGTCACTGCGACCCATTCGTCGCCTACAGGGCGTGAATACATCACGCGGTGCGGCGTCTTCTCCGCTTGTGTGAATACCGTGTGGACAACGGAATCGTTGTCGGCAACGGCGAACTGGGCGGGGGTCGAGTACTCACGCACTGAAATCTCCATCGTTCTGGTCGGTCGAAGACGGGGCGGACGGATCCACTCCGGAGCGGAAGCGGCGCAGCAGGTGGACGAACGTATCGATCTCATCCTGGCCCCATCCGGCCAGCCCTGCGGCGACTTCGCCGTAACGGCGCGTCACTGTGACGGCGAGCACGCCGCGCCCCCGGTCCGTCAGGCTGAGCGGGTGCCCCAACCGTGTGGGCCCGGAGTCCGCCGAGAGCCAACCTTCGTCGACGCAGTGGCGTACCTGCCTCGAGACGGTCGACCGGTTGACGCCGAACACCTCCGAGATGTCGGTGGCGCGGCAGCCCGGATTGCGGGCGATGAACCCGAGCAGCGAATGCTGCGCGAGTGAGAGGGAGTTGTCGTCGGACCGCTCCCCTGCAGTCAGGAAGCGCACGAGGCCGACGAACTCGTCGTAGACCTCGACCACTCCGGCCAGGTCCGGTGCACCGGACCGCCGCTTCTGTTGCATACGGCAACTATAAGCCCGGTGTGCTCCACGCCTCAAACCAGGGCGATGCACCCGTATGATCAGCGGAAACGATCAGCGGCGGCCTGAACACGGGCATGGTGCGCGAGTACCCGTTCCTCCTCGCGGTACGGCAAGTTGTCGTAGTCCTGCCGCCATCCGACGAAGCCGTCGATCATCTCTCGCACGATGTCGATGTGCCCGGCATGGCGGGCGGTCTCGGTGTTCATGTGCACGAGGATTCGGTGCAGCGTCACCCGCCCCTGTCCCCACAATTCCACGTGTGTCTCGTCGTCGAGACCGGTCGCGGCGGAGGTTTCCGCAGCGTGCTGCCACGATCGGAGGTACAGACCCACCAGATACTCGCGTGATTCGTCGGCGGTGGCCCACATGTCCACGTTCGGGCCGGCGGCCTTCTCCCGGTCCGCCCATGGCAACGCAACCGGGGGCGGCCGTCCGAATAACTCACCGAAATAGCCGAATTCACAGGTTGCGAGGTGTTTGACGAGCCCGAGCAGGTTGGTTCCGGTGGGCGTCATCGGACGCCGCGCGTCGTACTCGGACACACCGTCGAGCTTCCACAGGATCAAGTCACGCGAGGACTGCAGCTGCTCGATGAGGTCGGCCCCAAACCCGTCGGTACCGGTCATTGCCTCATCCTAGGTCCGCACCCCACGTCGCCCCACAGCTCGCCGACGAGGAAGTACTAGCCTGTGCGTACCGTGGTAGTGGCGCAGAGGAGGGGACGACCGATGGGTGATGGGGGGTCCCGCGGCCTGTTCCGCTACCTGGTCGCCGACGAATCCGACGACTACGTCGCCGTCATGAACTACTTCACCGATATCCTGCTCACGGACGCGACCGCTGCCGACATCGCGGCAGCTCTCACCACCGGCGGGCATCGCCTAGACCGGGACGTCGCAGAGAACCGCTGCAGACAACTCGTCGCGTGGGGAAACCTCGGCGAGTCAGGCCGCGACACCCGCGTCGGAGCGGTCGGCGACTACGTCCGCGCCACCGCCCGTTATCGCCCGACCGTCCTCGGCGGCCGCGTACACCGCGAAGCCACCGCCCTCCTGGCGTCACACGACGGCGCCCGCGAGGTCACCCGCGAATCCCTCGCCCGGATCTGCGACGCCCTCGCGCACATCGACGCCGCGGCCGACACCGGATTCGCCATCGATCCGAACACACTCGCCGGACATGTCACCGGAGTGTTCGTGCACCACCGTGCCTTCACCGACAGCGTCGCCGACTTCTACACCTATCTTGCGGAGGCCTCGGCGCGCCCCGACCTCTCCGGCGACGACTACACCGAGTTCAAGCTCCTGCTGCTCGACTACGTCGATGTCATCACCTCCGACCTGAGCCGCTACGCACACCCGGCCTTCGCAACACTGCAACGGCTACTTCCCCTCGTCGACGGCCTGCTCGCGGCACTCCCCGATCCGGGTCTGCTCGGCGACACCGTCACTCGCGCACCCGGACGCACCCGCGACGACTGGGAACAGCTCGCCTCCTGGTACCACGAGGATGCGGGCCCCCGGGAACTGCGTGACGCCGCGGCGACGGCGCTGAACCGGTTGCTCACCCACACCCGGAACCGCATCTCCGAAGCCCCCGGGTTCTCCCACCGAGCAGACCTCCTGCGCCTGGCCTCCTGGTTCTCGGAATCCTCGGACGAACAGGCCCACCGACTCCACGCCGCCACGTTCGGTGCCTATCCGAGCCGGCACCTGCTGCTCGGCCCCGAGGAGCCGGACCCACGGATCGGCGCCGGAACATCCTGGTGGAACGCCGATCCGGTGTCCGTGCCCGTCTCACTGCGCGAACGCGGCGACCGTTCGCCGCGCGGCGGGAACGCACGGATTCCCGATCCGACGGCAGACCGATCCCTCATCGTGGCACTGGCCGAACAGGAGTCGGGCGAACGCGCCGACGCCGTCGCCGAACTGCGCGCGGCAGGCGACCTGCACGGCGCACAGATCTCGACGACCGCGCGCGACGTGGTGCTCGACCAACTCGCGGTACTTCTCGCGCGACACCAGGACCTCGACGGCGTGTACCGCATCGACGACCACGACATCGGGCTCACCCTGACCGCCGAACCTGGCCGCGGCACCACGGTGCATTGCCCCGACGGCGATCTCACCGTGCACGGATTGACACTGCGTACCTCGTCGCCGCTCCTCGCTCCCACTGATTCCGCACAGACGATCGGGGTGTGGTGAGCACCGGTACCGCAGTCCAGGACGCGGCCGGCCGCCGCGATGCCGCCCGGGCACTGTTGCAGCGCCCGATCCTCACCGCAACCCACGACCCCGACAATTTCGATCTGGTCCGCCGTCATTCCGCAGCGCTGCGAGCGATGTTCGCCGATCGTCTCGGCTACACGTTGATCGTCGAGACGGAGTTCGCGCGCCTCGTGAAAGCTCCCCTCGATGCGACGGCGCCCCTGCGGCCGCTGCACCGCACGACCGGCGGCGATTTCGGCGCGGTCGGATACACCTACCTCGCATTGACGGCCGCCGCGTTGCTCGCGCCCGGCCAAGGCGACCAGATCCCGATGTCAGTGCTCGTCGACCAGATCCGCGCCGACGCCGCGGGCCAGGGCATCGAGATCGCCGACGGATTGTCGGAGCGCCGACATCTCGTGGCCGCTCTGCAGACCCTGATGGAGTGGGGTGTGGTCGGTGAGACCGATCTCGGTGAAGATCAAGACAGGGAAGATCGAGAAGAGGACGAAGCGGTCCTCACCGTCTGTCGGTCGCTACTGCGGCACCTCACCGCATTCGCCCTACACGACCTCCCCGGCCCGTCGGCGGCGATCGCAGCGCGACCGGAGACACCGCGACGGCGGCTGTATCGCCGGCTCGTCGAGGATCCGTTCACGGCGCGCGACGATCTCGACCCCGAAGCCCTCGACGTGCTGATCCGCGAACGAGCCGAACTTGCACGCCGCTTGGACGAAGATTTCGGCCTGGTTCTCGAGGTACGCACCGAGGGTGCGCTCGCCTACGACCCGGACGGCAGCCTCACCGACGTACCCTTTCCCGGGCCCGGCACAGTGAATCAGGCTGCACTCCTCCTGATCTCAGAGCTGGTCGACATCGCCGATCCTGTTCCCGGCAGCGCTGTGCACGTCGACACGGCCGCCCTCGAGAACACTCTGTCGGATCTCGTCGCCGCCCATGCGCGGAGTTGGCGCGGTGAGTACGTCCGCGACGTCACCGCCCTGCGTCGCGATGTCACGGCACTGCTCCTTCGCCTCGGTCTCGCACGTGCCCACGACGACGGGCTCCTTCTCGCTGCTCCCGCTGCCCGGTATCGCCCGACCATCGCCGAAAGCCCTCAGCCATGACTCACTCGTCCGACGCACCCGTACTCGACGCCACCACCGCATCAGCACACCCGCAACGCTGGAAGCTCTCCCGCGCAGGCATCGTCAACGTCTGGCACTACCTCGATACGGAGTTCACACTCAGCGACGGTCGTATGATCCTGCGCGGAACCAACGGGTCCGGGAAATCACGCGCCCTGGAGATGCTGCTGCCGTTTCTGCTCGATGCCGACCGCAAACGCATGGACGCGACCGGCGCGGGCAAGGTCGACCTCGACGAACTGATGCGCATCGGCGCAGGCGGTCAGAACAACCGGGTCGGTTACCTCTGGCTCGAGTTGTCTCGCCCGAACGGGTTTCTCACGATCGGCGCACAGGTCCGCTACAGCGCAACCGCGCATCGCAGCGAGGTGTACTTCTTCACCGCAGAAGACCGTGTCGGCGCCGATCTCCCGCTGGTCGACGAGCATCGGGTTCCGCTCTCGCGCGACGACCTCGCCGCCCGCATCGGCGCAGACCGGATCACCCGCAGCCCCGAGGAACACCGGGACACCGTCCGCGCGCTGGCGTTCGGCCTGCACGGCGAGTCCGGGCGCGACCGGTACACGGGACTGTTGCAGTTACTCCACACCTTGCGTTCCCCCGACGTCGGTAACCGCATCGACGAGGGCCGTCTGCCTCAGATCCTGTCCGACGCACTGCCCCCGCTCAACGAGAACATGCTCGCCGCAGCAGGTGACCGCCTCGATCTGCTCGGCGAGAGTCGCGCCGCCCAGACCCGACTGGAATCCGCCCTCACTCGGGTCCGCCAGTTCCACGCCGTCTACCGGCGATACGCGGCCGACCTGCTGCGCTCGAGCGCGGACGATGCGCTGCAAGCCGCAGACCGGGTCGCCCGGGCAGAGGCGGAACTCGACGAGGCCGAGGCCGAGATCGCAGACCTCGACGCCGAGGCGGCCGCAGCCGATACCCGCCTGAGCGAACGACGCGACCAGCTCGCCGAACTCGATCGCGCGATTCGGGGGCTCGAGTCGCACGCGCTGTTCCGCAGCGCGGACGATCTCGCTCAGCGCGCTCTCACCGTCGACGCACTCGGTCGCGCCGCCGACCAGGCGTTACATCACGCCGCACAGGCGAGACGGCACGAGTCCCTCGAAGCCGAACGCGCCGACACGCATCTGGCCGATCTGAACGGCACGGTCACCCAGGCCTCCGAGACACTGGCAGCCGCGAAACTACGACTCACCACCGCGTCCGTGCCGTCCGGCGCCCTACCCGACCGGATCCGCCTCGACATCGAGCGGCCCCAAGCGCATTCGGAGCCGGTCCGTGCCCGGAGCGAAACTGTCCCCGAAGCACTCACCAGGCCCACCGTCGCGCAAGTGCGGCTGTTGCCGGACGCCTGCGACGACGCCCGAGTCGCTGTAGAACAGGCTGCCGCGGCCGCACGTCGCAGGAAGGAGCAGGCGTCCAGGCGCCTGGTCGAGGCCCGCCGCCTCGAACTCTCCGAACGCGGGGTGCGCGACTCCGAATCCGAGTCCGAGCGGGCCGCACACGACGCCGAACGTGAGGCGCTCGAACGCGACGCCGCCGCGCGTGCGCTCGACGACGCCGCCCTCGAAATCGAGCATCGTTGGCGTGAATGGCTCACCGCCGAGCGCGCCACCGGGCTGTCACCCCACATCGCCCTGCACGGCGCGGCGTTGATGCAACGCCTGGTCGATGCTGTGCAGTCACTCTCCGGCGACGACCCCGATCCCGGAGCTGCAGACGCGATCCTCAGTGAACTCGTCGCACTCACTCGAACGGCGGCTCCCAGCCACCTCGAGCCCACCCCCGAGAGCGACACGCTCGAGGCCGACACACTCGAGGCCGACACGCTCGAAGCCGCCGACTTCGCGCTGCGCTCGGCGCTGCTCGACGAACAACGCCGCCTCGAGTCCGAAGAGGCCGGCCCTCCGATGGCACCGTGGCGCAGCCCCCAGAGCGGCGTCCCGCTGTGGCGCGCTGTGGATTTCGTCGACACGCTCGGCGACGACGATCGGGCAGGCATCGAATCCGCATTGCTGGCAGCAGGGTTCCTCACCGCGACCGTGGACGGTGAAGGTCGGCTGCGTGCCCATTCGGGACAGATCCTCGTATCACCACGCGGCGAGCCCCCGCGTCAGCCGCTCTCCGTCGTTCTGCAGCCCGATCCGGATTCCGACGTGCCGGTCGACGCGATCGCCTCGGTGCTCTCGGCGATCGGGTTCGAGGATGCTTCGGCAGTCACCTCGGTCTCGCGCGACGGTCGCTGGCACAACGGTGTCCTGCGCGGACGACACACCGCGGAGACACCCGGATACATCGGTGAGGCCGCCCGCAGCCGAACCCGAGCCACACGCCGGGCCAGGCTCGACGAGATCACCGGTGAGCTCGTCCGGTTGGACCGCACCGAGCAACAACGGGCGGTCGATCACCGCGTCGCGCGGGCGGGAGCCGAGCCTGCCCCGTGGAGTGGGGTGCCCGACGCTGACGTGACGTCCGTGCCCACCGCACACGCTCTTTACCGGGCGTACGCACGTGCCCGTGCCCACGCCGAGCATGCAACCCGACGTGCGGAAGCCGCCACTCAGGCTCGTGAGCGGGCTGTCGCGCTGCGTTCTCGGTGGGCAGCCGACCTCGAATCCCACCGGACCGCCTGCGCTCATTTCGACTTGCCGACGAGTGTCGCCGATCTCGACGCGATCGTGGTGGCGTGCGCCGAGGCGGACGCGGCCTGCACGAACCTGGCCCGCGACATCGGCGATGTCCTCGCCGAATACGACCGATTCGACAGGTGCGCACGTGCGGTCGCCGAGGCGATCGAGCTCCGTGCGCAGGCGGAGGAAGAGGCCGAATCCCGCTGGCACGAGTGGCACGACCGGGCGGCAGTGGTCGCGGCACAGTCCCAGGCGGTCGACGTCGAGGTCGCCGACCTCGCGGAGGAGCTGCGGAATTCGGAGACGGAGCGGGCCCGCACCGACGAGAAGTGCAGGCGCACCCTCGCCCACCGTGAACAGCTCGGCAAAGCCGTGGCCGCGGCGATGCAGCAGAGTTCGGCGGCGCGGGAACGCCTCACCCGGCATCGCGAGGAGCTCGAGGTCGCGGCGGGCATGCTCGGAACACAGCGTGCCATTCCCGCCCTGGCCGCTGCTGCCGATGTCGAGGGCGACCCGATCACCCGTCTCGACGACGCGCAGCAGGTCCGTGGGGCCGCCGAGGCCCTGCTTTCGGCACTGCCACAGTCGACGGATACGGGAGACAACCGCGTCCTCGCCGCGCTGCAGCGCTTCGATAGGGAAATCTCCGATCAGCTCGACATCGAGCACACGGTGGAATCGGGTGCCCATGTGGTGCGCCTGTCCGGTGCAGGGAACGACACCACCCCGACGAGCGTGCTCGCCCAGCTCACCGTCCGCGCCGAAGAGGGCCGCGCCGCGCTGTCCCAACGCGAACACGACGTGTTCACCGGGTTCGTGCTCGGTGGCGTCGCCGACGAACTCCGCAGACGGATCACACAGGCCGAGAGCTTGATCGCGGCGATGAACAACAGCCTCGCCGACAGCAGGACCAGCCACGGCATCGGTGTCCGCATCGGGTGGCATCCTGTGCGCGAGGACGCCGACGCGGCACGCATCACCGAACTCCTCACCGACAGCGCGCGATCGATCGACGACAGCGATGATCTGATCGAACTGCTTCGTCACCGGGTGGAGGTCTCGCACGACGGCGACCCCTCTGCCGGATACGCGGCGCATCTGTCGCGTGCGCTGGACTACCGGACATGGCATACCGTCGACGTCACCATCATCGGTCCGGAGCCCGATCAGGAACGTCGCATTTCGAAGCGGGCCAAGATCTCTCAGGGAGAGACCCGGTTCGTCTCGTACGTCGCACTGTTCGCGGCGGCGGATGGCTACCTCTCCGGTTTGCCCGACACCGACCTGGCGCTGCGGATGGTCCTGCTCGACGACGCGTTCGCCAAGATCGACGAGCCCACCATCGGTGAGCTCATGGGCTTGCTGGTGCGGCAGGACATCGACTTCGTCATGACCGGACACGCGCTGTGGGGGTGTGTTCCGCAGGTACCGTCCCTCGACATCTACGAGGTCCGACGCCTGGGCGACAGTTCCGCCGTGACGACCCGGGTCCACTGGGACGGACGCAGCAGGCACGTACGCGCCGGCAACTAGGCTCGGTACGTGAGCCTTCCGCGTCTCCGTCACTCGGTCCGTGCCCTTCTCGTCGACCCGGACGACCGGCTGCTGTTGTGTCGCGCGCACACGCCCGACGGACTCACCGTGTGGATCGCCCCGGGTGGCGGAATCGAGAGCGGTGAGACGCTGCTCGAGGCGTTGGCTCGTGAACTCATGGAGGAAGTCGGTTTCCGGCTCGACGCCGAGCCTCCGCACGTGTGGCATTCGACGATCGTCTCGCCCGATCACGTGCCTGGCTTCGACGGGACCATCAACGACTACTACCTGATCCGTACGGCGCCGTTCGTCCCGAGCCCCACTCTGACCGCCGCCGAACTCGCAGCCGAGAACCTGTCCGCGTTCCGTTGGTGGCCGCTGCCGGAGCTCGCCTCGTACACCGGCCCCGACCTGCTGGCACCGCGTTCGCTCGCCACCGATTTCCCGCGACTACTCGACGGTCGTGTGCCCAACAGGGCCCTCGACCTGTCCCCTCCTCGATAGACCCCGCAACCGCTATCCTCTGTGACACACACCACACAGAGGAGTCCGCATGTCCGCGCCGCACTCACCCACGCTCATTCGCCGCCTGGAGCACTGGGCGCAGACCATCCCCGACTCCCCCGCGGTCCAGTATCTGGACCGGTCGCACAGCTGGAGCGAATGGCACGATCGGATCCGGCATCTCGCGGGTGCACTCGCCGCGGCCGGGATCGGCGCGGGCGACACTGTCGCGTTCGTCGACAAGAACAACCTCGCGTGCATCGAGGTGACCTACGCGGCGTCTGCCCTGGGTGCCGCCGATGCCATCCCCAACTTCCGGCTGGCCGGAGACGAACTCGCCTACATTCTTCGCGACTCGAATGCGAAGATCCTGTTCGTCGGCGCCGAGTTCACCGACGTGATCAGCTCGATCCGCGAACACCTCGGCACGCTCACGAAGGTGATCGTCGTCGGTGGCGAGGACGACGAGTTCGAGGCGTTCCTCGCGTCCGGCGACCCGACGCATCCCCTACCCGAAGTCGAGCCCGATACGACCGCGCTCCTGCTGTACAGCTCCGGGACCACGGGGCGCCCGAAGGGTGTGCAGCTGACCCACCGCAACCTCGCGGCGCACGCCGAGGCAATGCTGTCGATACTTCCGTTCAGAGATCAGGACTGCCTGCTGGTGGCGATGCCGCTGTTCCACGTCGGGGGCACCTGTTACGCGATCATCGGAATCCACGACGGCCGACGGTGCATCTTCACCCGGGAAGCGGACGCACCCTCGTTGTTCGGTGGGATCGCGGCCGGCGCGAACGTCGCATTCCTCGTGCCGCCGGTGATCGCGGGCGTCCTCACCGCGGGTGAGAAGGCGATCACCGCTCTGTCCCGGCTGAAGCGCATCACCTACGGCGCGGCCCCGATGCCGCTGCCGCTGTTACGTGCGGCGCTCGCCGCGTGGCCCGACTCCGAATTCGTGCAGGTGTACGGCATGACCGAACTCGCCGGGGTGATCACCGCTCTGATGCCCGACGTACACCGCGACCCGTCGCAAGAACATCGAATGGCGTCGGCGGGCACCCCGATACCTGGGGTCGAGATGCGCATCGTCGATCCGGTGACCGACACCGATGTTCCGGGAGGGACCGTCGGCGAACTGTGGTGGCGGTCGGCGCAGACGACGCCGGGATATCTGGGTCGGCCGGACGCGACCGCCGAGGCCATCGTCGAGGGCGGCTGGCTACGCAGCGGCGACATGGGCCGCGCCGACGAAGGCGGATTCGTGTTCATCGAGGACCGGCTCAAGGACATGATCATCACCGGCGGCGAGAACGTCTATTGCCCGGAGGTCGAGCGCGTGCTGGTCGAGCATCCGGCAGTCGCGGAGGTCGCGGTGATCGGAGTACCCGACGAGAAGTGGGGCGAGACGGTCAAGGCCGTCGTGGTCCTCGCCGACGACGAGAAGGCCGACGCGAACGAGCTGATCGACTACGCCCGGACACGGCTCGCGAAGTTCAAGTGCCCGAGCAGCATCGACATCGTCGGCGACCTGCCCCACAATCCGACGGGGAAGATCCTCAAACGGTCGCTGCGCGAGCCCTATTGGGACGGCCGCGAACGCAGCATCTGACGAAGACGCTCGAACCACGACAAGGCCGGGGACCGGAATTCCGGTCCCCGGCCTTCTCGCTCGAGTGCCTGTTACTTCACGCGACTACTTCACGCGACTACTTCACACGACTACTTCACACGACGCAGTAGTGCAGCCAGAGCCTGGCCACCACCGATGCACATCGTGACGATGCCCAGTTCGAGGTCGCGGCGGACGAGGTCCTTCGCGACACGGACGGTCAGGATCGCGCCGGTCGCGCCGACGGGGTGGCCGAGAGCGATCGCGCCGCCATACGGGTTGGTCTTCGCCGGGTCCAGCTTCGCGTCCCTGATAACGGCGATCGCCTGCGACGCGAAGGCCTCGTTCAGCTCGATCGTGTCGATGTCGGACGGCGTCGTGCCGGTCTGTTCGAACAGCTTCGCGAGGGCATGCGTGGGGGCGTAGCCCATCAGCGAGGGATCCATCGCGGCGACAGCGACGGAGTCGATCACCACGGAACCGGGAAGGCCACGTTCACGTGCGACGGACTGCTTGGCCAGCACGAGCGCAGCGGCGCCGTCGTTGATGCCCGAGGCGTTGCCTGCGGTGACGGTGCCGTCCTTGACGAACGCCGCCCGCAGCTTGCCGAGTCCTTCGAGGGTGGTCTCCGGCTTCGGGTGCTCGTCGGTGGTCACGGTGAACGGCTTGCGGCCACCGACCTCGACGGAGGTGATCTCCTCGGCGAAGGCCGCCTTGGCGGCCTCGGTGTCGGCGCGGCGCTGCGATTCGAGAGCGAACTCGTCCTGCTGCTCGCGGGTGACGTTGTACTCCCGCGCGACGTTCTCGGCCGTGACACCCATGTGCTTGCCGCTGAACGGGTCGGTGAGCATGCCGGTGGTGCCGTCGACGAGCTCGCGGTTACCGAGTTTGTAGCCGTTTCGGGCATTGAAGTCGTAGAACGGCATCCGCGACATGTTCTCGTCACCACCGGCGACGGTGATGTCGGCGCCACCCCAGTGCATCTGCTGAGCGGCCGACCAGACGGCCTGCAGTCCGGAGCCGCACAGGCGGTTGACGGTGAACGCCGGGGTCGAAATCGGCAGGTCTGCGGCGAGGGCGACGCGGCGCGCGTTGTATGCGTCGCCACCGACCTGGCCGATGCAGCCCATGACCACTTCGTCGATGTCGCTGCCTGCGACACCGGAACGCTCGAGTGCTGCGCGCACGGCGACCGCTCCGAGCTCGTGGGCGGGGACATCCTTGAACGCGCCGCCGAAGCTTCCCACGGGGGTACGCGCGCCGTCGACGATGACGATCGGGTCCGGAGTGGTCATATCTGCAATCCAATCTGGTCGAACACTGGTGTGTCGGGCCGAGTGCTGCACCCAGACGCAGGCTACGGCACTCAGTGCCGCATTCTCCAGCAATCAATCTACTCTCACCCGGAACGTTATGGAAGTTCCGCTCTCGCAGTAAGAGAATTGCACTTTCGAATTCTTCAGTCCGGGAGACCGAGATCCCCGCGCCGGAACCTCTCGACGGCCCGCGGAGTACCGAGCTCGCGCCGCATCGCGGGATTCCCGGAATAGAACTCGAGAATCCTGTGCAGCAGCACCGGGTCGACCGCATAGCGCCGCGAGTCGATCTCCATACGCGGCGCGTCCGGGAACCGGTCCAGCCGGAACAGCGTGCTCGTGCGGCGGCGGGCCCACGCCGCGGTGGTCGTGCCCTCGACCCATGTTTCCGGGTAGCCGTAGTTCACGGCCCGTACACCGGCCACCGACATCCACGGCAGATAGGACTCGAACGACCACCCTCGCTGACGGATGCCGTCGGCGCTGAGCACGAGTGCCCCCACCGACAGGCGCCCGAGCGCCACCTCGATCACGAACGCCACACACGGTACGCCCAGCAACGCCAGGACGAGGCTCACCCACGGGATGCCGTTGTTGAACAGGAACACCTCCACGGCAGCGCCCACGGCGAGCGCTGCCGCGCAGCCCACCATCGCCACCAGCGACACGAAGACCGACATCCGCGAACGCACCTCGGTCGCCGAACCGAGGCCACCCCGACGCAGCGTGCGCACGCCTGGCCTACCGCGGCCCGGCCACCAGAACACACACCCGAACACCGCGGTGAGCAACATCAAGACGGAGAGTATGAAAAAGAAGCGGGATTCAGGGCCGAACTCGGAGCCGGCAGACGACAACCCGCCGAGGAATGCGACGACACTCACCACAGCGGCCAGCACGATCGAGATCGCGGCCCGGATATTCCAGGACCGATGTCCCCATTCCTCCGGACGCGCCAGATCATCCGCATGCCCCTGGGGATCCGCCGAGTCCTGCCCCTTCCGAAGAATGGGCCGTTGCATAGGTACTCCCTTCCGGTGCACCGGAGGCCCCGACGCCTCCGGTGAATGCCGGGTTGCGGCCCGACGCTACCGCACCCGGGTTCCAGCAACGAGCACCCCGCCAGGCACCCAGCACAAAGTCTTGGCACACGCCAGTGTGACGATTACCATACGGACCGGTCAGTTGGGGTATTTATCCAGTTCACAACGGATTTATGGGGAGTCGATTCGGCCATGGCGGCAGTGCCCGAGAATTTTCATGTACGGATGAGTAACACGTTCGCCGGAGAACACGACACAATCTGTGACGATTCAGACGAGACCGGAGGAATCTGCATGACCATCCAGCTTGATTCGCCTGGCATCGAGCGCGCCGAAGCAACATCGTCGGCCGACGACACGGATCTGGGAAGCCTCTTCGACCAGATCCGCGACCTCGACGCCCATATCCTCGAGGCGGTCAAGCGGCGCTCCGAATTGTCCCAGCAGATCGGCGCCGCAGCGAAAGAATCGGGTGAAACCCGCGAAGCACAGACCACCGAGATGGGTGTGCTCGACCGCTTCGCCGAACTCGGCAACGACGGCAAGACCCTGGCCATGACCCTGCTTCGTCTGGGACGCACACGCCGGTCCTGACCGCACCCGCTTGCACGGAGCCCCCGCACCGAGGTGCGGGGGCTCCGTGCGTCGGCGGGACTCCCACCGGCCGACCTCTCGTCTATCCGACGACCGTGCGAGCCGACTCGTCCAGTTCGAATTCGGCCAGTGCACGGCCGGCCAGTGCTGCGGCCCTCACGGAGGGCAATCCGTCGTACGCGCTCAGCACGATCGTGACCTGTTCGAGCGGCGAGAGTGCCCCGAAGAGCACGGTGTCATCGACGCCGAGATCCGGATGCGGCGGACCGAGCCGAGGCCGCTGCGACTGCAGCAGATACCCGAACCAGTACAGGACGTAAGCACACAGTTCAGGGCCGACCGGCTCTCGCCAGGTCGCTGCGGCGCGAGCCACCGCACGATCGAGCAGTGCGGTGTCCTCGTCGCGCCTGCCCGCCAGGACTCGCGCGCACGGCGCGAGAGCCGGAAGCCTCGCCTCGAGGATCGCGCGCAACTGCTGCTCGGCACCGCCACCCGGACCACCGCCGTGCCCGAACCCACCGTTGTCCGTGTTCGCCGACCAATACATAGCCGCGCTTCTTCCTGTGCCGTTGCGTCCTGCGCCACGATTCATCGCTTGCTTCGACTATCTGCCTACCTCGACTATCGTCCGAGATGTGCGGAACGTCACACACCGAGAGCTCGGCGTGTCGCGGCGCAGGCACGCAGTGCCAGTCAGCGCAAGATCGTTTTGATCTCCAGGAATTCTTCGAGCCCGAACACACCCGCTTCACGGCCGATACCCGACTGCTTGTAACCGCCGAACGGGGCGTCGGTGTTGAACGCCCCGCCGTTGATGTACACCTGCCCGGTACGGATACGACGCGCGACGGCCTCGGCGCGCGCGGGGTCGCTCGACCACACACCACCGGACAGGCCGTACTCGCTGTTGTTGGCGATGCGCACGGCATCGTCCTCGTCCTGGTAGCCGATGATCGACAGCACCGGACCGAAGATTTCCTCCTTGGCGATGGTCATGTCCTCGGTGACGTTGCCGAACACCGTGGGCCCGACGAAGTATCCGGTGGAGAATCCGTGCTCTCGACCGTCGAGCGCCAGTTCGGCCCCTTCCTCCACACCCTTGTCGATGTAGGACAGGACCCGCTTCTGCTGCGTTCCGCTCACGAGCGGACCGAGCTTCGAGCCTCGCTCGGAGGGCAGCCCGACGGTGTAGGCCTTCGCCACCTCCGTCGCGATGGCGGTGGCCTCGGGAAGCCGCTGCGCGGGCACCAACATGCGGGTCAGTGCCGTGCAGGTCTGGCCGGAGTTGAGGAAGCACTTGCCCACTCCCTCGGTGACAGCAGCGGTGAGGTCGGCGTCGTCGAGGATCAGGTTCGCCGACTTGCCTCCGAGTTCGAGCGCCACCTTCTTCACCGTCTCGGCGGCGACCACCGCGACGCGCTTGCCCGCGCGTGTCGACCCGGTGAACGACACCATGTCGACGTCGGGATGCGCGGCGATGGCCTCACCCACGACCGGGCCGTATCCACTGACGACGTTGAGGACACCCTCCGGCAGCCCCGCTTCGTCGACGATGTCCACGAGCGCATAGGTGATCAACGGCGCGACCTCGGTGGGCTTGAGCACCACGGTGCATCCGGCCGCAAGTGCCGCGAACACCTTGAGGACCACCTGATGCAGCGGATAGTTCCACGGGGTGATCGCCCCGACGACACCGATCGGCTCGCGCACGACGAGGGCGTTACCGAGCTCCTGATCGTCGAAGTCGTAGGTGCCTGCCAACGCAGCATAGGCGGCGATGTTCTTGAGCGGCATACCGATCTGCACCGGCTTCGCCAGGCTCAGCGGCATACCCATGTCCTGCGACACGGTCGCTGTGAGCGCATCGACACGCGAGTTGGCGAGAGACGAGATCTTCTCCAGATAGGCGGCGCGTTCCGCACCGCTCAGGGCCGACCACGCCGGGAACGCCTCGCGGGCCGCTGCCACCGCACGGTCGACATCGGAGGCGACGCCCTCCGCGACCGTCGCGATGACCTGCTCGGTGGTCGGATCGACGACGTCGATGCGTCCGGCACCATCGGAATCGACCCACTGTCCGCCGATGTAGATCTTGGTGCGGTCGAGGACTTCACTCATCTGCAACACCCCTGCTCTTCTGAATCGGACGACGTTCGCAGCGTATCCGAACGCTGTGACCTGCCGCACTCGCTCGCACGTCGCCCCGACTGTGACGCATGACGCGGACGCACAGCCGTAACCTGTGCGCTACAATCGACAACGCTGCTCGCGCGCTCCACTGTCGCAACGCTCGGCGCATTCGGACAAAGACGTCTGTTTCTTCATCTTTGGTCACCTTCGCCGGCACCGGTCTATCTCTCGCGCATTCTGTGCAGCACAGCTGCTTACTTGCGCCCTCCGCCGCCGCCGACGGTCGACTTCGAATCGCCGAGGAGGATGGTCCGTTGACGCATGACACCGATACCGGGTTGTACGACAGCACGCTCGACAAGAGCAGTTGCGGAGTCGGGTTCATCACCCGCAAGGACGGCGCCCAGACTCACGAGGTCCTCACTCGTGGACACGAAGCGCTGTGCGTGGTTCCCCACCGCGGCGGCATGTCCGCCGAGGGCGTCGGCGACGGCGCCGGTGTCAACGTCGACCTGTCCGTCGATTTCTTCTCCGCGCTCACCGGACACCCTTTGCGCGCACAGGAATTCGGCGTCGGGAACTTCTTCATGCCTGCCGACCGATCCGTGCACCACGACACGGAAGCGTTGGTCACCGGAGCGCTCACCGCGGTCGGTGTCGAGGTCATCACCGTCCGTGAGATCCCCGTCGACGATTCCGTATTGCGTCCGTCGGCCGCGGCCTACCAGCTGCCGATCCGTCAGTGGATCTTCGGACGGCCCGACAGTTGCACGTCGGCAGAGGAATTCGACCGCATCCTGCACGAGATACTGCTCACGATCGAGTCCCGCGCCTACACCGAGCCTGCCCTGGCCGGCCTCTACCCCCTGTCGCTGAGCGCCCGCACCCAGGTCCTCAAGGGCCGCTTGAACTCTCACGAGGTCATTCCCTACTTCCGAGACCTCGTCGACCCGCGACACGCGGTGCACACGTTGTTCTTCCACACTCGCTTCTCCACCAACACCGACCCGCATCCGACGATGGCACAACCGTTCCGGCTCATGGCCCACAACGGGGAGCTCAACACCGACCGGAAGAACCGCCTGTTCGAAGGCGCCCAGGCGCGCGCCGCCGGACGCGACATCATCCGCCCGCCCGGACAGTCCGACAGCTGCCGATTCGACCAGACCCTCGCTGCGCGCATCGCGCCGGGCGATCTGGATCTCGTCACTGCGGTCGTCCAGATGGTTCCGCCCGCGTGGGAGAACGATCCGACCGTGTCGCCGCAGGTCCGAGCGATGCTCGAGTTCTTCTCCCTCTACGAGGAGAAGAACGACGGGCCCGCCGCACTGATCTTCGGCAACGGCACCGTCGTGGGCGCGCGCCTCGACCGACTCGGCCTGCGTCCCCTGCGGACCGTCGAGACCGACGAGTATCTCGCCGTCACCTCCGAGGCCGGCCAGTTCGACTTCGCGCCCGAAGCCGTGATTCGGCGCGGCCGCATCGAAGCCGGCGGCATGCTGTACTTCGATCACCGCACCGGCCGGTCGTACGGAGCCGACGAAGCACTCGAGATGCTTGCGGCTCAACGAGATTACGCGACGCTGGTCGACGAGGCCCGCCGCAACCTCGACGCGCTGCCTCCGGTCCCGGCCGAGAAAGCCGGCTCACCGCTGCGCTACAACGGCAACCTCGCGCGGCACCAGCGCTACGTGTCGTACTCGCTCAATCAGGAATCGTTCCGGTTCATGCTCGACCCGATGCTCGCCTCGGGACAGGAGCGAATCTCGGCGATGGGCTACGGCAACGCGATCAATGCCCTCTCCGATCAGGAGGGCGGTGTTGCGAAGTACTTCTCCCAGCGATTCGCGCAGGTCACCAACCCGTCACTCGACTCCATTCGCGAAGCCGACGGCATGACGCTGAGGGTCGCGCTCGGTGCACGCCCCGGCAGCGGTGCACCCTCCGCGGCACAGATCGTCGTTCCCACCCCGATCCTCACCCACCTCGACATGCTCCGGATCCGCGAGCAGTCCGAGACACCGACACAGCGTTTCGAGATGCTGTACTCCCCCGTGTTCGACGACAGCAAGGCCAATGCCGCGGCGCTCGCCGCCGCCGTCGACGTCGTCGCCGACCGGATCACCGAATTCGCTCGCACTACAGGCGGTATCGCAGTCCTGACCGACCGCCACGTGTCCGCCGACCACGCGCCGCTGCCGATGATTCTCACCGTCGCGGCCGTGAACCAGCGACTCATCGACGACGGCGTACGCCTCCGGGTGTCCGTGATCGTCGAATCCGGTCAGCTGTTCTCGTCGCACCACATCGCTGCCACGCTCGGCTTCGGCGCCGCCTCCGTCTACCCGCTGACAGTGCAGATGCGCGCCGAGGAGAAGTTCAGCGACGACGCCGACGCGGCATTCCTGAAGTTCCGCAAGGCCGCCGAGAAGTCACTCATGAAGACGATGGGCCGGGTGGGTCTGTGCACCGTCGAGTCGTACATCGGTGGCGAGTTCTTCGAACCGAGTTACCTCGACACCGACGACGAGGTGCTGAGCCGCTGGTTCCCCAACGTCAGGACCCCGGTCGGCGGTGTCGGATTCACCACCATCGCGCAGGCCGTCGCCGACTGGCACAGCCACGCCCTGAGCGTGCAGGGTGAGACCGACGTGCCGTTGCTCGGCCTGTTCAAGGAACGCGCCGACGGCGCCGGTCACTCCTTCGGCACCACCGCGGTGCGCGGGTTCGTCGACATGACCGAGGAAGAGGTCACGTTGCCGGCCGAGCGTACGGGCGAGGCCGACCTGACCGATTCCCTGCGGCTGCTTCCGCTGCACCGGCTGTCCGACGCACACGGCCTCGACGACAACGCCTACCGCTACGGCGGATTCCGCGCGCTCACCCCCGACGAGATCGACGCGTTCGACATCACTCCCGGCTACCGCGCCTTCGCACGCACGATCGCCGACGAACGTATACGCCGCCCCGCCGCATTGCGCGACGTGCTCGCACTGCCCGCCGACGTCACGTACCTCACCGGCGCCGACGACTTCAAGCGCGAGATGGGCCGGTTCGCCCGGTACGGCAACAACTCCATGCTGGTGCGCGGGCTCTCCGCGTCCCGCGTCGGCGACAACGAGTTCGTGCTGCGCCTGACCGGCCCGCTGGCCGACGACCACACCCGCCCCGAGGCGCTCGCGCAGTCGCTCGTCGCACGGTTCGGCGACTCGATCGTCGAGTATCGCAGTTACTGCGACACCCTCACGGTGCGGGCACTCGGGCAGGCCGCCGACTATCTCGGGCAGATCCGGCAGGCGCCGCAGAGCCTGCGTCTCGACAGGATCCAGCCGGCCCACGAGATCACCCGCACCCTCGCGTCCGGTGCGATGAGCCACGGTGCTCTCAACTCCAACGCTCACGAGGCAGTCGCACACGGCACCAACATGGTCGGTGGCATGTCGAATTGCGGTGAGGGCGGCGAACACATCTCCCGCTACGGCACCATCCGCGGATCGCGGATCAAGCAGTTCGCGTCGGGTCGCTTCGGAGTGTGGGCCGGGTATCTGGCCGATCCGATGCTCGAGGAGATCGAGATCAAGATCGCGCAGGGCGCCAAGCCGGGCGAGGGCGGCCAGCTTCCCGCGAAGAAGGTCACCGTCGAGATCGCCGCCGCCCGCGGTGCGACCCCCGGTGTCGAACTGGTCTCCCCTCCCCCGCACCACGACACGTACTCGATCGAGGATCTAGCGCAGCTCATCCACGACGCGAAGGCAGCCCGCGTGCGGGTGATCGTCAAGCTCGTCTCCTCGGAGGGCATCGGCACGATCGCCGTCGGTGTCGCCAAGGCCGGCGCAGATGTCATCAACGTCGCAGGCAACACAGGTGGCACAGGTGCCGCATCGGTGACCTCGCTCAAGTACGCCGGCCGGTCCGCTGAGATCGGTGTCGCCGAGGTCCACCAGGCGCTGTGCGCGAACGGATTGCGCGACAAGGTGATCCTGCGGTGCTCGGGTGCTCACCAGACCGCCTCCGACGTCCTGACCTCCGCACTGCTCGGCGCCGACAGCTTCGAGTTCGGCACCACCGCACTGATGATGCTCGGTTGCGTCATGGCGAAGAACTGCAACGTCAAATGCCCCGCCGGCCTGACCACCAACCCTGAGATGTTCAACGGCGACCCACGGGCGATGGCGCAGTACCTGCTCAACATCGCGCACGAGACCCGCGAGTTGCTCGCCCGTCTGGGCCTGCAGTCGCTCCGCGACGCACGCGGCCGGTCCGACCTGCTGCACCTGCTCGACCATCCGTCGAGCGTCGGCGAACTGGACCTGCGGGCGATGCTCGCCGTAATCCCCGAGGTCCACGTCGACAACCCGGTGTATCTGGAGAAGGACTACTCGCTCGACGACGAGTGGATCAGCGAGCTCCGCGGCGCTCTCGACAACGAGAACGAACTCACCGTCGTACTCGGCGAGGGCGTGCGGCTGACCAACAACAACAAGAGCGTCGGCGCGCAGCTCGCGATCGACATCGAGCGCATGCTCAACCACGAGCAACTCGGCCACGTGCCATCCGCGCTCACCGACGAGCGCGGACGCCGCTGGCTGCGCGACGGCACCGTCACCATCACCACCACCGGCTCGGCAGGCCTGTCGTTCGGGGCGTTCTGCAACGACGGCATGGTGCTCCACCACACCGGCACCGCCAACGACGGAGTCGGCAAGGGCCAGTGCGGCGGGCAGATCGTCGTGTCCTCCCCAGGTGGTGGCGCGAACGACCGCGGCGGCAACGTGCTGATCGGCAACTTCGCGCTGTTCGGCGCCACCGGCGGCCGCTTGCTCGTACAGGGTGAAGCAGGCGATCGTTTCGCCGTCCGCAACTCCGGTGCGACCGCCGTCGTCGAAGGTGTCGGCGACTTCGCGTGCGAATACATGACCAACGGTGCGGTACTCAACATCGGTGGGTTCGGCAAGGGCGTCGGCAACGGCATGTCGGGCGGGTTCGTCTACCAGTACGACCCCGAGGGTCAGCTCTCCGGCAAGGCCAGCGCCGATTCGATCGTGCTCGGCTCGATCACCGGCGACGACCCGCAGGCCGCGATCCACAACGCGACCGTGCTGCGACTGCTGCACCTGCACGTCGAGGCCACCGGATCCGAGAAGGCCCGATTCCTCATCGACAACTGGCAGGTCGAGCAGCAGCACTTCGCGTACGGCATGCCGCGCGCTCTGCTGCAATACCAGGACTTCGACGCGATCCTCGCCGCCTCGACCCGCAAGGAACTCGCGAGTGAGGTCGCCACAGCACTCGTCGCCCATCAGGTGCGCAAATTCAAGGAGAGCTACCGGTCGGGTGCGCCCGTCGCCGGTGGTGTCACCCCGAACGGCACCGACACCGAGTCGATGTACGCGCTGCTCAACAACTACACGGTGCTCGCCGCCGCACAGGAGATGGCACTGCAGAAGGTCCCCGGCGCAGCAGGCACCGACGATCCCGCAGTCCAGAAGGCGGCGCGAAATCTGTTGCTCACCGAGGACTTCTTCCTCATCAGCAAGCTCGAACGCTATGCACTCGAAGCGATTTCAGACCACACCGACACTCAGTTGGCGGCGCTCGTCGCCGACAAGCGGCTCACCGACTACAAGCAGGCCCTCGCGCTGCGCAACGTCCGCTCGGTGGATGCACCCGGCACCTACGGGTGGATCCTGTGGCAAAGCGGCAAGAATCTCGACATCGCCGGTGATCTTCCGGGCTACGAAGAACTGTTCGCCCGCCACGCGGTACCCGGCCTTGTTGCCCCGACTCTGGGAGTTTCCACATGACCGCTCCGTTCATCCCCGTCGACGCTCCTTTCACCACCGACCAGCGTTCGTGGCTGGCCGGCTTCCTCGCGGGCATGCAGACCCGTCTGTTCTCCGGTGGTCCCGCCAGCGCTGTCGGCGCCACCGGTTCGGCTCCCGCCCTGCACGTGCTGTACGGGTCGCAGACCGGCAACGCCGAAACGGTTGCCGAGGATGCCGCAGCAGCGGCCCGCACGCACGGATTCGCGCCCGTGGTCTCCGCCCTCGACGATGTCGATCCCGCGACGTTCGCGTCGCTCGGGCGGGTCCTGATCATCACGTCCACCTACGGTGAGGGTGAGATGCCCGACAACGCCGAACTGTTCTGGGACGCATTGTCGGACGAATCCGCACCTCGTCTCGACGGTGTGGACTTCGCAGTGCTCGCTCTCGGCGACACCGGCTACGACGGATTCTGCCAGGCAGGCAAGCTGATCGATATGCGCCTCGAGCAACTCGGAGCGGCGCGCATCGTATCGCGCGTCGATTGCGACGTGGAGTTCGAGGACGTCGCGGCAGCGTGGATCGCCGAGACGTTGCCCCTCGTCGCTGCGGTCGAGGGCATCAACGGCGACAGCGCGGCCGCCGCTCCGGCCGAGACCGCACCGGCACGGTCGAAATCACAGTGGACACGGAAGAACCCGTTTCCCGCCACGCTGACTGTCAACCGACGGCTCTCGAGTGAGGATTCCGCGAAGGAGATCCGGCACTTCGAGTTCGCGCTCGCCGACTCGGGCATCGAGTACGAGGCGGGCGACGCACTGAACGTGGTTCCGGTCAACGACACCGGGCTCGTAGGATCGTTGCTCGGTGTACTCGGGCTCGACGGCGAGACGGTCCCCGACGGTCACGACGAGACACTCGAGCACCTTCTGACCTATCGGTACGAGATCACCGCGCCGAACGTCGACCTGCTCGAGGCAGTCGAAGAGCGCACGGGCAACGAAGAGCTCACCTATGTATTGCGCCACGGCGACAAGGCAGCCCTCGACGAATGGCTCTGGGGCCGAGATATTCTCGATCTCCTGTCGCTCGAACCTACGCCGGCGTTCTCACCGGAAGAGCTCCTCTCGGTCCTCAAGCCCCTGCAGCATCGGGCCTATTCGATCTCGTCGAGCCCCAACTGCGCCGAGAGGTCCGTGCACCTGACGGTCGCGGCCGTGCGTTACGGCAACGACGAGCGTGAACGGCGCGGCGTGTGCTCGACGTTCCTCTCCGACCGTGTCGGCGAGAACACGGTCGGAATCTTCGTGACGAGGAACAAGTCGTTCCGCGTCCCATCCGATGACACCGCGCCGATGATCATGGTCGGACCGGGCACCGGTATCGCACCGTTCCGCGGTTTCCTGCAAGAGCGCCGCGCCCGCAGTGCGACCGGCAAGAATTGGCTGCTGTTCGGCGACCAGAAGCGCAGCTGCGACTACATCTACGAAGACGAGCTCGCCGACTTCGTCGAGTCCGGTCTGCTCAGCCGCCTCGACCTGGCGTTCTCCCGCGACCAGGCCCAGAAGATCTACGTCCAGACCCGGATGAAGGAGCACGGCGCCGAGCTGTTCGCGTGGCTCGAAGAGGGCGGGCACTTCTACATTTGCGGCGACGCGTCGCGGATGGCGAAGGACGTCGACGTCGCGCTCCACGAGGTCGTTGCCGAACACGGCAACATGAGCGCAGAGCAGGCCACCGAGTACATCACCTCACTCAAGCGTGAAAAGCGGTACGTGCGCGACGTGTACTGACGCTGACGGTCCGCTGACACGCTCGATGGCCGAATGTCACGATGTGGCATTCGGCCATTCGACCGTTCAGGGTCTGGCAGCGTCAGCAGCCGGGCACCTGACTGCCATCGCCTTGGATCGCGAGCAGCGTGCAGAAGGTCACGGCGGACACTTTCCACTGACCGTCCTCGAGCAGTGCCTCACCGGACTGGTCGGGAAGTACGGGAGCGCCGTTCATCAGCAGTGTCCACGAGACGGTCGCAGCATCATCTCCCGCGCTCATCACACCTTCCACTGTGGCAGTGGTCGCCGTCGCCTGCGGATCTGCAGCCATTCCCTGCAGCGCAGGGAGGAACTCGTCACCGTTCTCGACGAGGCCCGCGCGGGTCTCCGGCGGGGTCGTTCCGTTGAAGAACGCGACCCAGGCGTCGGTGACCGCCTGTGTCGTCTCCGCGTCTGCGGCGCCCCCGGCAGCCTCCGTCGTCTCCTCGGCCTCCGTGGTGGCGGTGGCGACAGTGGTCGAGGTCGTGTCGTCGGTGGCGTCCGACGAATCGTCACTACTGCAACCGACGACTCCGGCGAGAGCCACGGCGGCGATTCCGGCAACCGCCAATGCCCGACGGATGGAATGTGTGCGCACTTGGTGTTCCTTTCGAAGGGTGGACCCTCGTCCACGTGGGTGGTGCAGTCGAGTCAGGGTGCGGTGGGGTCCGCGGGAAGTCGATCACCGAGTCGAGCGAATTCGTACGACTGCCGAGCGAGCCAGAATCTCAAGAATCCCGTGATCGAATATCGCAGGAATACAGCCGCTCCCACGACTGCCACCGCAATACCGAGTAACGCCACGATGATGGCGTCGCGTTGAACGAGCGCGTCGGAGGTGTTGTGCGACAGGAAGTACGCCACGATCGCGAGCACCGGCCCGAGAACCATCAGCGCGACACCGAGTTTCAACCACAGGCCGGATCGGCCGGCAGCCGGATCGGGGATCTTCAGTTCGGTCAGTTCGCGCGCAAACCTGTCGGCGCGTGTTTCCGTCGCGGTCATGATGCACTTCCTAGGTAGAGGGAGGCGAGTTCGTCGCCGAGTTCGTCCGGTGGGCCTTCTATCTCGATCTCGCCGCGGACGAGCACCGCGGCGTGATCAGCGGTGTGGAGCACCGCAGTGGCAAACTGCTCGACCACCAAGACCGCGACCCCCTGCGCCGCGGCCTCGGCGACGTGCTCGTACAGTTCCGCCACGATCCGGGGAGCCAATCCCATCGACAGCTCGTCGAGCATGAGCACCGCAGGATCGGTTGCCAATCCCCGTGCCAGTGCAAGCATCTGCTGTTCGCCGCCGGACATCGTTCCGGCCGTCTGCGACACGCGTTTACCGAGGATCGGGAACCGCGTGTAGGCGATCTCCTCGATCTCTTCGATCGAGCGTCCCGTGAACGTCATCATCACGAGGTTCTCCCGGACCGTCAGGTTGGGGAAGACCCCGCGACCCTCCGGGATCAAGCACACACCGATACGGGCGAGGTCGCGCGATGAGGCACCTGTCATGTCGCGGCCGCCGAGCAACAGTTGACCCGAACTGACGGGATGAGCACCGCACGCAACGCGTAGCGTCGTGGTCTTGCCCGCGCCATTGGGGCCGAGCAGCGCCACGACCTGTCCGGGCATCACGGCGACGTTCACACCGCGCAGGACGGTGATCTTCCCGTATGCGGCGGAGACATCGCGGAGTTCGAGAATGGGGTTCATGACGCTCCCAGGTAGGCCGTGATGACGCGTTCGTCGCTGCGGATCTCATCCGGAGTACCGACACTGATGATCTTCCCGAGATCGAGGACGTGGACGGTGTCGCACACCTTCATCACCAGGTCCATGTCGTGCTCGACGAGCAGGACCGCCACGCCGTCGTCGGCAACCGTACGCAGCAGCGTGGAGAAGCGCTCGGTTTCCTCGTGATCCTGGCCTGCGGCGGGTTCGTCCAAGAGAAGCACGCTGGGCCGCGCGGCCAGTGCGCGTCCCACTTCGACGAGGCGCCCCATGCCGGTCGACAGCGCATCCGCGGTCGTGTCGGCGATGGTCCGTAGATCGAGGCGATCGAGGAGTCCGTCGACCACGGTGGACGCCTGCTTCCGGTCGGGTCCCATCTCGGCTGCGACGAGGAGATTGTCGCGGACGCTGAGCCGCCCGAACAGTTCGAGCCGTTGGAAGGTACGGGACATCCCGAGCCGCGCGCGGCGCGCGGGGCCGAGCTTGGTGATCTCCCGTCCGCCGAGGGCAACGCTCCCGTTCACCGGCTTGCGCAGTCCGGAGATCACGTCGAACAGCGTGCTCTTTCCCGCCCCGTTGGGACCGATCAGCCCGGTGACATGTCCCGGTTCGGCCCGGAGGTCGACACCGTCGAGGGCTCTGCGGCCGCCGAATGCCACCGTGACGTTCTCAACCTCGAGTTGTGATGGCACGATCGAGCACCTCCTCATCGTTCTCGTCCCACGGGCGCTGCAGTCCCCACCACTCGACGGGGATATCCAGCTCCGAGCCCGTCTCGGGCACGCGACGCGCACCCCATCCGAAGGCGACCGCTGCTGCGATCACGATCCCCAGGACGAGCACGTAGCCGTTGATCACGTCGGCGATCCGCAGCAACCACAGCACTACGACCGCTATCGTGAGCGAGCCCATGGCAATCGGGTTGCGAAGCGCACCGTCGAATCGTTCTCTCAGGGAGGGCACCACACCGTCGTCGACCGTCCCCGACCCGTAGGCGAGTCCGGCCGCTGCCGGGAGGGTCTGCACGAGATTCTGGGTTGCAGGCCACAGCGCGACGATCGCGTTCATCGGTCCGGCGATCATCGCACCGGTGAACAGTCCATTGCCGACCACACCGAGTCCGCCGACCACCGCGATCAGGAAGATACCGAGACCCGCAACGAAGTTGAACTGCTGGGGTGCCACCGCTTGCAGTTGCATCCCGTACAGCACACCGCCGAGTCCAGCGATCGCAGCGGAGATCGCAAACACCAGCGCCTTCATGTACAGCAGACTGCCACCGAATGTCGCGTATGCGGTTTCGCTGTCGCGCAATGCAATCAGACGACGACCGAGCTTCCCTCGCCGAATCGCCGCGACGAACGCGGTCACCAATGCCAGACACACGGCAGCGAACACGGTGAGCTCGGCTGTGCTGTCGAGGTGGTATCCGGCAAAGCTGGGCCCCACCAGGTTTGCCGATCCTTGGTTGAAGAAGGTGAACTCCCTGCCGAACACCGTCACCGGTGCCAGGGGGAAGACCCACCGATCGAGAACAACCGCAATTGCAGCTGTCCCCAAGGCCAGATACACCCCGGACAGGCGCAACGCCGGCAACGCCACTAGCGCACCGATCGCACCCGCCACCACCATCGCGAGAGGTATCGCCCACCATTGACCCTCCGCACCGAAGTTCGCGCACACGACCGCACCGATGCCGGCCATTCCCAGCTGAGCCAGCGAGATCTGCCCGGCGTAGCCGATGAGCGGCACCATCGACAACGCAATCACACCGAACGCGAAGATCTGACCGTAGGTGATCAGGTCGCCTTCACCGAGCACCGTCGCCAGCATGAGACCGAAGACGACGATGACGACGGCGAATGCGATCGTGCCCCGCACTGTGGGCACCGGCACCTGTGTGAGATTGCGTTCGCGTCCACGGAGTTTCCGATGCGGGAAGATCAGCAGTGCGATCAACAGCAGGAGCGCCGGCGCCGCGAGACGGAGCCCCGGCAAATAGTCGTTCTGTGGTAGGTATCCCGCGAGGTAGGCCTCCATGCATCCGACGACAATCGCACCGACGAACGTCATCGGCAGGCTCTTCAGCCGACCGAAGATAGCGGCCGCATACGCGCTGACGATCAAGAGTGACAGCTGAGTCGCGTCGAGCGACACCATAGGTGCGATCAACACCCCACCGAGAGCAGCGAGCATAGTGCCGGCTACCCAAGCAACGCGGTTGGCCCGCACCGGGTCTGCTCCGGTGAGCCCGACGAGCGCCCGGTCGTCGACGGTGGCCCGCATCTCGACGCCGGTGCGGGTATTGAACAGCAGGACGCGGAGTGCAAGCGCCACTGAAACGGCAATCACCATCGTCAGTGCCTGATGCCAGCTGATCGTCGCCGAACCGATATGGAAGGGCACCCGGTCAGCGAAGAAGGTGGGAAGTGATCGCGCCTCTGTCGGATTCCACACCCACCGCGCAAGCGCGATCAGGCCGCTCAGCAACGCGATCGTCATCACGAGTTTCTCAGCGTCACCGAGCTTTTGGACGGGTCGCATCAGCAGTTCGACGAGGATCCCGAACAGCGGTGCCAGCACCACCAGAATGATCGGCAACGCCAGCCACACGGGCCATCCCCAACCGACACTGAGCTGCCAGTAGGCGAAGGCCGCCATCATTCCGGTCGCGCCATGCGCGAAGTTGAACACACCGGTGGTGGTGTAGGTGACCACCAAACCGCTGCTGATGACCGCATAGATCGCAGCCGTCGAGAGGCCTACGAGGCCGAAGGTGATGAACTGGTCCATTATTCGACGTCGTTCATGCTCTTGCCGACGTCGGCGAGCGTCATGGGCACACCGTAGTCGCCGGTGAGCTCACGAGCCGGGATGTCGCACCGGTACAGACCGTTGTCGGCTCCGAAGTCTGCCGTCTTCCATCCGTCGGATGTGGCCCGCTCGACGTTGAAGCATGGCTGCGGGGGAAGTGGTTCGGCCACATTGATGGGGACGTTGAGTCCGCCACCGGTCCACTCGGTTTCCTGCCTCGCCGTGTCGTAGAGGCATCGGCGTGTCAGGTCGTCTCCACATGCATCCGCGGACTTCGCAAAGAGCAACCAGGACGACCACGCGCGCAGCGCGGGAAGAGTGATCTGGGCATCCGGCGCGTACTTCTCGTACAGCGCACGAAGTTCCTCCACCGCCGGCTCGCCACTTTCAAGCGGAGCAACACCGCCGAGATCGACCAGGTTGTTCTGGAAGTCCGCAGATCGACCGAGCAATTCGATGAATTGGTCGTTGTATGCGTTGTTGTTGGCGTCGATCCAGTCGAGCTTGTAATCCATGTTGGTGAGCGACTCTTCGAGCTTGGCGAGCTGCTCGAAACTACCCATGAAGATCAGGCCGCGCACGCCTTTGGACTTGATGGCCTGAGCGTAGGGAGTCCAGTCGGCGACTCCCATTGCCGGATAGAGCTCGTCGTAGATCACCGTGGCCCCGATGTCCTGGAGGGTTTCGTTGCTGATCTCTCCGACGACTCTGGTCACCGCGGAGTCGCCGTTGATCATGCCGACCGCAGCTTTGGACTCCGGGTACGCCTCGTTCAGCACCCAGGTGCGGAATCCCGCGTAGTTGTCGTAGCCGGGAATCTTGGACGGTGAGGCCGAGATCTCGAGGTCTGCACCCGCGGCCTTCTCCTGGACGGCCTGGGCCGTGAAAGTGGGCAACATGCACTCGAGACGTGTCTCGACACCGAGCGCATCAAGTCCTGCACCGCCTCCGACAAGCGCGAAGTCGTCGCGACACGCTTCGATCATCCGCTGGCGCGGCTCCATGAGTTTGGCGTCACGCGTGGTCGCGATGAGCTCACGACCGTTGATGCCGCCGGCCTCGTTGCACCACGAGGTGAAGACCTTCGCGGCGTCCACGAACTCGGAGTTCTTGGTGAATCCGATGTCGGAGAACACCCCGACCTCGATGGAATCGGCCGTCACGCCTTGAGCCGAGGCCGTGGAGGCGTCGCCCGGACCGCATACCTCGGACAGGTCACCGAAGTTCGCTGTCGCCACCGAGTCGGATTGTCCCGAGCCGGAGTCGACCTCCTCCGCGCCACCCCTGCCACCACATCCGGTTGCGAGCACTGCGAGAGCCGCGAACGCCACAACCACCTTGTGCAATTTCAATATTGAATCCTTCATCCGGGCCGTTTCCGGCCGTGCTGATGATCCGGGCAATCACAGCGCCCGGAAATCCCCAGGGAGAGTGCGTCATTGACAAATGGAATCGATGCCACTCGCCGCGTACTTTCTCGAGAATGCTGCCGTTTCGACCCCTCTGCCCCGTAGCCCCCCACCACGTCGAGCGCGTTCGATCTGCAATCGACCCCCATATGGTGCAACTCACATACTCGAATGTCAATAACGCAATTCTCATTCGTGAAATACGTTATTTCTCCGTGGAGTAACTATCCCTGCGGGTATGTTTTCGTCGTCGAGATCACCTATTCGACCCAGGTATGGACGACGATGGGCCGACGGGCTTTCCTGCGTCCGGTTCAGCACTCGCGTTCCGATACTCAGGCGCCGAGCGCCGAGCGCCGAGCGCCGAGCGCCTACGCCAGCGGCGAGGCGAAGACGAAGTCGTTGTCTGCGTACCCCAAAGGCGGTCCGACGAACTCTCCCCCGCACGTGACGAGTACGAGGGTTTCGGGGCCGTCGAGCCGGTTCAGTTCGTCGAGCGGTAGGTCGCCGTCCTTACCGACGCTCAGTAACCGGTCGACCCGGTATTTCCGCGCCGATCCGTCGTTGAGAGACAGGGCCACCTCATCGCCCTCCGACAGATCGGCGAACCGCGTCGCGAAACCGTCACCCTGCGCGACGTCGTCGACGTGCCCGGTCACCACGATCGAGCCGGCACCGGATCCGGGAGGCGACGAATCCGCCCACCACCCCAGGCGCCCCACATCCTGCGGCGGAAGCAGTACCCCTGCGGTGTCGGTCGCGACCGGGTCGGTCGGCGCCGACTCATCACCGATCGTCAGTGTGACCGGCGCGGACGGATCGTCGGCGATCACCTCCACCGGTGGTGGCATGTCGTGCTTGCCCGGCTCCTGCTGTGTCGACGGCGCAGCAGGAGCTGCGTCCTCTGCGCCGTCGGCACAGCCTCCGACGAGGAGAAGAGCCACCCCAGCCAACGCTGCTACGACTGTGCGCGAACGCATTTCAGCCCCTCTCCAACGGACCGGCAGGGATCGACCGGATGGGAACGCGCACCGCAGGGTTACGGAAGATCGGTCCTGGCTGCTCGGGCATGTTCAGAGCCTGGACGGTGAAGAAGTCCTCCTCCGTCACCTCGAACGTGATCGGCCTGGTGTCTGCGATGTAGCCGTCGGGAGCGATGATCTCCTTCGCCACATGGCACCCGGGGACGAGCGCAAGCGGGATCTGGCCGTCCCGTCCGGTCACCTCACGATGATTCCACTCCGACCGACAGGGGCCCACCACGAAAACTGCTCCCTCCAACGGCTCTCCGGAGATCCTGTCCATCTTGACGATGCGCCCGTGCGCGGTCGGTGCCGGTGGCTCCGGTGGCTCCGGTGGCAGCGAGAAGTTCAGCGTGAACTCCGCTGTGCGGACCACACCGGGGGCGTCGAGTTCCGCAGTGAACGGGCCGCCGTACACGAGTGCCGTGTCGGCCGGGGTCGTCGTCGCCGTCACTACGTAGCAACCGAGCGGGAACTGCGCCGACGCGTTGCCGTTCATGTCTGTGGTCAGATACCCGTAAGGCACCTCGTCGACGCAGGACCGCACGGACGACGTCACACCGGGGACAGGGCTCCCGGCATCGACGTGGCGGGCTCGGACCGCGATCGTACCCTCACCGGGCGGCGTCCAGCGAGCGAAGATGAACCCCACGTTCCGGACCTGGCCGGGCGCCGTGAGGTCGACCTGCCACGGTCCGGTCGACACAGGATCGTAGCCGTCGGGGAATCCGGCCGCCGACGCCACGTAACATCCGAGGGAAGCCGAAACACTCGCCGTACCATCAGGATCCGTTGTCGGTGTACCGACGAGCTCCCCGGTTTCACATCGCGCGACGGCGACCGACACACCGGCGATCGGCTGATCGTCGGACAGTGTCGCCGCGCGAATCGCGACCGTCCCCATCTCGATCCCGACATCCGGTGGCGGTGTGGTGGGAGTCGTCGCGCTGGTCGTCGTGGCGACGCTGGGTGCTGTATCCGTCTCCGACGGTTCTGCGCCTGCTGTACCGGCCACAGCGACGACCAGTGTCACCCCGACCAGTGCAGAGAGGATGCGTGAGGGTGCTCGCATGGTGGGTGCCTCCTTCGACGATCCGAAAGGTGGGTACCCCGACACAGGTGTGGTCGGCCTGGCCATCCCGCCCGTTAGCACCGCCAGAGTCTCGATACCGAGCCGTTGCCACTCCGACATCGCGCGGTGTCTTACGGCCGTCCACGATCTTGGACGTTCCAAAGACGACCGCGGAACGGGTGCGGCTGCCTAAACTGAGCGGAAGCGACACGAGGAGCAGGTCGATGTCCGATCGCACCGCATCACGCACCCGGCAGACACCCGTTGCGGACACGCCGGACGCCATTCGCAACGTCGCACTGGTCGGGTGCAGCGCCACGGGAAAAACGACCCTCGCAGAATCGCTGGCCTTCGCATCGGGCGCGATCGGTCGCGCGGGGCGGGTGGTCGACGGCACCACAGTGTCCGATTACGAGGAGATCGAACAGCAGCACCGACGCTCGGTGCAGCTGGCGGTATTGCCCCTCGAATGGAAGGGCATCAAGATCAACCTGATCGACACGCCCGGTCACCCCGATTTCGACGCCGAACTCCGTGCCGGGCTGCACGCTGCCGATGCAGCGATCTTCGTCGTCTCTGCCACCGACTCCATCACTGCAGCGACGCGCGCGTTGTGGCGCGAGTGCGACGAGGAGAGGATTCCGCGCGCAATCGTCGTGACCAAACTCGACATCGCGCGGCACAGCTACGACGAGCTGCTCGAGCAGTGCCACGATGCCTTCGGCCTCGGACCCGACACCGTGCGCGCACTGTTCTATCCGGTGTTCGACGGGGATCGCCCGATCGGGTCGATGGGCCTGCTGACCGGTCGCAGTTACGGTGAGCCGGGCCCGTGCCCGGTCTCCGACTCCGCGCGCGAGAGCCTGGTGGAAGCGATCTCCGGTCAGGACGATGCACTCATGGAACGGTTCGTCGCCGGCGAAGAACTCGATCCGGAGTCCCTGCAGGACGGCCTCACCCGCGAAATACTCTCGTGTGCACTGCACCCCGCCGTACCCGCGACGGAGAGCGGAGTCGGTGCGGTCGAACTGCTCGAATTGATCGTCACGGGATTCCCCGCCCCCACCCACCGCCTGCGGGGCGCTCCACCGTGCGATCCCGACGCACCGCTCGTCGCTCAGATCGTGCGGGTGACCGGGGATTCGTATGTGGGTCGGATCAGCCTGGCGCGGGTCTACGCGGGCACGTTGAGACCGGACACGACGGCCACACTCACAGGCAGTGAGCGCTCGGCCGAACGGATCCCGGCACTGACCAATCCGTTCGGTAAGCAGCAGCGACCTGTCGGCGAGGCAGTGGCCGGTGATCTCGTGTGCGTGGGCAAGCTGGCGACCGCGCGCCCCGGCGACGTGCTCCACGACTCCGATCACCCCGCAGACCTGGCGATGTGGCCGATTCCCGAGCCGCTGTTACCCCTGGCGATCGAGGCGCATTCACGCACCGATGACGACAAGCTGTCCCAGGCCCTGTCTCGGCTGACTGCAGAAGACCCAGCCGTGCGGGTAGAACAGAATCCCGACACCAATCAGGTGGTGTTGTGGTGCACCGGCGAGGCGCACGCCGAGTTGGTCATCGACCGACTCCGTCACAGGCACGGTGTGCAGGTCGACGTGGTCGAGCATCGTGTTCCGCTCCGCGAGACATTCGCAGCCCCGGTTTCGGGGCACGGTCGCCTGGTGAAGCAGTCCGGAGGACACGGTCAGTACGCGGTGTGCGACCTCGAGATCGAACCGCTCCCGGTGGGCAGCGGGGTCGTGTTCGAGGAACGTGTTGTCGGAGGCGCGGTTCCGCGGCAATTCATCCCGTCGGTGGAGAAGGGTGTTCGGGCGCAGGCCGCCAAGGGTGTCGCGACGGGTAATCCGATGGTGGATGTCCGGGTCACGCTCATCGACGGCAAGGCCCACTCGGTGGATTCGTCGGACGCCGCGTTCCAGGCAGCCGCGGGTCTGGCGCTCCGCGACGCTGCTTCCCACGGCGAGACCCGACTGCTCGAGCCTGTCGCCGCGGTGCGGGTGACCGTGCCCGAGGAACATCTCGGGTCGGTGTTGAGCGACCTGTCGGCGCGCCGGGGCCGGGTACTGGGAACCGAATCTCCCGGCCCGGGCGTCGCACTGCTGCGCGCGGAGGTCCCCGAGCTCGAACTCGGCCGCTACCCGATCGACCTGCGTGCGATCACCCAGGGCACCGGCGACTTCGCCCGCGGATACCTCCGGCACGAGCCGATGCCCGCCTCCCTCGCCGCGCAATATCTCGATGGGAAGGCGCCGGCTCGTTCATGAGGCCGGTTTCCCGGCCCGCCGAGCCGGGTACCGTCTGACTCAAAGGCTCGCACGACGAAAGGAAGACCCATGTCCGACCCCGATCGACGTGCACACGACAACGATCTGACCGGCGACAACCTGTCTCAGCTCATCGACGACATGGAAGAGAACGTCAAGAAGGAACGAGACGAGGAGGGCGTTCCGGGGAATCCCACCGACCGTGAGAAGACCGAGAAGGTCGAACCCGACGACCAGGCCCCTTCCTGACTGCCCCTGGCCGAGCTGGAACTCGCCGCTTCGGCCTGCAATGACGGTGTAGGTCATCCGGCGAGGAACGCTCGCACCGGAGGTGCCACCGCATCGGCGTCGACCGCATGGCCGGGTGCGTCGATCGTGCGCCGAGTGGCGTTGGCCAGCGCAGCTACCACCACATCCGCCGCGGCTGCAAAGTATTCGACGGGGAGCGCAGGCATATGCGGGTCGGAAGTGGAACGGGTGAGGACCAACGTCTCCTGGTGGATGCCCGCGAGCCGGTCCACCGGTGGCACACCGTCGCCGAGGACTGCCGCGTCGTATGCGAGGGTCGGTGCAAGCGACAGCAGCTCGTCCCAGAACGGCGTCGATCGCGCATCCGCCAGGTCTCGGTCGCCTGCCCCACCCAGCCGCAAGAATGCGGCGAGGGCGTCGTCGGCTCGGCCTCGCGAGAGGGCTTCGTCGAGCTCGGTTCGGTAGACGCTCCACCGTTTCACCGCATCACCGGAAACGCTGTACGGGACGTCGTACACGACGAGGCGATCCACCGGCAGTCCAGCCGCGGCTGCCTCGAGGGCCAGCGCCCCGCCGGTCGACGCGCCGAACAGATGCGCCGTGCCCCCGGCAGCGTCGAGGAGCGCGGCCAGGTCGTCGAGTTCACACGACACGCGGTAGGGCCGAGTGTCGCCGCTGTCCGCGCGTCCCCGGCGCGCGTAGTCGAACACGGTGAACTCGGTCGCCAACTCCGGCACGAGTACCGCGTTCTCCGAGCCGTCGTCGAGCGCGCCGCCCACCAGGACCACCGCTGGACCGGCACCCTCACGCGCGTAGGCGATCCGCGTGCCATCGGCGGACCTCACCGTCTGCGTACCGCTGCCCATGCTCACCGAGGCTACGCGCGCACGAGGCCTTCTACCGGTCCACCGCATTCGTCGCTGTCTCGAGCGCAAGCTCGGTGAGGCCGTCGACGCGGTATCCGGGCCATCCGTGCAGCATCTGCTTCCACCGTTCCGGCACCGCCGACGCGCCCCAGCGGGCGCCGAGCAGGCCGCCGGCAATTGCTGCGGTGGTGTCCGTGTCGCCGCCTGCGCGCACTGCGGCTTCGAGTGCGTCGACGAGGTGGCCCGGTCCGGATGCGTCGGTGTGGGTGATGGCCCACCACGCAACCTGCAGTGCGTGCACCACCCAGCCGTTCTTGTCGAATACAGCTGCAGTTTCTGCCTTCTCGGCTTCGTCGAGGAGCGCTCCCCAATACTCGGCCACGTCAGTGGACGCACCCTCGAGATACAGCCGGGCGCCGTCGAAGCTTCCGTACAGCACAGCGTGGCGGATCGCGTACGACCAGAGTCTGCACGCCTCGATGGCCTGCGGGTCGTTGTGGGTCAGGGCGCTGATCTCGGCGGCCGCCGCGACGCACGCGTCGGCGTCGTCCAGGTAGGCGATGCCGACGGGTGCGGTACGCATGAGAGATCCGTTGCCCGCCTTCCGTCCCGGAATGTCGCGGGCACGCTGGCGCATCGCAGCCGCCGAGGCGGGTCGCACCGAGAGCACGGCGGCGGTCTGGTTGCCGATATCCTTCGGTCGGGTGTCGTACCAGCGCACGAACTGCGCAGCCACAGCATCGAGTCCGTCTCCGTACCCGATCGGCAGTCCCGAGGCGGAGATCTCGGCGATCGCGAGGGTCATCGACGTGTCGTCCGTCCACTCCCCCGGAGCGAACGGGCCGAGCCCTCCGCCGATCATGTCGATCACCGTGTCCGGTCGCGGGTAGGTGAACTCGTATCCGGCGCCGAGCGCATCACCTGCTGCAGTGGCCACGAGCACTCCCGCGACACGATCCTTCTGCTGCATGTCCAGTTTCACGTTCTCCCCTTCGCTCAATGTTGCGCTAATGAAATTAGCTCATGTTTGATTTAATGTCTACGTGAGTAAGAACCCCGGGTCTCCGAGCAAGCCCCTCACCGACTATCCGCGCCCCTCGGTCGCCGTCGACGTGGCCGTGCTGACCGTCGTCGACGAGACCGTGAAAGTGCTGGTGGTCGACCACCCACGGGGGCGCGCGCTGCCCGGGACGTTCCTGCATCCCGGCGAGCGTCTCGCCGACGCCGCACGTCGTGCGCTCCACGACAAAGCCGGACTCGACGACGTGGAGTTCCACCAGATGGCCATGCTCGACGACCCCGAGCGCGACGACCGCGGCTGGGTGCTGTCGATGACCCACAGTGCAGCAGTACGGGTCGAGAACTTCCCCGCCGGAGCACAGCTTTTGCCGGTGACGGATGCCCGACAACTCGCGTTCGACCACGAAGAGATCGTCGCCCTCGCCGTCGCCGACCTGCGACGCCGCTACGCGACAGCGGTCGATCCCTCGGGATTGATCGGCGACGAGTTCACCATCCTCGAATTGCGTCGACTGTACGAGGTGATCTACGGGCGCAGATTCCCGAAGGACACCTTCCGCCGTCACCTGTCGCACGGTCTCGAAGCAACCGGCGAGTTCAGCCGTGAAGGCGCGGGTAGACCTGCCGAGCTCTATCGGAAGACCGCCGAGCCGCTACCTCCGAGTGCGGCGTCGTTCCTCGCGCAACTTCGGTGGGATTTTCTCCGGTGAGCGGGCACTATTCCACCAAAAGTGGCCCGAGCTATCAGGACACACGTGCGAGGGCTGTCGCGATCTCCGCCGCCACCTGCACGTTCCCCAGATACACCGCAACGTTCGTGTCGAGCGTGGCGCCCTCGGTGCTGCGGTGCATGTGGTCGAGGAGGAACGGCGTCAGGTCTTTGCCGCGAATACCCGCCTCTGCCGCTTTCCGTTCCGCGTCGGCAAGGACGCGATCATGCAGGGCAGGTTCGACCTGCTTGTCTACAGCGACCGGATTCGCGATGAGCACCGCCGACCGTAGCGCCAGATCGTCGCGGGCGCGGGCAACTGCGGCTGCCTCCTCCGGCGAATCGACCGCATCGACCACGCATCCGCTGTCGCGCACATAGAAACCCGGGAACCGGGTGGTGCGATATCCCAGCACGATCACGCCAAGTGTCTCGAAGCGTTCGAGGGTTGCGGGCACGTCGAGGATCGACTTCACTCCCGAGTTGACGATGAGAATCGGAATCGACGACAGCGCAACAAGATCTGCACTCTCATCGAACGTCGATGCCGCGCCACGGTGGACACCCCCGAGCCCCCCGGTCGCGAACACGGCAATCCCCGCGCGACGTGCGAGCCAGGCGGTCGACGCCACCGTCGTCCCGCCGTGCAGACCTTTCGCCGCAGCCAGCGGCAGGTCGCGGATCCCGGTCTTCACCGTTCCGGAATCCGCGGCCCCGATCATCTCGACCTGATCGTGCGACAGACCGATCGTGGGCTCGCCGGCGACGACGCCGATCGTCGCCGGCGTGACACCCGATTCGCGCAAGAGCCGTTCAGCGTCGAATGCCACCTCGACGTTCCGCGGACGAGACAGACCGTGCGTGAAGATCGACGACTCGAGCGCCACCACAGGCGTCCCCGCAGCGACTGCTGCGCGCACCTCATCGGCAACGACGATTCGTCCGGTCATAGGCCGACGATATGCGTCATCCCTCTGCTCGACGTCCCAAACGGGCCAGGATCTGCGACTGCCGATCGTCCGACGCCGCCTCCACCCCGGACTTGCACACACTGTCCATGTAGAGGGCGTCGCCGAAGCTGTCGGCGCCGGCTTCCATCCGGTCGAGTTCGGCATCCGTGAAGGCCGCGGGAATCCCGGCGCTCTGCGCGATGTCCCACCGATGTACGAGCAGATCCCAGATGTAGAACTGCTCGAACGTCGCACCGAGCGTCGTGGGTCCGAAATATCCCTCGTACGGGGCGTCGACGAGTGTGTCGTCGGCCAGCAGCGTCGCAACTCGACCGGTGTGCTCACGCCACCCGGTTGCCGGGTCGTCGAGGTCGGGGCGCTCGCCGACGTCCAGTCCGCGGCCGATGAGGAATTCCCGTTGGGTGTCGACGATGTGGGCGACGACGTCGCGCGCGGTCCAGCCCTCGCATGGTGACTGCTTGTTCCACGCTTCGGCGTCGACCGCGTCGATGACGTCGGTCAGAGGCGCATTCGCGTGTCGGTGTCGGAGTGCTGTTGTATTGATGGAGCTTGTACTCATGTTCTGACGATATTCCCGCGCGAGGGGTGCGGTATTGATGAAACCCGACACCGGAGAAGATCCGGAACGGCAGCGGATCGAGCGCGCCCATCTGAACGATCCGATCGACACGACCAGCAAGGTCTTCCGGTATCCGGCCGCGTCCGATCTCACCGCGTTGGTGCGTCGGTACTGGATTCCGGTGTGGTCTGTGCCCGAAGGTGAGGACTCCGTCCAGCGGGTTCTGCAGTATCCGGTGTGTCTGGCGGTGGTGGCACAGGATTATGCGCGCTTCTACGGGATCACGTCAGGACTGTCCCGCACCACACTCACAGGCGACGGATGGGCGGTCGGGGTGATGTTCACGCCGGCCGCGGGTCATCTGCTCACACACAGACCGGTCGCGGCATTCACCGACCGGTTCGCCGACCTCAGTGACGTCTTCGGAGAAGAAGGCCTCCTCCTCACCCGCAGTATCCGTACTGCGATGGCGAGCGCTCCTCGCGCTCCCGAGTCGCATCGCGCCGCGATGGACCTGTTCGACGAGGCGCTTCGTCCGTTCGCGTCGATCGACGACGAGGGCCTGCTGATCAATCGGGTCGTCGCGTTCGTCGAAGACAATCCCGACGTCCTGCGCGTCGAACAGGTACGCGACGAGTTCGGAATGTCGGAGCGGGCACTACAGCGACTCGTTCACCGCAGGATCGGGTTGACACCGAAATGGTTGATCCAACGACGCCGCCTTCAGGAAGCGGCGGGCCGCTTACGCGAACGCGCGATTCCTCTCGCGGAGATCGCTGCGCTGCTCGGGTACGCGGATCAACCGCATTTCGTGCGCGACTTCGCGAAGGTCGTCGGCATGACACCCGCGGCATTCGCCGAAAAATACGGCATCTGAGTGTGTCAGGGATTTCCGCCGGCCGGTTCCTGCCCCGCGTTCTCGGGTAGGGATTCCAGATACTCGGCGTGCACCTTCTCGTGGACGCGGTCGGGATACCAGCTGGTGAACTTGATGGCGCACAGCATCGCCCCTGTCTGCAATACCCATCCGGTCCAGATGTTGTTGTTGTCGTCGAGAACGGCGTCGCCGTACCACCCAGCAGCCGCGGCAACCGCGAACGCGAGCGCCCATACGCCGGTGATGATGTAGTTGGTCCGCACGAATATCGGAGAGTTCCAGAATTGCGGATCGACCATGTCGCGTGCGTACTGGAGGGTGAAGGGCATCCGGATCAGAATCGACCCGACGGCAATGATCACCAGAGTGATGTTCGAGATCTCACCGATCCATTTCTCCAGCCACACCTGTCCGTCGACGGTCAGGAAGAAGTGCACGATGAACAGGCCGGCGAAAAAGAGGACGTCGACGATTCCGAGAAGCTTGAGTTGTCTTCCGCGAATCCGGTCGGCCACGACGAAGAACACCGAGATGGCGAGCGCCACCGCGGACACCCAACCAGTACTGCCGGGGCCTTCGAAAATAGCGAGGAAGATCCAGGGAGCGAGACCGGTCAACGGTCCGTCGAGCACCTTGCCGATGATCGACGACCCCGCCCCCTTCCCCTGAGTTGGAGCGGGATTGTTCACAGTGTTGTCAGCCATGGCTGCCTCGATGTCACGACAATAGGGCCCCGACCCTCATTCGAGCGTAGACCCTTCACCCTTACCGAATTTCACCTTCGGTGACTTCGACTGCATGACTGCCACATTCGGTCGAAGTATCCTGACCCCATGGCAGCTGATGAGTCCACGCTCGAAGCCCTGTTCGGAGACACCGGAGTCGCCGCGCTTGTCACTCTCAAACGCGCGGGAAGACCGCAGATCTCGAACATCCTCTATCACTACGATCACCGGACACACACGTTCTCCATCTCGATCACCGATACCCGCGCGAAGACGAAGAACATGCGCCGCGACTCCCGCGTGAGTCTGTTCAAGGACTCCGACGACGGCTGGTCGTACGCCGTCGCCGAAGGCAACGCCGAACTGTCCGACGTGGCGCGCACTCCGAACGACGACGCGACCGAACAACTCGTCGCGCTGTACCGCAAGGTCCAGGGTGAGCATCCCGATTGGGACGAGTTCCGCGCCGCCATGGTCGCCGAACAGCGTCTGGTATTGCGGGTGCGTGTCGACCGGTTCTACGGCGCCGCCAGGTAGCTGCCGCCAGGTAGCTATCGACCGTCCGCCATCTCCACCCGCACCCCCACCAGCCGCACCTGCCTTTCCTGATCGAACCGTTCGAGCAGCGACACCGCTGCCGCGGAGATCACCGAAGGATCCAACGTCGGATCCGGCAGCGCGCGGCTGGTGGTGTGCGTGATGAACGGTGCGTACCGAATCTTCACCTCGACACGAACTCCCGGTCGCCGTTCGGCACGGATGTCCTCGGCGACCCGCTCACTCAACTGCCGCACATGCTCGGCGACCTCCGCCCAATCGGTGAGGTTGTGCTGGAACGTCATTTCGCGGCTGTGCGACCGCGCCACCCATGGCTCGTCGGATACTTCGGCGCTCCCCGCGCCTCTCCCCAGTCCGACGAGCCACGGCCCGGTCTTCGGCCCGAATCTCGATGCCATGTCGTCGACAGAAGCTGCAGCCAGTTCACGTACCGTGCGAATTCCCAAGGCATCCAACTTCTTTGCAGTCTTCGATCCGATGCCCCATAGCGCGCCTGCACCCAGGTCTCCCATCACCGCGAACCAGTTGTCGCGAGTCAAGGTGAATTGGCCCTGAGGTTTGCCGAACCCTGTCGCGATCTTCGCGCGCAGCCTGTTGTCACCGATCCCCACCGAACAGTGCAGTCTCGTTGCGTCGAGTACCGACCGCCGCACGAGTGCGGCGAACTCATCGGGGTCATCGGTCTCCACACCGAGAAACGCCTCGTCCCACCCGAGCACCTCCACCGTGACACCCAGCCCGCGCAGCGTATCCATCACCTGCTGCGACACCGCGTTGTAGACATCGGCGTCGACAGGCAGAAACACCGCGTCGGGAATCTTCCGGGCGGCGACACGCAGCGGCATGCCCGACCGCACCCCGAATGCGCGGGCCGCGTAGGAGGCGGTCGACACCACGCCTCGTTCGGTGGGGTCGCCGCGACCACCGACCACCACGGGCTTTCCGGCGAGGTCAGGGTTCCGGAGCACTTCGACGGCCGCGAGGAACTCGTCGAGGTCGACGTGCAATACCCAGTGCACATCGCTCACGCTACCGCCGGACATCCGCCGCGCAGCCCGATATCGTGACCCGGGTGACCGACCGCGATCGTCTCTGGACCCTTGTCCACACCGAACGTGCCGTCCTGGCGAACGACCTCGCCGACCTGAACTCCGACCAGTGGGCACACCGCTCACTGTGTGGCGCATGGAGCGTCGAACAGGTCGTCGCGCACCTCACCGCTGTTGCGACCGTCGGACCACTGAAGTGGATCAGAAGTGTGGTCGGCGCCCGTTTCGATACCGACCTGCACAACGCACGACGACTCACAGAGCACCTCGGCCCCACACCCGACGACACACTCGCGAACTTTCGACGCGTGCTCACCAGCACCACGGCGCCGTTCGGACCGACCGAGGCGTGGCTGGGTGAGGTGATCGTGCACGCACAGGACATCCGGCGTCCGCTCGACATATCCCACACGCCGCCCGTCGAGGTGATCGCAGAGGTCGCGCGCTTCTACGCACGGAAGGACTTCGCGGTGAACAGTAAGAGCGCCGCCGAAGGACTCCGACTCACAGCCACCGACAGCGAGTTCACCGCAGGCAACGGCCCCGAGGTCAGCGGCCCGACATTGGCGTTGACGATGGCGATGGCCGGCCGCGCCCTCTACTGCGACGACCTCACCGGACCGGGCGCCGCGACACTCCGCTCTCGCTGTTCCTAGGCACTACCTCGAGAGTTCACCCCACCAACGACACCGCGACACACGCCGCGACGACGACGAGCACCACCACCAGGTCGCCCACGCCGAGTCGCGGCCACGCGCGCGCAACGGGTCGCGGGCCGCGCACCGACAGCGCGTCGCCGAGGTCGCGCGCCTGGCGCATCGATACCGACGCCACCGCGCCCACCGCATCGATGATTTCGTTCCATGAGCCGCGCGGCGACGGCAGGCCTGCACGGCCACGCAGTCGTCGCGCCGCGAACAACATGCGGAGCTCTCCCCGTATCGACGGCAGCACCCGCAATGCGAGCGCGCAGGTGGTCACCCATTCGTCGACGGGGATACGCACCAGACGTAGCGGCGCGAGCAGCACGGGCAGTGCGTCGACGAGGTCCGACAACCGCGTGGTCCACCCCACGAGCGACGCAAGGGCCAGCAGAGAGATCCCGAGCAGCGTTGCCCGAATGTAGGCATCGATGCCCCCGCCGACCGCATTGATGACACCGAAGAATGCGATGAACGCGAACACCCACCACGGGACGGTCGGCACCACTCCACGTGGAATCCGTGCGACGAGTACACCTGCGAGGAGCACGGCGACGATGACACCGAGCCCGGTCCACGACGGCTGGAAGCTGACCACCACCGACAGCACCGCGGCAGCAATTACTTTCGTGCCCGCCCACACGCGGTGCAGCGGGGTCTCTCGCGGGACCGGCCGCAGCAGAATCAAGGGGCGACGCTGGCGTTGCTTCTTCATCACGCGACCGCCTTCGTTCCGTCGTCGACGACGGTGCCGTCCTCGAGTACCACGGTGCGCGAGCACACCTCTTCCATGCCGTGCAGATCGTGGGAAATGACGATGATCGTGACGTGTTCGACGGTCCGCAGGTACACGAGGATCGAGATCAGTTCGCGTCGGCCTGCAGTGTCGAGCCCGGCGAGGGGTTCGTCGAGTACCAGCACACGCGGCGCCCGCGACAGTTGCGCCGCGATCGCGACACGTCGCATCTCGCCGCCGCTGAGCTGGTCGATGGGGCGAACCGCGAGGTCGACGCCCAAACCCACCCGCTTCAGGACAGCGGCGACGTACTGGTGGTCGGTGCGGGGCAGGCCTGCGACCTCCGAGACCTCCCTCGCGACGGTGGGTCGCTGCAGTTGCAATCGCGCCTGCTGGAACACGAGTCCGACCTCTCCCCTCACGTTGGCGGTCGGAGTGTCGTGCACGGTGCATGTTCCGCTCGTGGGTCGTAGGAGACCCGCGATGGTCCACGCGAGGGTGGTCTTTCCCGACCCGTTGGCACCGACCACCACTATCCCTTCCCCGCGGCCGACGGTCAGCGTCACGTTGCGCAGCGCGGTGTGTGCCCATGGGGTGCGATCCGCATACGTGTGGGTGACGTCGCGGAGCTCGAGTACGGGGAGCCACTGCGACGGCGGTGCGGCTGTGACCGCATCACGACGTTGCTCGCGTGCAGGCGGGTCGACGATGCGTCCCCGCTCCAGGTGCACGACACGATCGGCGCGTGCGGCTTCGTCGTCGAGGTGGGTGATGAGCACGACGGTGGTGCCGCTGGCGGCGATGTCCGCGAGCACGGCAATGAGCGCGGTGCGGCTGTCGGCGTCGACCATCGCGGTGATCTCGTCGGCGATGAGCAGCTTCGGCGTGCGCACGAGCGCGGCGGCCAATGCCAGTCGTTGCTGCTGACCACCGGAGAGGTCTTCGGTGGCACGGTCGGCCATGCCCTCGAGTCCGACGCGATCGAGCAGGATGTCGATATCGATGTCGCCGGTCGTTCCCCAGCGCAGGTCCTCACCGACCGTCCGTCCGAGCACCTGGGCTTCCGGGTGCTGGAAGACCAGCACGGTGCCGTCCGGGGAGCCGAGTCCTACCGGGCCGGGTCGATCGACGAATCCGGAGGTGGGGTCGAGACCGGCCAGGATGCGGGCGAGCGTCGATTTGCCCGAGCCGTTGGCACCGACCACCGCGACGAACTCGCCTTCGGTGATCGTCAGGTCGACCTCGCTCAGCGCGTCGCTGGTCGCGTTCGGGTAGCGGTAGGAGACGGAGTGCAACTTCACGGGCAGCGGGCCGGGCTCGCACTCGGTGATCCGGGCCGGCCATCCCGCCTGCTGCCGCGGCCAAGTGCTGCGCTGTGCCACGGAGGCGAAGATCCCGAACGACAGCAGTGCCGTCCCCACCACTCCGAGAACGACGGCGCTACCGATCCACAGCCACCAATAGGTCACGAGGAAATCGATGGTCTCGTTCACCACACGGCTCAGCTCCGAATCCGATCCGGCAGCCTCGAACGCGGTCAGCATCCCGCGCATGGTGTTGACCAGTGCCTCGAGCAGCAGGACACGGGTCTGCTCGAACACGACCAGCAGCCCGACCACGGCCGCAGCCACCGCCACACCCATCGGCACCGAGCAGGCGAAGATGACGAACACCGCGGATCGTCCCCAGCGGCGTTGCGCGAACCCCACCAGGGTGCCGATCGCGGCGAGCAGCACCACCGCCGCGACCGCGAACGGCCCACCCGCGATCAGCGCGACGACACCCGCCGCCGTGGTGGCAGCAATGACCGTGCGGACACGACCGGTGACGGCGAGGAACGCGACGGGCAGCGCGACCAGCACTTGCGCGACCCCGACCGGAATCAAACCCGCGACCACCGACAAGACCGCGGTGAGCGCGCCGAAGATCGCTGCAGCAGCGAGCTCGGGTGGTTGAAGTGGTCCTCTGACCTTGGTTCTGGTTGCCGCCTTCACTGGGCCCAGTTTGCCAGCCGCGTGCCGGGCTGTTCGAAAGCTCGCGCCAGTGGGTCCCCTGTGCCCCCGCCGTGAAGGCGTCCACATATCGACCCCACGCGGTATGTGAATCGTCACTATCAGTACGCGATTCTGCGACCTTGCACCAAGGAGTCCTACGCCCCCATTCGGACATTTCTCCTACGCTCGGCCGGGTTTGCCCGATATGAGACGAAATTGGTCGACGATTCGACCTCACTGGCGCCACCCGTTGCGGTGGGCCGCCCGGTGGGATGACCGCGACGGTCCTATCGTGAGTGTGATGAGCGTTCGAGATACCGCCGCTGCCCCCACCGACGGACTCGCCGGTTGGGCACTGGACCTGATGGATCGACTCGGCGGTATCGGGGCAGGCATCGCGATCGCGCTCGAGAACTTCTTTCCGCCGCTGCCCAGCGAGGTGATCCTCCCGCTCGCGGGCTTCGCCGCGAGCCTCGGCAGCTTCACCTTGGTCGGTGCACTGTTCTGGACCACGCTCGGATCCGTCGTGGGAGCACTGGGGCTCTACTCGCTCGGACGCTGGGTGGGCGAGACACGGATACGTCGCGTGGTGGACCGACTCCCCCTGGTCGACGTGGACGATCTGGATCGGACCACCGCCTGGTTCCGGCGACACGGACGCAAAGCGGTGTTCTTCGGCCGGATGGTGCCCATCTTCCGCAGTCTCATCTCGATTCCTGCCGGGGTGACGCGCATGCCGATCTGGCAGTTTCTCGCCTTCACCACCGCGGGCAGCCTCATCTGGAACAGCATCTTCGTGATCGCCGGGTATCAACTGGGCGAGAACTGGTACCGAGTCGAGCCCTATGCAGAAACACTGCAATATGTCGTCATCGCAGTGGTCGCGGTGGCCGTCATCTGGGCGGTCGTGCGGCGCGTGCGGTCGCGGGCCGAGCGCAGGGCGGAACAGTAGCGGTTTCCGCATTCCACCGATCTTCCCCACCGTACGGCGGATACTGAGTCGAAGGCCGTTCCCTCGGAGGCACTCATGCGTCGGCTGACAGTCGCGTTGACCGCGGCACTCCTCGTATTCGCCACGGCATGCGGCAGCGACGACTCGACCGACCCCGCGACCGGCGAACCCACGGTTCCCGACACTGCGACGACCACCGAATCCGGATTCGGCGCCGATCTGCAGAGTGTGCTCGACCGAGTGCATTCCGAGGTCGGGTTTCCCGGCGTCGTCGCACGTGTCGCGAGTCCGGACGGCGAATGGACCGGTGCGGCAGGCAGCGCGGGCGGAGACGAGGCGGCGTTGCCCGAGCCGATCGACCACACACGCATCGGCAGCGTCACCAAGACGATGACCGTCACCGCACTGTTGCAGTTGATGGACGGGAATCTACTGTCGCTCGACGACCCCGTCGGTCGATATGTTCCGGGCCTGCCGAACGGCGATACCGCCACTCTCGGACAGCTTGCGGCCATGACCAGCGGTATCCCCAGCTACACGTTCGACGACGAGTTCCAGCAGAAGGTGTTCGCCGACCCGACAGCCGAATGGACGCCCGAGCAGCTACTGGATCTCGTGCGGGGCGACCCGCCCAACTTCGCGCCGGGTGAGAAGTTCGAGTACTCCAATTCCAACACCATCGCCCTCGGTCTGGTGATCGAGGAGGTCAGTGGCCAGTCCCTCGGCGACTATTTCCAAGAGAACCTGTTCGGGCCTCTCGGTGCGATGCAGACGACTTTCCCCACCGACGCGTCGCTCCCGTCCCCGCGGCTGCAGGGCGTCACCGAGCAAGGACAACCGGAAGGACAGACCGCGAACGCCACCGACTGGAACCCGTCCTGGGCGTGGTCGGCAGGCGCCGTCACCTCCACCGTCGACGACCTCGAGATCTGGGGGCGGGCGCTCGGCACCGGACAGGGCATCCTGACACCGGAAGCCCAACGGCTGCGGCTGGACTCGTTCCAGTACAACCTTCCGCCCGCTACCCCGCAACGCGCGTACGGGCTCGGTCTCGGCATCGAGGACGGCTGGGTCGGGCACACCGGTGAACTGCCCGGTTACAACACGTATGTGGGCTATCTGCCCGAGACACAGACCGTGCTCGTCGTGGCAGTCAACAGCGACATCCCGACCGCCGACGGTGCCGAACCCGTCACCGTGGTCGTCGAGGAACTGAGGAAGGCCCTGCAGTAGGACGCCGCCTGCCAGCGCTGTGCCGACCAGGGCATCGGCCGGGTTCTGACCAAGACACATTTTTCGCCCGAGCGCAATGTAACGAAAAGAACACACTGGACGACACCCCTATCGAGGCATGTAGAACAAAGGGGTTCCTCGTGGCACACGACCAGTTGCTGTTCATCGGACGTCCGGACGCAAATGAGATCGCGCACTGGAGCACGCTGCGCGAACTTGCTCCGCAACGAGGCTGGGTCTCCACCCGCAAGTTCGACCCGGGCAAGGTCGTGTGGGCGGTTGCGGCCAGCAGCGTCCTCGCCGACCAGGCGGAGGTGGTCGCCGAGGTTCGCAAGGCCGACATCCCCTGCACCAGCGCGCTCGACGCGATCAAGGACGCCTACTCGGCTGCGCATCTCTCCTCATAGACCGCACAGTGTGGATCCGAGCCCGGGGATTCCGGGCTCGGATCCACCTCCTCAACCGACGGACGCACCCGCCCCCTCAACGACGAGGGCTCGGCGCGCGTACGCCCGCACATCGGCATCGACATCGTCGAGGGCGCCGGTCAATGCGTCCCTCGCCTCCGGTTTCGCCGACCACTGCATCAGAGACAACACCGCTGCTTTGCGCACATCGAGATGAACATCCTCGAGCGCTCCTGCCAGCACGTCGACAGCAAGATCCGGGTCGGCCCCGGCCAGCCCGCGCGCAGCGCCCTGGCGCACCTGCCACGCCGATTCCCCCAGCCCCTTCGCGAGCGTGCCCACATCCTGTTCTCCACACCCGAGCGACGCGAACGCAGTCAGCGCGGCAGCCCGCACCAACGGGTCGGTATCCGAAGCGAGCGCGCGAACAGCCTCTGTTCCACCCCTCGCGATGGTGGCGAGTCCGTGTGCGACGACGACTCGGACTTCGCGATTGGCATCCGCGGACGCGGCGGCGACCGCTTGCCACTCGTCCAGCGAGACCAATGCGCGGATCGCCTCGACCCGCACGCGATGATCAGGATCCGCGACCGCCTCCAGGAACTGTTCGCGCCTCCCGGTATGCCGTGCGCGCAGCACGTCGACGGCCGTCGCACGAGCCAGAGGATCGGCCGATCCGAGATATGTGGCGATCTTCTCCACCTCCGGCAGTACCTCGACGAGTTCCCTCACACCCTCGGCCGCGGTGCGACGCACCGCCGGGTCGGAGTCTCCCAGTGCCCCGATCAGCGCCGCGGAGAATCCCTCCGGTGTGTTCTCCGTCAGCACCGACACCGCGGTTGACCGCACCTGCGGATCATCGCTCTGCAGATATGCCTGCAGGTCGGTGAGCGTGGGCTCGTCCAGGTTCAACAGTGCCACGATCTGCGGCGACACCGCCTGCTCCAGCGACACCGCCTGCTCCGCCTGCGCCGTCGCCCGCTCACGTTCGACGCTCGGGGCGCGACCGACCCGGATCTCGGGTGCCGCGATCGGAATCACCGACCGATCGACCGGCGGGAGGTGATCGTATTCGGGGACCGGCACCAGGTAGGGCGCGACCGGACGCTTGAGAAATTCCATCGACCCATCGGCTCCGCGCCGGAGGTTGAGGTGATAGCCCCATGTGCTGTCGTTCGGTTCCGGGATATCGGCGCGCTCATGATAGAGCCCCCATCGGCTCTCCGTGCGCACCAGCGAACTGCGCGCGGCCATCTCGGCGCAGTCCCTGATGAAAGCGACCTCGGCGCACCGCATCAGCTCGTGCGGTGTGCGGGCGCCCATCTCTGCGATCTCGTGGGTCATGCGATCGAACGTCTCCACCGCGATGGACAGTTTCGCGCCGGTCTTCGGCGGTGCGACGTAATCGTTGACGAACCGACGCAGCTTGTATTCGACCTGGGGCTGCGGCGGGCCATCGGGATGTCGCAGCGGCCGGTAGATCAGCTCGTGGGCCTCCGCGAGCTGGTCGGCGGGCAGATCCGTCGGCGGCGGCACGTCGTCGAGGGTGCCGGTTGCGTGTGCTCCGGCGAGGTCGCCATAGACGAATGCCCCGATCATGTAGTTGTGCGGCACGCATGCCAGATCGCCCGCGGCGTAGAGCCCCGGCACGCTGGTCGCGCCGTGTTCGTCCACCCACACACCCGACGCCGAATGCCCACTGCACAGGCCGATTTCGGAGACGTGCATCTCGATGTCGTGCGTGCGGTAGTCGTGTCCACGGTTCTCGTGGAATGTCCCGCGCGTGGGTCGCTCTGTGGTGTGCAGGATCGACTCGAGCGAATCGAGGGTTTCCTCCGGAAGGTGACTGACCTTCAGATAGATCGGTCCCCGCGCCGATTCGATCTCGCGTTGCACCTCCGAAATCATCTGCCCGGACCAGTAGTCCGAGTCGACGAATCGCTCCCCCAGCGCGTTCACCTGGTATCCGCCGAACGGGTTCGCAACGTACGCGCAGGCGGGGCCGTTGTAGTCCTTGATCAGCGGGTTGATCTGGAAGCATTCGATGCCGCTCAGTTCTGCACCCGCGTGGTAGGCCATCGAGTACCCGTCGCCGGCGTTGGTGGGGTTCTCGTATGTCCCGTACAGGTATCCGGACGCGGGGAGTCCGAGCCGGCCGCACGGTCCGGTCGCGAGGATCACCGCTTTGGCGCCCACCGCGACGAACTCCCCGGTCCGGGTGTTCAGCGCGGCCGCACCGACGGCGCGTCGACCCTGCGGGGTGTCTGCGGTGAGGACGCGCACGGGCATGAGCCGGTTCTCGATACGGATCTTCTCCCGCATGTTCCGGCGCCGAAGCACCCGGTAGAGGGCTTTCTTGACGTCCTTGCCCTCCGGCATCGGCAACACGTACGACCCCGAGCGATGCACGCGTCGCACCGCGTACTCGCCGTATTCGTCCTTCTCGAACTTCACGCCGTACTTCTCGAGTCGCTGCACCATCGCGAAGCCACGGGTGGCGGTCTGATAGACGGTGCGCTGGTCGACGATGCCGTCGTTGGCGCGGGTGATTTCGGCGACGTAGTCCTCGGGCACCGCCTTACCGGGAATGACGGCGTTGTTGACCCCGTCCATCCCCATCGCGAGGGCACCCGAGTGCCTCACGTGCGCCTTCTCGAGCAACAGCACGTTCGCGCCGTTCTCGGCGGCGGTGAGCGCGGCCATCGTTCCGGCGGTGCCGCCTCCGATCACCAGCACATCGCAGTCGAGCCGCACAGCATCATCAAGATCCGGTATGTCCATCGGTGTTCTCCTCAGTGCTCGAGCGCGGCGAGCAGTGCGCTGCGCACGGCGCGTGTGTCGGGACGGTCCGCTGCGTCGGCCACGCGCGGGTGCGGGACGTCGAGGAGTTCGCGTAGCTCTCCGCCTCGTCCCAGCACGGCCGCGCGGTCGCCGAGCAGCACCGCCTCGTCGACGTCGTGAGTGACGAAGACGACGGTGGTCGGGTGGGTGCGCCATGTGTCGATGAGCAGGCGCTGCATGGCGCCGCGTGTCTGGCTGTCGAGGGCTCCGAACGGTTCGTCCATCATCACCGCGCGTGGCGCTCCGGCCAGCCCCCGTGCGAGTTGGACGCGTTGACGCATGCCGCCGGACAATGATTTCGGTAGGTAGTCGCCGAATCCGGTGAGACCGACTTCCTCGATCCACCTGTCGGCTGCCTCGCGTCGACCCGCTCGCGGTTCGCCGCGCAGCGACAGTGCGAGTTCTATGTTGCTGCGGACGGTGCGCCATGGCAGCAGTGCGTTGTCCTGGAAGACGACGGCGCGGTCGCGGTCGGTTCCGGTGACGGGCATTCCGTCCGCGCGCACTTCTCCGGAGTCCGGGACGAGCAGACCTGCGAGTGCACGCAGGACCGTCGATTTACCGCAGCCGGACGCTCCGGTGAGCACGAGGATCTCGCCTGGTCGTACCTCGAGGGACAGCCGCCGAACGACGGGCGTGCCCGTGTAGGAGAGGGTGACGTCGTCCAGGTCGAGGGTCATTCCGCTGATCACACTGTTGACGTCCTCCCGGCCGTGAACAACCGGGATTCCTCCTGAGGCGCTGCGCGCCACTCCGGTGGGTTCCTGTTTCACAGGGGCTCGCTTCCCGCTAGACGGAAAGACTGACAGCCCCTCCGCAGGCGTTTAACCACTCCGCACGTCCTGCGGCGTGGATGTTCTTCGCAGCGTTGACGTCGCGGTCGTGGACCGCACCACACGCCGCGCACTGCCACTCCCGAACCGAGAGTGGTTTCGGCCCGTCGAGTACCCCGCACGTCGAGCAGATCTGACTCGACGGGTAGAAACGGTCCACCTTCACGAAGACGCGCCCATACCGGGCGGCCTTCTCCTCCACCATCCGAGTGAACATGCCCCACCCGGCATCGTGCACCGACTTCGCCAACCTCGTTCGCGCCAGCCCGGTGACACACAAGTCCTCGACGAACACCGCTTGGTTCTCGCGGACGATCGCCGTGGACTGCTTGTGCGCCCAATCCTTGCGGGCATCGGTGACCTTCGCGTAAGCCTTGGCGACGCGGATACGTGCCTTGGCCCGATTCTTGCTGCCCTTGTCCTTGCGGGACAAGGCTTGCTGCGCCTTCTTCAACCGCCGTTCGGCCTGGCGGAAGAACTTCGGGGACTCGATGACCTTCCCATCCGAGAGCACCGCGAACGTCGTCAAACCCAGGTCGATCCCCACCTCCGCATCGCATTCCGGTAACGGATCGTCGGTCGTTTCGACCACGAACGACGCGAAATAACGACCCGCCGCGTCCTTGATGATCGACACACTCGACGGTACCGACGGCAACTCCCGCGACCACGCCACCTCCACCTCGCCGACCTTGGCGATATACAACTTCCGGTTGCCTCGGATACTGAAGCCGTTGCGGGTGAGCCGGATCGCCTGCCGAGTGTCCTTGCGGGACCGGAACCGCGGCGCCCCGACCTTGCGCCCCTTCCGCTTCCCGGTCAGTGAATCGAACCAGTTCCGGTACGCACGCCGCGCATCCTGGCAGGCTTGGATCAACACCACCGACGCCACCTCGGAAAGCCATACCCGCTGCGGGGTCTTCTTCGCTGCGGTGACGACCTGCTTCTGCACGTCGGTGTCCGAGAGTGTCACCCCGGCCGCATACGCGTCCTGGCGGGCGCGCAGCGCATCGTTGAATACCACCCGCGCGCACCCGAACGACCGGGCCAGCATGTTCTGCTGGCCGGGCGTCGGGTAGACGCGGTACTGGTATCGAAGTTGCACAGCGGGACCATAACCACGAGCACCGACATGATTGATGCGCTATCCCGGCCTTGAAGGACCAGGCTTGCGCGCTACGTTCTCCGGTCATCGCTGTTCTTCTCCTCGTGGCAGCCACCGGGTGACTCGGCGGCCGAGCAGTTCGACCGCGCCGGACGTGACGAAGCCGAGCACTCCGATGGTGATCATCCCGACGAACACTCCGGGGTAGTCGACGATCGTGTACGCCTGCCACGTGCGGTAGCCGACGCCGAGACGTCCGGAGATCATCTCTGCGGAGATCACGCAGATCCACGCCACTCCGAGCCCCACGGACAGTCCGGAGAACACACCCGGGAGGATTCCGGGGAGCACCACACGTGCCAGCACATCCCACCGGCTTCCGCCGAGTGTGCGCACCGAGTCCTCCCACAGGGTCGGCAGTGCACGCACCGCATGCCGGGTGCTGACCATGATCGGGAAGAACGCGGCGACGAAGGTGATGAACACGATGCCGGCTTCGTCACTGGGAAACAGCAGGATCGCGACGGGCACCACCGCGATCGCCGGGATCGGGCGGGCCAATTCCGCAAGCGGTCCGATGGTGTCTGCGGCGATGGCCGAACGCCCCAGTGCCACACCGACGATCACTCCGATAATGGCGGCGAGACCGAATCCCGTGAGGATGCGGAGGAGTGATTGAGCCAGATCGAGGTAGAACAGGTCGCCGCGCAGTTGCGCGCCGAAGGCTGCGAGGACGTCCGTGACGGTCGGCAACGTATCGAACCGCAGCCAGACACGGACGTCGTGTGCGGTGAGGAGCTGCCACACTCCGACCGCGGCCAGCACGGACACACCGCGCAACAGGCGTGAGCGCCATCGGCTCGTCGTCGGTGTGTCGACGGCCTCCTGTTCTGCGAGGCCGGTGGGTGTATCGACGACAGCGGTCACGGTCGCACCTCGTTCACGGCGGTGTCGTAATCGACGACGGTGGCGGTCGGGTTGGTCGCGAGATACCGATCGACCGCGGCGTGAGTGATGAACGGGAAGTAGGTTTCCCCGTCGCGGACCCACAGCGCTTTGTCAGCAAACCAGCGGGTGCCCAGTTCCGCGTCCGGAACGTATGCGGCGCGGATCGTCTCACCGGCTGCTCGCGCGTGCTTGACCGCACGCAGCAGGCACGTCGGGTCGGCCGCGACCTGGGTCGTGTCGGCACCGTCGAACCAGATCTCTCCTGCCAAGGCCGGGTCGGTCGCATCGGAACCGCACACCGGGTCCGCGCCGGTGACTTCGGCGGGATTGCCCGTCTGCGCGAGGGTGGCGTCGTAGTCGAGTCCTTCGGCCTCGAATGCGGTGCGCAACGGGCCGTCGTCGACGAATCCGTCGATCGACAGTTCCTCGAATTCGCCGATCGACTTCAGGTACGGCACATCGCGTTTCAGTGCGTCGACCAGATGCGGTTTGAGGGTGGTGTCGAACGACGTGCCACCCGGGCCGTTGTACAGGTACACGACTTCCTGCGGCAGGCCCGAGTCCTCGGCGACTATTCGTGAGGCTTCGAGCGGCTCCGTCTGGATGAACCGGGTCGCGTCGAGCTGCGCGCGCAGGAAGGCATCGAGCACTTCGGGATGGTCGGCTGCGTAGGATTCGCGTACCACCACACCGTGCAGCGTCGGGACGTTCAGCTCTGCTCCGTCGTACAACAGCTGCGCTTTGTCCTGGAACACCAACAGCCCGGGCCAGGCCACGAACTGCGACAACGCCGCCACCTGTCCGGATTCGAGCGCCGAGGAGCCGACCTGGGGCTGCTGATTGAGGACCTCGACATCGGTGTTCGGATCGACTCCGGCACGATCGAGCGCCTGGACCAGGGTCCCGTGACCCGCAGACCCGACGCTGGCCGAGATCTTCTGCCCGGCCAGGTCGGTGAGGCTTCTCACGGGCGACTCCGGTGGCACGACCACCATATTGAGGGCGCCCTTCGGGTTGTATCCGGTGACCGAGACGATTTCTGTTTCCGCGTTCGGGTTCGATTGTGTCCGAGATCCGTTGATGAGCATCGGATAGTCGCCCATCGACCCGATGTCGATCTTCTCGGCGACCATCTGCGCGGTGATGGGGGCGCCGGTGTCGTAGTCCTGCCATTCCACCGAATACTCGACCCCGGTCGAGTCCGTGAGACTCTGCAATCGCTGTTCGAGATAGCCCTGGGCGCGCAGCAGTGTGCCGGCAGTGACGGTATTGATGGTCTTCGACTGGTATCCGACGACGACTCGGACGGTGTCGTCGGATGAACCTGTGCCTTCGAGGGAGCAGGCGGCGGTTGACGAGACGGCGGCAACGAGCGCGAACGCCGTGACAGTGCGCTTCATGTGGTTCATCCGTTTCGGGTCAGCGGAGGAGATAAGGCATGTTCACGGTGACCGCGCCGGTGGGGCAACGCGCGGCGCACGGACCGCAGTACCAGCACTCGTCGACATGCATGAATGCCTTCCCGTTCTCCGGGTTGATGGCGAGTGAGTCGAGAGGGCAGATCTCGACGCACAGCGTGCATCCTGTGATGCACAGTGACTCGTCGATGGTCACGGGTACGTCGGCGCGCTGATTGATCAAACTCATGTGGTGATCTCCCACCCTGTAGGTTCCGGCCTGCGGGCAAGACTGCCGCGCATCGTGATTCGATCTCCGCGCATGCGGATGTACTCGAGGTCTACGGGACGCCCGTCGTCCAGCGCTGTGAGGCGTTCGAGCAGCAGGAGCGCCGCGTGCTCGGAGGTCTGCAGGAGCGCAGCGGAATGGGCATCCGCGGTGACCGCTTCGAGCCCGAGGTCCGCTCCCCCGAGTGGCCGGTCGCAGATCTCCTCGATGAGCGCGAACACGTCATTGCATTCGAGGTCGCGTTCGAGCAGTTCGGTTCCGATCTCGGGCTCGAGGTAGGTCTGGTCGAGACTCAGGGGCAGATCACCGAGATAGCGGAGTCGTTCGACGTAGACGACGGGACTGCCCGGGTCCAGTTGCAGGCGACGGGCAACAGCCGGGGGCACGGTGATGACCGATGCGGCCCTCAGCTCGTTGCGGACCTCACCGTAGCCGCGCAACGTCTCCTTCAGACCGAGCAGTGCGTCGAGCCCGTGTTCGTACTTGCGCCCGACGACGTGGGTTCCCACTTTCGGCGCCCGATCGATCAGACCCTCGTCCTTGAGCAGGGACAGTGCGGCGCGGATTGTGTTGCGGGATGCCCCGAACTCGTGCGCGAGGTCCTGTTCGCCAGGCAATGCCGATTCGTACGCGCCGCCGTGGATCTGCCGGCGCAACACGTCGGACACCTGTCGCGCCCGGTCGGAGCGTGGTTGGCGCAGCCGCGCGACGTCACTCATAATCTGTTCCCCCGAGAAGTTCGATTCGGACGAAACAGGACGATATCGCCGACGGCATCGAGCCCGGATCCGACGGCAAGTGACCGTATCGAGCCGCGGGACATTGCGCCGGTAAGGGTTCCGGATCGATAGAGGTACCCGGACTCACAGTCCGGTATTACGCCACCTCGCCATGCATTCCGCGAGTTCGAATCACGCTGATCCGAATTCGTCGAGTGCCGAGAGAGATCGCCCCCACTTCCGGAACGAGAGGTTTTTCGATCCGTAGCACGCGGGAAACCACTGTGGCCGTAGTTCGAATCGTCACGATTTCAACTGTGGACCTCGGTAGCCGACCTGCCCGAGGATGGTGCGGTTGAACATCTCGAAGGTACGGCCCGGATCGTCCGGCCAGGAGGTTCCGGTATGAGTTTCACCGCGCAGACGCCTGTGCAGGAAACGGACAAGGTGACGCCCGACATGGGCGACGCACCTCAGCATCGCCGATCCGGGCAACTACGCCGTATCGGCGGGCGTGTGCTCGCGCTGGTCGTGTTCCTGCTCGCATGGTGGGCAGTCACTGCCGCCGGCCTGATCAAACCCCTGTTCCTGCCCTCCCCGGGCGCGGTGTGGGACGCATTCGTCCAGGCCAACACATGGCACCGGGTCGCGCCGGGGGTCGATCGCCTCGTGCAAGGCGAGCAGGGCTACTTCCTGTGGGAACACCTACTCGCAAGCTGTCAGCGCATTTTCGCCGGTGTAGGTGCCGCCATCATCGTCGGCCCGCTCCTCGGGTTCGCGATGGGCATGTGGCGGCCACTGAATACGCTGCTCGAGCCCTATCTGAACTTCCTGCGCGCACTACCGCCGCTCGGCTATATCGGCCTGCTGATCGTGTGGTTCGGCATCGGCGACACATCGAAGATCTGGTTGCTGTTCCTCGCAGCATTCCCCGCGATCACGATCGCGACCATCAACGGAGTCCATTCGGTCCCCCGCGATTACATTAATGCGGTTCGGTCACTCGGCGCCAACCGGCTCCAGGTCCTCGCCCACGTCGTGCTCCCGTCGACCGCGCCGGAGGTTCTCACCGGGATCCGCATCGCCGTCGGGTTCGCGTGGACCACCGTGGTCGCAGCCGAACTGAACAACGGAATCCCCGGTATCGGTGGTCTCGCCTATCTTTCCGGTACACAGCTCGACACGCCACTGACGATCGCGTGCATCGTCGTCATCGGCATCACCGCTCTGGTTCTCGACGCACTCATCAAATGGATCGGCGTGCTGGCCGTGCCGTGGAAAGGAAAATCGTGAAACGCACAGTCCTGTACGTCTCAGCGGCCATCGCGGCCACTGCCCTCCTGTCGGGTTGCGTATCGTCCGATCGTGAGACCTCGCCCAGCGGCGACACGTCCTCCGACTCGCAGGCCTGCCCGTTCGAGGTCGACGAATCCGTCACCACCGACGCGCGCATCGCGTTCCAGGACATCCCCAACGGCGACCTGCTCGTCAAGGATGCCGGCATTCTCGAGGCCTGCCTCCCCAACGCCACGATTTCGTGGAACCGTTTCGCATCGGGCGGCGACGTGGTGCAGGCGTTCGGTTCGGGCAGTGTCGATCTCGGACTGCTCGGGTCCAGTCCCGCCACGAAGGCATTGTCGGCGCCGCTGAACATCGGCATGCAGGTCATCTGGATCCACGACGTGATCGGCGCCGCCGAATCATTGGTCGTCCACGACCCCGCGATCACCTCGGTCGAACAGCTCGCCGGTAAGACGATCGCGACGCCGTTCGCGTCGACCGCGCACTACAGTCTTCTCGCCGCTCTGGATCGGGCGGGCATCACCGACCAGGTCACGCTCGTCAATCTCGCCCCGGATGCGACGGTCGCAGCGTGGCAGAGCGGGGAGATCGACGGCACCTGGATCTGGGAGCCCACCCTGTCGCAGCTCACCGACGGACACGTGCTGCTCACCAGCGCCGACACCGCCGCCGAGGGTGTTCCCACCTTCGACCTCGCCGGTGCGACCCGCGATTTCATCGAGAGCAACCCCGAGTTCATGGAGACCTGGACGCGCGCGCAGGACTGGGCCGTCGAGCAGCTGCTCACTGATCCCCAGGAAGCGTCCGTCGCACTCGCGGTGCAGCTGGGCATCACCCCCGACGAGGCAACTCAGCAGCTCGAGGGGCTCGAGTTCCTTCGCGCCTCCGACCAGGCTTCACCCGAGTACCTCGGCGGCGCGATGGCAACCAACCTGCAGTCCACCGCGGAGTTCCTGCTCAGCCAGGGCGAGATCACCGAGGTCAGCGCACCCGAGACATACAGCAACGGTGTGTACGTCGACGCAGTGAACGCGGTCGCGGAACAGTGACCGGCACACGGACGGCCCCCGGCCGAGTCGAATTCTCCGGGGTCTCGAAGGCGTACGGCGACGGAGCCACCGCGGTGCGCGCGGTCGACACCACCGACCTGACGATCGAGCCCGGCGAATTCGTGTGTCTGGTCGGGCCGTCCGGGTGCGGAAAGACGACCGTGCTCCAGATGCTCGCCGGTTTCGAGCAGCCCACGAGCGGATCGATCCGCATCGGTGACGACGTCGTCACCGGCCCCGGACCCGAACGTGGGGTCGTGTTCCAGAAACCCAATCTCTTCCCGTGGAAGTCCGTGCGCGCCAACGTCGAACTCGGACCGCGCCTGCGCGGGGCGTCGAAGGAGGATCGTCGCGCGCGGGCCGAGGACATTCTCGAGATGGTCGGGCTGGCCGATTTCGCTGATCGCCGCACCTACGAACTGTCGGGCGGTATGCAGCAACGCGCCCAGATTGCACGGGTGCTCGTCAACGATCCCCGCATCATCCTGATGGACGAGCCGTTCGGCGCGCTCGACGCGTTGACCCGCGAGAAACTGCAGCTCGAGTTGCTCAGCATCTGGCGCGAGCACCACCGCACGGTCCTGTTCGTGACGCACAGCGTCGACGAGGCCGTGCTTCTCGGCACCCGGGTGCTCGTGATGAGCGCCCGCCCCGGCCGGATCATGCAGGACATCCCGATCGAACTTCCCGAGGACTCCACGGACGAGCGACGGTCGGCCACCGTGCGCACATCCACGGAGTTCGCCGCATACAAGGAGACGATCGCAAGCGCGATCTACCACGCGCACAGCTGATCACACCACGAAACCCGGCCGCGTCCTCGCTCGAGGACACGGCCGGGTTCGAGTCTCGATCAGAGGGCGAACGCAGGCTTGCGGTCGGCACCGACTCGATCCGGATGCGTCCACAGTCCTCTGCTCTCGAGGATCGGCAGCACACCTTCGCCGAACCAATATGCCTCTTCGAGATGCGGCACGCCCGACAGCACGAATTCGTCGACGCCCGCCGCCCGGTATTCCTCGATCAGCGACGCCACCTCGGTGTGGCTGCCGACCAGTGAGGTCCCGGCGCCACCGCGCACCAATCCGACTCCGCTCCACAGACCCGGGTGGATCTCGAGGGTGCGGGCGCCACCGTCGTGGCGTCGTGCGCTGCCGTGCAGTTCGCTCATGCGACGCTGGCCTTCGGATTCACTGGCCGCGAGGCCGGCCTGTGCGAGCGCGATGTCGTCGGGGTTCATGTCGTCGAGCAATCGTTGAGCTTCGTCCCACGCCTGCTCGGAGGTGTCGCGGCTGATCGTGTGCAGGCGGACGCCGAAACGCAGCGTACGGCCGAACTCGGCTGCCGCGGCCCTGACCCGTTCGATCTTCTCCGCAACCTGGGCCGGTGGCTCACCCCACGTCAGGTATACATCGGCGTGCCGGCCGGCCACCGGAAGCGCCGCGGGCGACGACCCCCCGAAGTACACGGTCGGTGTCACGGCCGGGGTCTTGTCGAGCCGTGCGCCCTCGACGTGAACGTGCTTGCCCTCCAACGACACCAGATCGCCGCGCCAAAGCCCCCTCACCACGCTGAGGAACTCGTCGGTGCGCCGATACCGTTCGTTCTTCGGCTGGAAATCGCCGTACGCACGCTGTTCGCTGCTCTCACCACCGGTGACGATGTTGATCAGCAGTCGCCCGTCGGAGTGCTCCTGGTATGTCGTGGCCATCTGCGCGGCCAGCGTCGGCGACAACGCGTCGGGACGGAACGCCACGAGGAACTTCAGTCGCCGGGTCTGCGGCACCAGCATCGCCGTGGTGACCCACGCATCCACGCACTGCAGGCCCGTCGGGGTCAGCGCGGCCTCGAATCCGAGCTGCTCGGCGGTACGGGCGACCTGGCCGAGATAGTCGAGGGTCGCGGGACGGTCGCCGGCGTTCGCGCGCAGGTCGGCGCCGTGCCCACCGCCGACGATCGAGCGGCTGTCGCCGGAGGTGGGCAGGAACCAGTGGAAGGACAGAGACATGAGAGGAATCCTCGAGGTGTGGGAACCGAGCAGGCATCGTCTTGCCCGATCACCACGGTGATCGAGCGGAGCCTACGTTCGACAGCGCTCGGTGCCGGTGCGACACAGGTCCACATAGAGCCGCCAGCTGTGCCAGACCGTGCGCAGCGACGCGGGCTGCGGTCGATCGGTGGCGGACATGGCTGTGACCTCTGTGTTCTGCTGCACGGACGATCACGACGATACCAGGCGCGGTGGTGGCGCACCACGCGGAAGCTCGGGCCCCACCGCGACACGAGATCCCGCGACCCGTCCACTCCCCCAACCGATCTGCTCCCGATACCGCCCGATGTGGTCACCGTCATCGCACTGGGCTTCACGTGGTGTCGACTGCGGGTGCACGAACAACGCGTCGGTCGGGCAGTACGCCTCGCACATGAAGCACGTCTGGCAATCGTGCTGCCGCGCGATCGTCGGGATTCCCGACTCGGTGCGATCGAATACGTCGGTCGGGCACACGTCGACGCACTTGTCGCAGCCGATGCACGCGTCGGCCAGCAGGATCTCGATCACGATGCCACCAACACCGAATTGTGCACCGGAGCGGCCCGCGTCCATACCTCGTCGAGACCCCCGGTGAGAATGTGATGATGTTGGGCCGGATCGAGATCCGGGTGATCCGCTCGTTTACTCATACCGCGAGTCTCGGTGCGGGCCAACGCAGAGTGATAGGCCCAGCGACCGACGGCCGTGATCGCCGCAGCCTGCCTCGCCCGTATACGCTCCGTGCCTGCGCCGGGAGCCAGGCCGAATGAGATTACCGTCCAAAGTGATTCGAGTTCGTCGATCGACTTCTGCAACCCCACGCCGTTCCGGAAGAGGTTCTTCTCATACGGGATCAGCTCGGCGCGCGCGGCCGCGAGCACGGCAGTGGCGTCGAGTTCGGTGCGCTGGGCCGGTCGCAGCCCGGCGCGACCGGCCCCGCGCAGGTCACGAGCCCGCACCTCGGTGACGTGTCGCGAATACTGGGCCGCCCCCCGCCCGGCCCAGCTTCCCGATGACATCGCCCACGCCGCATTGTGGCTGCCGCCCCCGGTGAAGCTGCCGCAGATGCGTTCGCGGGTCGCGGCGTCCCCCGCGGCATACAACCCGGGCACCGACGTCGCGCACGTATCGTCGACGACATCGATACCGCCCGTGCCACGCACGGTTCCCTCGGCGAGCATCGTCACCTCGAACTTGTCGGTGAACGGGTTGATTCCGCGTCGATCGAACTGCAGGAAGAAGTTCGGCTGCCCGAGCCGCATCTGCCGCTGCACCTCGGCGTCCGCCCGATCGAGCTGCGCCGATACCGGCTCGTTCTGCAACGTCTTCGCGATGATCGAACGCCCCGTGCTCGATCCCGCGCCCTCGAGCACGCTGCCGTCTGCGTGGAAGAAGGTCGCGTAGCCGTAGTACGCGGTCTTGGTGATCGTCGAACCAGCTGCCGCGATCCCGTAGGCGTTGGCGAATTCCATACCGGAGAAGGAGGCACCTGCCTCGGCGGCCATGAGGGCACCGTCACCGGTGTCGACGTTGGTACCCAACGCACCGGAGAGGAACGCGCAGCCTCCGCTGGCGATCACCACGGCCCCCGCCGTGATCCGGTAGTCGCGATCGGCCTGCCGCTGGTACCCGGCAGCGCCGCGCACGACCCCGTCGCGGTCGACCAACAACTCCAGCGCCGGTGAGTGATCGAGGATGCGAACCCCGAGCCGCTGGACCCACGCCCGCATGCGCCGCATGTATTCGGGGCCCTGCACCCCGGTACGGATCTGGTGTCCCGTGTCGGGGTCGACCGGGAACGGGTAGCGCCCTTCGTCGCCGAGGAGGTGCATGTTCTCGTAGGTGCGGTCGAGTACGCGGTCCATCCACGCGTGGTCGGCCAGATATCCGCCCAGCGCTTCCCTGCTCGCTTTCGCTTTCGTCCGCTGCTCCGGATCAGGTGCGACGTACCACACCCCGGTTCCCGACGGCGCTGTTGCGCCGCTGGTTCCGCAGTATCCCTTGTCGACGAGGATCACGTCGGCGCCGGACTTGCGCGCATTCAGCGCCGCCCAGGTGCCGGCCGGTCCTCCTCCGATGACGAGGACGTCGGTGGCCAGATCGAGAGGTTCGTTCATGGCGAAGATCATTCCTAGCTCGCGCCCGGCCCACCACGTCTGAAATCAGCGTGATGCTAAGGACTTCACACCATGACGTGATGTCGCCCGACCGGCAGCACCAGCGGCTTACCCGAGACCGGGTCGTCGATGACCCGGCTGTCGAGCCCGAACACCGCTGCGACGGTCTCGCTGGTGAGCACCGCGGACGGATCCCCCGCCGCATACAGGCACCCGTCTGCCAACGCCACGAGGTAGTCGGCGTACCGCGCGGCCAGATTCAGATCGTGCAGCACCATCACGATCGTCGTGCCGCGGCTGCGGTTGAGATCGGTGAGCAGGTCCAGCACCTCCACCTGATGACTCACATCGAGGAAAGTGGTGGGTTCGTCGAGCAACAGCACATCGGTCTGCTGGGCGAGCGCCATCGCGATCCACACGCGTTGACGCTGGCCGCCGGACAGTTCGTCGACGGCGCGTTCGGCGAGTTCGGTGGTGTTCGTCGCGGCGAGCGCATCGGCGACCGCGGCGTCGTCCTCGCGACTCCACCGCGACAGGACCCGCTGATGCGGATGCCTGCCACGACCGACGAGGTCGGCCACGACGATCCCCTCCGGCGCGATCGGCGACTGCGGCAGCAATCCGAGGGTGCGGGCGAGCTTCTTCGCGGGCAGCTTGTGCACGTCCTTGCCGTCGAGCAGCACATGTCCGCCTCGCGGAGCCAGCAGCCGCGACATCGACCGCAACAATGTCGATTTGCCACACGCGTTCGCGCCCACGATGCACGTGATTCGCCCGGGCGGCACCTCGAGCTCGAGGTTCTCGACGACGGTCCGGTTGCCGTAACCGAGTTCCAGGTTCTCGACCGTCAGAGTGTGCGATGCGGTCATAGCGAGCCTCCCGCTCGGTTGGAGCGAATGATCAGGTAGACGAGATAGGGCGCTCCGAGCGCACCGGTCACGACTCCCACCGGATAGCGGGTGCCGAACGCGTATTGGCCGATGAAGTCGGCGACGAGCACCAGCAACGCGCCGACGAGCGCGGCCGGGATGAACAGAGACGTGCCCTGCCCGACGATGCGCGCGGCGATCGGGCCTGCGAGGAACGCGACGAACGCGATCGGCCCCGCGGCGGCGGTGGCGAACGCGATGAGCCCGACGGCCGCGATGATGGCCACGATGCGTGTGCGCTCCACGCGCACACCGAGCGCCTGCGCGGCATCGTCGCCGAGTTGGATCATCGACAGGTTGCGGGTCTGCCCCAACAGAATCGGACCGAGAATCGCCAGTGCGACGATCACGGGGATGGTCGCGCCCCATGTGGCTCCGTTGAGGCTGCCGGTGAGCCAGCGCATCGTCTCCTGCAGATCCCACGCGGCCGCGGTGCTCAGCAGGTACGCGGTGACGCTGTCGAGCATCGCCGCGATGCCGATACCGATGAGGATCAGCCGCGTACCCGCGACCCCACCCCGATACGACAACGCATAGATCAGCAGCGCCACACCGAGCCCCGCAACGATCGCGAAGATCGACACCTGGCTGCTCCCGAGCCCGAGCACGATGATGCCGAACGCGGCCGCGGCGCTCGCCCCGGCGCTGATGCCGATGATGTCGGGGCTCGCGAGCGGGTTGCGCAGCATCGTCTGGAAGGTGATGCCGCCCAGACCGAAACAAATGCCCGCGACCACCGCCAGCACAGCACGTGGCAGGCGGAGTCGGCCGACGGTGAACGTCGCGCCCGACACGTTCTCGCCGAGGATCACGCGGATGATGTCGGAGGCCGGATAGAACGTCTTCCCGAACATCAGGCTCGCGACGAATGCGGCGACGACCAGTGCCGCGAGGATCCCGATCACGACGCGACGACGTCGCCCGCGGCGCACACGGCTCGCGGCGACCTCGTCGACGTCGGGCTTGGCGGTGGTGGTGAGTGTCGCTGTCACAGTTCCCGGAGTTTCTGCCGTCGGACGATGTACACGAAGAACGGTGCGCCGATGAGCGCGGTGATGATCCCGACGTCGATCTCGCCGGGTCGCGCGACGATACGACCGAGGACGTCAGCAGCTGTGAGCAGCCCGGCTCCCACCAGCGCCGAGAAAGGCAGCAGCCATCGGTTGTCGACGCCGATCAGCAATCGGCACAGGTGCGGCACAACGAGTCCGACGAAAGCGATCGGTCCGGCGACAGCGGTAGCGGCGCCGCACAACAGCACCGCACCGACCGAGGCAAGCCCGCGCGCGAGAGCGACACGCTCACCGAGTCCGGCCGCCATCTCGTCGCCCAAGGCCAGGGAGTTGAGGCTGCGCGCCGACAGCAGGCAAATCAGAAATCCGACGAGCAGGAACGGCACGGCCTGCCCGATGACGTCGAAGTTCGCACCGCCCACACCACCGATCTGCCACGACCGCACGTTCCCGGAGATGTCGTTGCGCGGAAGAATGATGGCGGTGATGAACGACGACAGTGCCGCCGCGGTCGCTGCGCCCGCGAGCGCAAGTTTGAGGGGTGTCGCCCTGCCGCGACCGAGCGAGCCGATCGTGTAGACGAACACCGCGGTGACGCCCGCACCGAAGATTGCGACCCACAGCATCGCGGTCTGCGTCCACAGCCCGAACCAGGCCATACCCACGACCACGGCGAGCGAGGCGCCCATGTTGATACCGAGAATGCCGGGGTCGGCGAGCGGGTTGCGGGTCACGCCCTGCATTACCGCACCCGAGAGACCCAGCGCTGCACCGACGAGGAGCGCGAGCACCGTGCGCGGAATGCGCTTGGCGATGGCGCCCTGGCCGATGTTGTCCGTCGATCCGCCGAGGGCAGCGACGATGTCGGCCCAGTCGACGTCGCGCGACCCGATGGTCACGGACGCGATTGCGAGGAGCACGAGCACTGCGAGCAGGACGACGAGCCAGGCGGAGTTGCCGATCGCCGAGCGCCGCGGAAGTGCGGCGCTCGGCGTCGGGGCCGGTTGAACGGAGATCACTCCGCGTTCGACTTGCCTGCTGCCTCGGCGAGCATGTCGACGTAGTCGCTGAGCACCCAGGAGATGGCGAGCGGGGTCGGGTTCGCGGCCGTGCCGAGCGGACCGGATCCATCGAGGAACACGATCGAGCCGTTGGCGACGGCAGGCATCTGCGACAGCAGCGGGTCGGCTTCGAGGGAGTCGACGAGCGCCTGGTCTCCGTAGGTGACGATGATGTCGACGTCGTCGAACATGTCGACCTGCTCGGCGCTGACCTTCTTCGAGAACTCGTCGCCTGTGGAGGCGTCGGCGACGCTCTTCGGGGTGGCCATGCCGAGGTCCTCGAAGAATGCGGCGCGTGTGTCGTTCGCGGTGTAGAAGCTGACCTGGCTGAGGTCGGCGGTGTCGACGTGGGTGAGGAACATCGTCGCCTTGCCCTCGAGCTCCGGATGCGAGGCGGCTTCGTCGGCGATCTGCTGCTCGAGGTTCGCGATGAGTTCCTGGCCTTCCTCGGCCATGCCCATGCCCTCGCTGTTGATCGCGATCATGTCGCGCCATGCCGTGGCCCACGGGGCTTCGGGGTACGCGATGACGGGAGCGATCTCGCTGAGGGTGTCGTAGTCCTCCTGCGTCAGACCCGAGTAGCCGGCGAGGATGACGTCGGGGTTGGTGTCGGACACTGCCTCGAAGTCGATGCCGTCGGTTTCGTCGAACAGCACGGGGGTTTCGCCGCCGAGTTCGGCGAGCTTCTCCTCGACCCACGGAAGGATGCCATTGCCGTCGTCGTCGCCGAAGTTGGCGGCGGCCATGCCGACGGGCACGACACCGAGCGCGAGGGGCACCTCATGGTTGGCCCACTGTACGGTGGCGACGCGCTCCGGCTTCTCGTCGAGCGTGGTGGTGCCGAATGCGTGCTCGATGGTGATGGGGCCGGACGCGGTGTCGGTACCGGAATCGGTGGGCTCCGACGAGTCGGAACTACACGCCGACATACCGAGTGTGACGGCGACCGCGGCCGCGGCCACCGCCAGGAAGCGCTGTGAACGCATGTGGACGTACTCGCTTTCGTGCAAGGTGGTGCCCACATCCGGACCATCGGATATTAGGCGAGGTTTGCCTAAATCTAATGTTTACCGACCTGAGACGCAATCGCGCGATTGGGACACCTGATGTCGCGATCGGGTCACCGCCGAGTGGGTATCAACCGACCCGGAATGTTGCGGGGGTCGCGCCGGTAACTCGCCGGAATGCCGCGCCGAAAGCGCTCACCGAGCGATATCCCATCTGCTCGGCGACCTCACCCAGCTCGAGACCGTGCCCGAGCAGCATCACCGCGCGCTGTGCGCGCACCGCCGCGACCCACCGCCCGAAGCTGAGCCCGGTCTCGGCCCGGAACGCACGGGTGACCGTACGACGACTGACACCCAGCTCCTCCGCCCAGTCCGACAGCGTTCGGGGGTCGCTGGGATCGGCACCGACCGCCTCGACGATGGGCCGCAGCACCGGGGAGGTCGGCACCTGCACCAGCAACTCGTGCGTAGCAGGGGCCAGCACGTCGATCACCATCTTCTCGGTCAACGACCGCGATGCGGTTCCGAGCGACTCGTCGGCCAGGCGGTCCAGCAGTAGGCGCAGCAACGATGTCATCTCGACCGCCACCGGACCGTCGGACAGCAACGGGGCGTGGTCGATTCCGAAATGCGCAGTGCGATACCACGTTCCCGTCGGCATGATGCCCCAGTGCAACAGACCCGCCGGGATCCACAGACCGATGGTCGATGTGATCGTCCAGGTCTGAGTGCCGATGGTTGCGCTCGAGGCGCCGCGCTCGTTCCACAACAGTTCGTGGGTGGGATGCGAGTGCGGCTCGAACCGGGTGTCTGCGCCGATGAGTTCGTCCATACCCGCGATGACGAACGGCACGTCGATCTCCCCGGCGTCGTACACCGGCAGCGACCGGCTCTCCATAGTTCCTCCTCGATCCGGTCCGTCGGCGACCAAGTATGTCGCTCGCGGCGCAGAGTTCGCATTCAGGCCCACGAACCGACCGGTGAACACGGGAATCCAGGATGCCTACAACCTCGGTTGGAAGCTCGCGCTCGCGGTGAACGGCCAGGCCGTCGACGGCCGGGTGCGACGAGACCATGCGGGCAACACCACGCGGACATACAGGTTCGGCACAGACTCCGAGATCGTCGTGGTGCGCCCCGACGGATACATCGGACACCGTGCGAAGGATCCGAGCATGGACAGCGTGGCAGAGTACCTCGACCATATCGTGCTGAGTCAGCCGCGCTGACCGATCATCGGCACGATGAATTCCCGCGCGATCGCGGCGAGCTGCTCCTCGTCGTCGAGGTCGACGATGTCGGTCGGGACCATCAGGAACGACGCCGCGATGCGCACCATCATCTCCGCCGTCAGTTCGAGATTCAGTTCATGCGGGATGGTGCCCGCCCGCCGCTCACGGCGAAGCTGGGCGGCGACGAACTGCCTTGCGATGGCGAGCATTCGACCATCCCCCACCAGGGACCCGGCGAGGAGCGTCGGTTCGGCGTCGAGCAGACCGCCGATCAACGCGTTGGTTCGGATAGCGCGCAGCGAACTCACGAATCCGAGGACGATGCGGTCGGCCACGGTACGCGCGGTTCGGATGTCGATGAGGAACTGATCGAAGTATCGACGGAACTCGCGCAGCAGAACCTGTTCGACGAGCGCGTCCTTGGACTCGAATCTCCGGTAGAGAGTGACACGCGACAGGTTCGCTCGGCGGGCAACCTCCTCCATCGACGAGCGATGGATTCCCGACCGGCAGAACTGCTCGTAGGCGGCGTCCAGTAGGCGGGTGCGCACTGCGTCGACCTCGTCGGCTCGTTCGACGGCTTCGAGGAACGCGCGTTCGAGCAGGGATTCCGAGGCCGGTATCCGGACATGCGGCGGAGAATCCACGATCACCTCCTGGGCATCCGACGTTACACGCCGCCGAATAGTTCGATTTCACAAAACTGCACACACGCGTCGTCACACCATGCTAGAAAATGATACGCAGTAACGGATTTTGTAACCCTGTTTCTCTGCAATCTCACCGGGGGTAGACAGCATGGCCGAACTCAGTAGGCGAAAGATCCTGCAAGCAGGCGGAGCGCTGAGCGCGCTCAGCGCGATCGCGCTCGCATCACCCGCACATGCGCAACCCTGGCGGTGGTCACCGGCAGGCTCGATTCCGGGCACCGGCAGCGGCGCAGACCCGAGAACCGTCTGGGACACCGAAGCCGACCCTCTGGTCGCGTCACTCTTCGATCGAGGCGAGGTACCGAGGGTCAACCAGCTCCTTCGGACGTGGACGAAGAACGGGCAACCACTGCCCGACGGACTCCCGCCCGATCTGTTGGACTTCATGGAACGCCATCGGCAGCTGCCGGAATGGGCAGATCGGAACAAACTCGCGACGGCCGTGCGGTTCAACGAGAAGCGGGGTCTCTACCTGGGGGTCCTGTACGGTTTCGCCAGCGGCATGATGAGCACCGTCATCCCCAAAGAAGCCCTCGCCGTGTACTACTCGAAGGGCGGCGCCAACATGAAGCGCCGCATCTCGAAGACCGCGAAACTGGGCTACGACATCGGTTCACGCAACGCGTATCTCGACGACGGCGAAATGATCGTGACGGGTCTCAAGACCCGGCTCGTACACGCCGCCGTGCGCCACCTGCTGCCGCAGTCGTCACATTGGAATCAGGCTGCACCGGAGAACATTCCGATCAACCAGCACGACATGATGGTCACCTGGCACAGCCTGCCCACCACCGTCATGCGCGTGCTGAAGCAGTGGAAGGTACCCATCCCGGCCGACGAGGCCGACGGGTTCCTCCACTCCTGGCAGGTCAGCGCCCACATGCTCGGCATCGAAGACCAGTACATCCCCGCGACGTGGGACGATGCCGAATCTCAGGCGAAGGCGTCCCTGGATCCCGTCCTCGCGCCCACAACCGAAGGTCTCGCGCTCGCCGACATGCTCCTCGACCTCGGTGCCGGCCTGGACTTCACACTGCTCAGCCGGCCGATCCTGGGCGCACTGACCCGCTTCACCCTGGGCGACGAGGTCGCGAACTGGCTCAACATCCCTCGAGAGTTGTTGTGGGACAACCTTCTCAATGTGGCATGGGGTCCGTTCATCGCGGTGCGTGAAGGTCTGCTTCCCCTACCGTTGGCACCGGAGGCGTACTGGACGTTCGACGAACTGCTACGCCAGTTCGTTCTCCTCTACATGTCCGAACTGCGCCCGATCAGCATCGAGCTCCCGGAGTTCAACAACCCCAACTACCCCTGAGCCCAATTCCGGAGCGCCCCTGATCAGTAGCGCGAAGCTCAGCTCCACCATCGAGCGAGGCGCCTCTCAACGGGGATTCGGCCCTTCGACCAACGGCAGCGACTCGTCGGCGGTCCACGCGTTGAGGGATCCGTCGTACACCGCGACATCGGAGCGTCCCGCCACCGCGAGCGCATGAGCGAGACCCGACGCGGCGATGCCGCCACCGCAGTACGTCACCGGTTGCACATCCGGGTTCAGGGCACCTGCGTCCTCGAACACCGCACGCAACTCGTCCTTCGGCTTCAACCGGCCGGTCGACGGATCGACGAGGTCACCGAACGGAATGTTGATACTGCCCGGAATGTGGCCGCGCCGCGGGTACGACGGGCTCTCACCCCGGTAGGTCGCCGGGTCCAAAGCGTTGATGATCAGGGTGTTCTCGTTGTCGAGAACACCAGCTACCTCGTCGGTGGAACGCACCAACTCGGGACGACGGTTCGTGGTGAAGGTGGCCGCGTGCGGAATCACCTGTTCATCCGACACCGGGAATCCCGCCGCCTGCCATGCGGGCAGCCCACCGTCGAGGACGGCGACGTCGTCGAACCCTTCGAGCCTGAGCTGCCACCACAGGCGCGCGGCCCAGATGCCAGACGACTGGTCGTACACCACGACCCGACGCCCCTGGCCGATTCCCACAGCGCCCGCGGCTGCCGCGAACCGTGCGGACGACGCCGCGGTGAACGGCAGCGGAGCCAGGTGTTCCGAGAAGTCCGTGAACAGGTCCGCGTACACGGCACCCGGGATATGGGCTTCGAGGTACGTCGCGAGACCGGGCTCGATGTGCACCGACCCGTCGGGCGGCATGGACAGGTGGGTGGTCGCGTCGACGACCACCAGGTCTTCGTCGCCGAGTTGTTCGTACAACCATTCCGGGGTAACGGTGTGCGGCTTGTGTTCGCTCATCGGGCCCTCCTCTTCGGAGAATGCGAAATCTGCTGTCTTCACCAGCGTATAGCGCCGGCGCACACACCGGATCTCCCCTCACTCACGTGCGCCCGTGAGATCGGCAGAGCAAATCTGGTCACATCAAGACCAGCTGGATCGCAATCAGCACGTCGATGACGCCGCACAGCTCGGCGAAACTCCGGGACACGACCCGATCGCGCCACAGGTGCACGAAATCCCACACACCGTGCAGAAGCCATCCTGCCGCAATGACATACGTTCCCATCTGCGGGTCGATCACAAGCCCGGTGACAGCGAGACCACAGAAAAACGCCACCCCGATCGCCTGTAGCCGCAGAGCCCCGGATCGGCCCAACTGACCGTTGAGAGAGACCCACACCAGCAGCAACAGCGAGGCGCCGATCAGCACTGCAGACGGCGCGACTGCACCCGACATCTTGATGACCACGACGCAGGCGACCACCACTGCGACAATGGGCCACGTGAATCTGCGGTTCCCGATCTTGGCCATGAGCAGGTAGACGAGCGCGAGCATCGGCAACGTCTGGCCGAGCAGATCCCCCAGATCCTCGGCGGAGCCACTCGCGTTTCCGAGCGCGGCCGCAATGACGTCCGGACCGATGAATGCGAGCGCTACCAGGGCGGGCCATCGTCGGAGCATCCCTCGGATCGGCCCGGGAAGAGAGTTGCTCCGCCGAGTCGGAGGCCTGCTCGACCCGGCGGGCGGGTCTTGTGTGGATTCGGTTCTGTCGACAAGGCCGGCACTCATGAATGCACGGTTCATCGTGGTACCTCCGCGCCTGGAGAACACATCGAATGTGTAGGCAGCCATATCGGTCACGCCTCCGCCCGGGAGATCGCTAAGTTGAACAGATCCGTTCAAGTTGTGACGCTGCTACCGTAACCTGTACAGCGGTGTATGGGAAGAGGGATTCATGCCGGTACCACGGATCGCCAAACGCGCCGACGCCGTGCGCAACGTCGAGCGCATCGTCGACGCCGCGATCACCTGCCTGAGCGACCGGCCGTCCGCATCGATGACCGACATCGCCAAAGAGGCAGGCCTCGGCCGCGTCACGCTCTACGGGCACTTCGCATCGCGCGCCGATTTGCTGGAGGCAGTGGTCGCCCGAGTCCTCGAGAAGAACGAATCTGCGCTCTCCACAGTAGATCTCGCCGGAAACCCGCGTGACGCGCTGATCCGCGTGATCGACAGTAGCTGGATGCTCACCAACCAGGCACGCTCGATCGTCGCCGCTGCAGAAGACGAACTATCACCGGAGAGAATGAACGAGCTCCACGCACGGCCTGCCGCGCGGGTGGAGTCGCTCGTCGAACGGGGCCGCGCGCAGGGCGTGTTCCGCACCGACATGCCCACGTCGTGGCTGGTGAACGTGATCCATCAGGTCCTGCACGGCGCAGCCACCGAGGTCTCGACCGGACGCCTCGACCCCCGCGACGCGTCCGATCTGATCACCACCACGATCCTGGCGGTACTCGACAACCCTCGGATCAGTTCAGATAGATGACGTCGTCGTCTCCGCCGACGCAGGTAACCACGGGGCTGCCCGAGCAGTTCATGCTCTGGACCTGACGGGTCGCGGGGTTGCGTGCATCGACTGTCACCAGCCCGTACCGCAAGGGCTGCTGCAGGTAGGAACGACGAACTTCCTCGGCGAATTCACAGGACGTGGCCGTACTTGCGACCGCAGAAGTCGTCACGTCCGGGCTGCCGAACGTACTGGGGCAGGGAGTCGCATCCTCCGGCACAGCCTTGAGGCCTTCGAGGCCCGCGACAGAAGCCGAGGATGTTGTGGACGCTACTGCCGCCGAGTCGCTGTCACTCCCACCCTGTGTCGAGAACAGGAAAATCCCGACAATGACGAGAACGGCAGCGACGACGATGGCAGCAATTTTCGGCATCGCAGACTTCGAGTTCTCTTCCATTGTTCACAGGCCTTTCAATCTACCGACCTGCCCCGCAGGCCATGGAACTCACTACGGCAAGCAACCGCACAAGGTCGGCCGATTCAGCCGACAGCCTGTACGTTGTACCGTTCGCAACCCTAACGGTATCCATCGTTCGAACTACATCGGAGTGGACCGACTCACCTTCGAGCGGATGAAGTGGTGGTGATCACCGAGTCGGCCGAGGTCATGCATACGGGTCAGTGATCTCACGAAGCAAAGTGAGCGTCTCTCGCAGGGCACGCATGCGTGGGGCACCGATGTGCGTCGTCCATTCCTCATCGATCCTGGCCTCTTCAGCGCGTGCAGCCGCGATGACCTCCTCGCCGCGCGGCGCCATACGTACGAGGCGGGCGCGCGCGTCGGTGGGGTCCACGACACGTTCTACATAGCCCGCGCGTTCGAGCTGGTCGACGAGGTGCGTTGCGGTCTGCTTCGAGATCAAAGCCTGCTCGGCAAGCTCTGAGAGCCTTGTTCCGTCAGGCCCTATGCGAGCAGCAATACGCGCCTGCGCAAGGGTTATTCCTGAAAAACCTGCTTGACGAATCGCATCGAACACACGCCTCTCGGCGTTGCGGTGGGCAGTGAACATCAAGACGGCGATGTGCGGTTCATCCACGAATACCTCCTTGCCATTGATTCGAAGTCGGGACTAATATTAGTCACATCTTCGAACTGATACCACCGAGGTCGGTCATGAACATCGATGAAATCTGGACAGCGATCGACGACCATCGCACCCGTACCGCAGATCTGCTCGAAACACTCCGCGACGACGAGTGGCAACAGAATTCACTGTGCGACGGATGGACCGTGCGTGACGTTGCCGCACATCTGACGTTGCAGCAGATCGGTGTTCGCCAAGCGTTCACCATGCTCCCTGTCGTGTTCCGACACCCGGGAGGCATGAACGCGGTGATCCACTACTCCGCCAAACGGAAAGCGGCAACGCCTACCGACCGCCTGGTCCGCGACATCCGCGCAATGATCGGATCCAGGAAGCACAACATCGGCCTCAGTCCACACGAACCCCTCATCGACATCCTGATCCACGGGCAGGACATCGCGATTCCGCTCGGCCGGACGCTGCGGATGTCCCCCGAGGCCGCCGCGGAAGCCGCGACCTACATCGCGTCCTACGGCACAGGATGGAAGTCGAAAGTGTTCCGGCACAGCGTGTTCAGCACATCGCATCTGCGCGCGACCGATGTCGCCTGGTCGATCGGCACCGGGCCGGAGATCCGAGGACCGATGTCCACTCTCCTCATGCTTCTCGTCGGCCGAGATCTCGACCTCGGTCAGCTCTCCGGTGACGGGCTCGCAGTCATACCCCGACTCTCCACGAATCCGCAGCAGACGCGACCTGCGTGACGGCCGGGTGTCCGTATAGCGAGTCCGCGAGAACACCGAAGTCGGGTGTTCGTCACACGAGATCGCGCCGAAGCGGTGCCACGACGGCCGCTGCCGATGCCACTGCCGCGTACACCACCAGCACAAGGGCTCCGAGCAACGGCGTGAGCAGAGTCGTAGCCCCCACCGACATCTCCCCCGCCACGGTGTCGGTGAGGAACGTGAAGTCCGTCAATGCGGCCGTCGCTCCTCCCGGCATGTACGGGTACAGAGTGTTGAGGCCCGGAAGGATCATGAGGAAGGGCTCGAGGAAGTAGAAATACCCGAGCACGATTCCGACCGCCACGAGTTGGCTGCGGACGAGCGCGCCGATCCCCACACCCAGCACGGTGTAGATCGCCGCAGCCACGGCCACGCGGGAGAGCATCGTCGCAATGTCGCCTGCCGATGCACCGAGCTCGATCCCCGTCACGGCCGCGACGGACCACAGGGCAAGCGCCGACGACAATGACATCAGAATCCCGTATACGAGCCCGAAGGTACTGTAGACGAACAGTTTTGCGCCGAGAACAGCACCTCGCCGAGGAATCGCGAGGAACGTCGTACCGATCGTCTTGTGCCGGTATTCGCCCGTGATCGCGACCGTGCCGAACAACGCGGGTACGAACAGCAACAGACCGGTGAACCCGATCGCGATAGCCACGCCTTCGGGCGTATCGAGGCCGGGCATCGGCGGCGACGCATTCTCCGGTCCGGCAACCCCGAGCACGCCTGTGAGCCCGGCACCGCTCAGAACGGCTGCGACAATCGCCCACACCGGCAGGCGTGTGGAGAACAGTCGAGTGAACTCACCGCGGACTGCATTCTTCATTGCGCACCTACCTGGGTAGTGAGTCGAAGGAAAGCGTCTTCGAGGGTGTCTCCACTGGTGACGAGTTCGGAAAGGTCGCCCGTCCATGCGATGCGTCCGCGGTCGATGAGCACCACGTCGTCGATGGTGTTCTGCAGTTCGCCGAGTGCGTGACTGGAGATCAGGACCGTCCCGCCTGCCGCCGCGTACTCGCGAAGGTAGGTGCGCAACCACACGATTCCCGAGGGGTCGAGACCGTTCGACGGTTCATCGAGGACCAGCACCTCGGGGTCACCCAGCAACGCGGTGGCCAGAGAGAGTCGCTGTCGCATCCCCGTCGAGTATCCGCCGACGCGACGGTCGGCGAACCGATCGAGTTCGACCACCTCGATCACGTCGTCGACCCGCGTGGACGGGTACCCTCCGAGCGCGCAGTAGGTGCGCAGGTGTGCACGGGCGGTGGTCGCGGGGTGGGCCGACGCAATGTCCAGTACGGCACCGACAGTTGTCGTGGGCGACGCGAGATCCGCGTATGCAACCCCATCGAACAGTGCTGTTCCGTCGTCGGGTCGAATCAAGCCGAGAAGCATCCGTAATGTCGTGGATTTGCCGGCACCGTTGGGGCCGAGAAACCCTGTCACTCGCCCGGGTTCGGCGGTGAAACTCGCGTCAGCGACAGCCTCGATGGGGCCGAACCGTTTGGTGAGGCACTCGACTGCGATTCCGGTCATGGCAGCAGCCCTTCTGTCAGCGGTAACCTGGACTCGATGATGAGAACATTATCAAAGTGAGAATAATGGGGAAAGGGGCACGATGGACAGCGAACCGTCGATAGCCGAGGTCGTGCTGCATCCGGTACGCCTGCGGATCGTCCAGAAGCTCGGCGGCCGTGAGCTCACCACCGGAGCACTCCGCAAGGAACTGCCCGACATCACCCAGGCCACGCTGTACCGCCACGTCTCCGCCTTGATCGACGCAGAGATCGTCACGGTCGTGGACGAACGACGCGTGCGCGGAACCATCGAACGCACACTCGCTCTCGGCGAACGCATGGCGCACGTGGGGCAGGACGATCTCGACGCGGTCAGCGATGCCGAGCTCCGCAACGCCTTCCTGTCGTTCCTCGGCATACTCGGCGAAGAATTCGACAAGTTCATCGATTCCGGCGACCGACAACTCAGGAGATACCTCGGTTTCGGCACGACGCCGCTCTACGTCACCACCGACGACCTCGCCGAAATCCAGACCAAGTTCGGCGAACTTCTCGCGCCATATCAGGCCGAGAAAGACGGTTGCATGCGAATCACCTTGTCCACGACGGTGCTACCCACCACGCCATAGGCCGGCCACATCCTGCCGAATCCCGCATCACGGATCTTGCAGGAACTTGCCGCGACCGGAAGATGCACGAACATTGGCGTCGGACCGCGCTGGCATACTCGCCGCCATGAGCGAACCTCGGATCTACAGGCACGCACGATGACGGCCCGCGCAGGCGAGGCCTTCGACACAGATCGAGCCGTGTCGGACATCGAGTCCGCCCTCGCCGTTTCCCTCCCCACATCCGGGCCGACAACCGATGAAGGCGAACCGGTCACCGGCGAATGGACGGTCACGCGTGGAGAGGGTCTCATGCTGTTTCCCCTCTGGGAGAGCGACGACCTTGTGGGCGTGTACGCACCGGAATGGAACGACGCCGAGGACCTTGCCGAGGGCCATCTCACAGCGTTGGTTGCGGAGTTGGACCGCAGATGGGGTTCTCACCGAGAGGTGTCGATGGGTCCGGCCCTGTGGGAACGTCCCACCACGGAACCTTTCCGCACCCTCGTTGCCAAAGACTGTCTCGGCAGCCTGTCCGTATGGGGGCCGGTCACCGGGTCGAACTCCCGTTGGGTCGCAGTCTCTCTCAATCAGTGCGACGGGGACGCGCCGATGATCCTCACGGCACTCATCACCGACCGCCCGATCACTTCGCTCGAGTAACGCGGCATCCGCCAGCGGTCTCATACAGGAGAACTACACGAAGTCCCTGATCTTGGTGGGATAGTGCCCGCTCAGCGGGCACTATCCCACCGAAACGAAGGTGCGAACGACCGAGAAACCTCATCGGCTTGCGGTCGCCAGCGCACTGCGGACTGCGGCACGAACCTCCTCGAATCCACGGCCGGACTCGATCATCTCGGTGCCTTTGTGCAATAGCGCACTGATGAGGTCCGCGCTGAGCTCGGGATCTGCTGCCCCACTCTCGCGCAGTGCGTCGACGAGGGGCAGAACCAGATCGTCGTGCATCGCGAGCATGCTCTCGTCGGTGAATGACTGCGGCGTGAACGTCGCGAGAGCACCGACGATCGCATGCTCGCCCTCTGCTACCAATTGCAGGTTCACGTCGATGTAGGCCAGCACCCGCTCGCCCGGATCGGACACCTTGTCCATTGCTGCGACCACTCGGGCATTCCATCGGGGAAACATGTCCACGACGACCGCTCTCAACAGGTCGTCGCGGGAGCGAAAGTAGTTATACGCACTGGACCGGGCGAGACCGGCGCGGGCAGCGACCTCACCGAGTCCGGGCGCGTGCTCCGGAGCCTCGGCGAGGAGTTCGAGTGCGGCATCGAGGAGGGCTCGGCGTCGAGCGGCGCGATGTTCCGCGACGGTTGCTGCGGAAATCTTCGGCACCGAACCCACCTCTCACCGTTGTCGTAACCGGTCAGTCGTGTGGCCGGAGCTTCCCATCGACCATTTCGAGCACCCGATCGCAGTGCTGGAGCACGTCGTGGTCGTGGGTGACCATGATCGTAGCCACTCCGACCTCATGGGTCTCCTTCGCCAGCAGTTCGACGACCTCATGGCTGCGCTTCCGATCGAGCGCCGCTGTCGGTTCGTCGACGAGAAGCAGTGACGGCCGTCCCATCAATGCCCGGGCGATGCCGACCCGCTGCCGTTCACCGCCCGACAGCTGGCCGGGTCGCCGGTCGGCGCGGTGACTCATGCCGACGGACTCGAGCAGTTCGTCGGGGTTGCGGACGTCGCCGCCGGTGATCTTCCCGACGAGCAACAGTTGGTCGCGAGCAGTCAAGGCCGGTAGCAGGTTGCCCGCCTGGAACACGAAGCCGATGCGTTCGCGGCGCAGTGCGGTCAGTGCCCGCCGGCCGAGAGCGGTGAGGTCGATGCCGTCGACAGACACGGTTCCGGACGAGGGCATGGTGAGGCCACCCGCGACGGCCAGCAGGCTCGACTTGCCGGCGCCTGATGGGCCGACGATCGCGACGAGTTCACCCGCGGGCACGGTCAGGTCGACCTTGTCGAGAGCGTCGACGGTGCTGTCGCCGTCGCCGAACGACAAGCTGGTGTCGGACAGTGCGAGTCCGGTGGTGGCGGTGGTGGTCGTGGTCATCGGTTCTCTCCCAGCGCAGCGAGTGGATCGATGCGGACGATGCGGACTACGGCCACGGCGGCACCGATCAGGCCGAGGACAATGAGCAGGAGCGCTCCTTGGAGGATCGGTCCTGATTCCAGAGCGAACGGCATGCCGGTGCCCTCGAGTCCGCTGCCGAGGCCCAGGCCGATGAGCACGCCGACAGTGACGGAGCCGACCAACACGAGCACCGCCTGCAGCAGTGCGTCACGGAGCAGGAAGCCGGTGGAGGCGCCCATCGCGCGGAGCACTGCGATCTCCCGGCTCCTCTGCACGGTCCAGATTGTGAAGAACGCGCCGACGACGAGAGCAGAGATTGCGTAGAGGAACGCTTGGATCATCGACATGGTCATCGTCTCGGCGGTGTATCCGGGAGACGAGTCGAAGGATTCCTCGAGAGTCTTCGTCAAGGTCCCGGCTGCGGCGTCACCGGCGGCGAGATCCGGGAGGACTCCGTCGACGCCTTGGATCGCGACGACGCTCGCCTCGCTGTATGCGCCGGCGGGGGTCTGTTCGCCGAGTTCGACGCCTGCGTGGATTTCCTGCCACGTGGTCAGCGGAACATAGGCAACGTCGACGTGGCCGAAGGTGCGCTTGTCCGCGGTGAAGCCGACGACGGTCAGTTCGGTGCCGAGTCGGTCGATGATGATGGTGTCGCCGAGAGCGACGTCGGCGTCACGTGCACTGTCGCTGAGGACGATGTCGGTGTCGGCGCCGAGTGGTGCGCCGTCGGAGGCTGCGGGCTCGAGGAACGAGCCGGGGCGGATGCCGAACAGGGTCAGGTCGACGGGCGTGCCGCTGTCTGTTTTCGCATTGACGATGGCATTGCCGAACAGTTCGGCGTTCGCCACGTCGGGGCGCGCACGCCAGGCGTCGGCTTGCTCTTCGGTGACGACCGAGCGCGAGAATGCCGAGTCGGTCTTGGTTCCTTCGGAGAAGGCGAAGGCCTGTACCGGGGTCCGTTGCAGTGCGGAGACGCCGTCGACGACAAGTCCTGAGGACAGGCCGGACAGGATCACCATGAGGACAGAGATGAGGGCGACGACGGCGCCCATCAGGAGGAATCGGGTGCGCGCGAACCACAGCTCGCGCAGTGCCAGGAACATAAGTGGATCTTTCGTCGGCGATACATGGGTACGCGCCGAAGAAGGCAGCAACTTGACGACGCGCTGTCGATATCTTATCGACAGCGTGTCGACATCCCACATCGGCTTCCACATCCACGGGTCACACGATCAGACCCCTCACACTTTTCCCTCCCTCGCGAGTGCAAGAACCTCTTCTTCCGTCGGCGGACTCTTGGGGTGGTAGGTCAGGCACAGCGGAGTCTGTGTCCTGCGGAACTCCGCACCCTCGATTGCGGCATAGAACTGCCCCGCTGGAAGCTTGCCGACGTCAGGCACCTGCCCGCCCTTCACCCGCGCCATCTCCTTGGCCGCCTCGATCTGGACCGGACTGTTGAGCAACCCGTAGAACTGGGTGGCAGCATTGCCGGGAATCCGGTTGTGCAGGCCTTTCGGAGACTGCGTCGCGAACACCAACCCCAGGCCGTATTTGCGAGCCTGCGACGCGAGCGCCAATGTGCTCTGCGTGCACGCAGTATTCGCCCCCGAGGGCGCGAACGTCTGCGCTTCGTCCATGACGAACAGACCGCCGAGCGGCCGATCACCGGCCGGGTTCTTCTTGATCCACGCGAACAGCGCCATCTGCAGCTGGTTCACGAACGCTTGCCGCTGGGAGTCCGAGGACAGGCCGGCCATGTTGATCACGGACACCCGCGCGCGGTACCCCGCTGCCGGTGTCAGGAGGACACCGGGATCGACGGGCGTACCTTCCCCACCGAACATCGGGTCGGTGGCCATGGCCGCCTTGAGATTCTCGGCCAGATCCGCAGCGATCCTCACCCCGTTCTTCATGCCACTGACGTCGTCGGGCAGGTCCTCGAGCAGGCTCACGAAATCCAGCACACCACTGTGCGGTTGTTCCCCGAAGTATTCGAGCGCTTCCCGCAGGACCGCCTGCGAATGCTTCGCCTTGGCCGTCTTTCCTTCCGCGAGCGCCCGTGGCGCAAGTGCGGCAACCGCAGAGTCGACGGCAACGTCGAACTCGTCCCGGTCGTCTCGGACGCTCGCGAAATCCGGAAGGGGTTGGAAGCTGAGTGGACGGCCGCTCGCACGTCGCGGGGTCCAGACCACCACCTCGGTGTTGCCGAAGTATTCCGTGGCCTTGTCCTGTTCGCCGGTGGTCCACGCCCGGGCGCCGTCGGGCCACTCAGTACCCAGCCTCGCCAGGTCGTTGTTCGGATCGAGGACGATCGACGAAACTCCCTGCAGAGCACACTCTTCCACCAGACGTCGAATCAGGACGGTCTTACCCGACCCTGATCCGGCGAAAATCGCAGTGTGCTTACGCAACGCTTCGAGCCCGACCCGTACGGGAGTCTCGTCTGCAACCGTGACGCCGAGCGGAACAGCAGGCACAGCGTCGTCTACCTCAGCCGCCTCCGCTGTCTCGTCGGCCTTCGCAGGCTGCGACACCTCCGGGTCGACCAGTGCAGCGCCGCCGACCAGTGCAGTGCCATCGACCAGCGCAGTGCCACAGACTTCCCCCAACGCGGCCCGGAACACGCTCACGTCGTGAGCGGGACGGCGGGCGACGAGCCACTCGTCGAGGTATTCGGAGTTCTCCTCGAGTAGCGCACCGAGAGCAGTGAGCGCCCGGATATCGTCATCGGGAAGCGGCAGCGTCTGCCCTCCGGCCGATTCGAACGCCTCGATGCTCTCGCGCGTCTTCGCGCCGTTGGACCATGGCGAGTTGCGCAGGAGGAACAGCCGCCGACCGGGCATATGACTGTCGATACCCGCTGCAGTGCAGGACTTCTGGATTCGGTTTATCGCCGCAGTGGCGTTCGATGCCGCTACCGCACGGAACGACCAATGTTCCTCGTCCTCGGTCGCCGCATCGAGCGTGCGCCGTAGGCGCGCGTGCAGCGTCGGCTTCGCTCCCGAGATCGGATCGCGCTGGAAGACACCTTCAGGTGCACCGGTCTCCCTGATCCACGCATCGAGCCCGGACGTGAGCAAGCGGGACACCACCCTGTCTTCGGTGGTGGTTCCGAAGGCCCCGCCGACCGTTGCGGTAGCCTTCAGCTCCACGAACCGGCGGTCGAGTGCAGCGAATTCCGAATCGGCGGCGGCCACGGGCACATCTGCCCGATCAGTAGTGTCGGCCTCTCCGAGCGTCGATAATTCGATGACTACGCCGAGGCGTACGCAGTGGCGAAGATGCGCGTCGACGATCTGAAGCAGGCTTCGGGGCGTGAACTCGGGCGTCTCCTGCAGCGCACTCTCGGTCACCGGCCAGGTCGGGTACGGCGGCTGGAAACCGGCCGCGTAATAGTGGGGTCGGAACCGCTTCTCGAGCATGGTCCGTGCGATATCCGGGGTCGGTAGTCCCTTCAGCGCGGGGCACAACCGGAATCGGTCGCGAACCGTGCTGACGGCATAGTGTTCGATCGTCTCCCACGCGCTCGGCGTGCAGGACAGGATCGACACCGTCCTGCTGAGTGTTTCCCGGAGCGACATCAGCCCGTGGGCGATGTCTGCGATCTTCGAATCGTCCTGGTTCGCACTGTCATTGCCGAGTTTTGTCTGCGTGGCCGCGATCAGGGTGTCGATCTGATCGACTGCGAGAACGGATGGACCGGTGAGAGCGAGGAGGCACGAGATGTCTCGCACGATCTCCCGCGGTGCCTGTACAGCAGAACCGAGGCCCCATTTCTGCCGCTCACCCGGAACCATCTCTTCCGTCGACTGCAGGTAGCCGTCGCCGATGTCCTGGAGTCTCATGTCCCCTGCGGCGTACAGCACGAGGGCGCGCAGTGTGCGGCGAGATTCTCGGATCTCGGAGGGGTGTTGCGTGAACAAGGCTTCGATGAAGCTGTTCAAGGTGTCCGGATCGATGGATGCCTCACCGGCGATTGCTCGGCGATGCGCTCTCGGTACGTGCGCGATCGTGGCCAGTCGCCACAACAATGCCGACAGCTGGGTGGCATTCGCGGGCCGGCCGAGGTTCTCGAGCATCTGGACCAGAATCGATCGCCAAAAATTCGACAGCTCGGTAATACCGATGAGGAAGAAGTAGCCTCCGTCGCTCTGCGCCTGCTCACGAACGTGCCCGAGAAGATGGGTCTTTCCGGACCCGGCCTGCCCGCGGACAACGACACCGAGCGGGCTGGCACCCGCACTCGCACGGGCATCCTCGAACCCCTCCATCACGGTCGCGATCGTCGAATCGTGCAGCCCGTGTACGTGGACACCGCTCTGAGGCTCCCACACGTCCTGTGGAGTCGGAGCCCACGTCAGCCGCACCGACGCAAGCGCCTTACGTTCGACGTCGGTCATCCGGTTCTCGGTCCGAATCATTGGGTCTCGATCGCTAGAGCATGCTTGTCCTGGTTTCCGATGGTCACCGCAGCAGCGCGATCCTGGGCCGTCAGCATCTTCTGGTTCTCGTCAGGGACCAGGTGGATGTCAGGAAGTCGATACATGCGCACGAGCTCACGATCGAGGTCGTCCTTCGCGATGTCGGTCAGTGCCGAGCGCAGGTCCGCCAGGCCCACCCATTTTCCGGGTCGGGATGCCAGTCGCGAATACACCTCGCGGATACGGCCCTCGACCGGAGCGGCACGCACGTCGGTTCGTGCCACAACCTCACGTGCCGGGTTCTCCGGTGTCTTCTCGACCGGCGCAGGCAGGAACACGTCGGCGGGGCGCAGATCATTGCGTGCGAAGTGCCGTCCCAGTGACGAGAGCACGGTGTAGAGCGTGCGGGCCGCCGGGGTCGCGCGGGGCGGAGCTCCGGCAGACAGTAGCTCGTAGCAACGGGCCCAGCCGTTGTCGGCAAGCTCGTGCGTGAACGGCCGGGTCGACGTGTTCGTGTCCACCAACTCGAGCCGGTTCAGCTTTCGTCTACTGTCCGCCCGCAGCTCCGGCCCGAGGGACTTCAGTTCGGTGTTGGTGACCGGCCTCGATTCGGCCATCAAGGTGAGCAAGACCAGAATCTCGGTCTGGGTCAGTTCGTCTGCACTCACTGTGCCACGCCTTTCATTGCCGTCGACCGGATCATCTCCTGATCGCGGCGTCGACTGGAGACATATTGTTCGATGGCGACGAGCACTGTCGCTACGTCGTCGAGGACTTGTTCGTTGGTGAAGCGGAGCACGCCGAATCCGTCGAGTTGCAGACGCACGTCACGGGACCGATCGGCAGCATATTTTTCTCGCAGACGGTGGTCGTCGCCGTCGACTTCGACAATGCATCGTGCGTCGGGCCACATCAGGTCGACCCGGATCAGCGGCCGGAGCGGGGAGGTGTGGTAGGTCGTGTTCCATTGTCTGCCGTGCGCCCACTCGCAGGCCTCGAGCGCCACTTCCAGTTTCTGTTCGGCTTCGCTGCCCGGGTGGGGGCGTCCTGCGAGTGCGGGGTATCGCAGGCGGGTCTCACCTGCCGGCGACGGCGCCGAGAACCGTGTCGCGGGTGTGGGCAGGGCAACCGTGGGGAGTCGGTCGGTCTCGCGGATCGAGTCACCCGTGATCCACACCGCTACCGTGCCGTGGTCGGCCAACCACTCACACGCTGCGACAAGCAGTTCCTGATGGCGGGCACCGGAGTCCTGAGGTGCGCTAACGAGCAGTGCGACATACGGACGCTGGTAGCTGTCCGCAAGGATGCGAATGAGACCGGCCGCACGGGTCTCCCGCGCGAATATCCCAGGCTCGGGCCGGGTCGTGGCCTGAGCCGCTCGAGCGAGGGCTGCCACGAACGGGCCGAAATGGTGACTGTTCGCCGCCAGCTTCCTGGCGAGGATGCGGACGGCACCGATCTCCAGCGAACTCCGCCCATCCATCGCGTCGGCACCTGGAAGCCACGCGGGGAACATTCGCAGCGCTGCGGTCTCGAGTTCGTCGAGGATGTCGTCGACTATCGCTGCCACGGAACCACCTGTCGCCACGTGACAGGTCAGAACAGCCGGTGCGTGCCCGAGGAGGAGATCGGGTGATGCCAGGACTGCCTCGCCGGACTCGAGACGAACGACGCGGTCCCGCTGCAGCACAGCCCACATATCGGACCCGTCGAGCGCACCAGCCATCACGGGCAAACCATACATTCCAGACACTCGGGACCAGCCGCCGCGGGTGCACCAATCGCGTCGCTGCTCGGTACCTGCCCCTGTCTGCACCGCGGCATCGACGACATCACCCCGGAGCAGGACTACACGCGTCGCTCCATTGCCGGTACAAGGTAGGACGATGGGCGAACGTAGTCGTCGCACTCCGACTCTCGACGTACATCAGCTTGCGTGATCGAAGGAAGCGGCGCATCGGCAGCACCCGCCACTGCAGAGATCGCCTCCGCGACACGCGGATCCGAGCGCAGCGCCGACTCCGCCGCTCGACGACGCTCACCCAGTTCCGCATGCGCGCGGCCGATCACCTGCATGAGGTGGGAAGCCAACATCGCCCCGCCGCCGTGCAGCGCTCGGTCGTCGATCTGCAGATCCTGCAGCGCCCCATCGGCACCCACCCTCACCGACACCGTCGCACTGCTCGCGGCGCCGGTCGCGGTGGTCAATGCGGAAACGAGCTCGTCGAGCTGCCCGGACAGCGGATCGATGTCCGAACCTGCCCCTCGACCGGATGCAGAATTCACAGCCCCCCTCACCTCACACCCACATGGCCGAGTTACCATAGCCGATCATCCGCGGGGGCCGGATGCATCGGGGGGATACATGTACGTCGATACAGCATTGGTGCGGGAGTTCGCGTCGACGATGGGCGCCACAGGCGTAGAGGCAGGTGAGATCCGTACCGACAGCGGGTGTAGTTCCGTAATCGAAGGGCTGCCCGGGTCATCGATCGCGACCGCCGTCATGGCGCACGCTCTGCTGGCCCACACCGCACTCCAGCAGGTCGCCCACCAGCTCGCCGATGCCCGCGACCGCCTGATCGCCAGTGCCGAAGCCTACGACACCACCCAAGATGACACTGCTGCGCAGCTTGTTTCGGTCGACGGGTCCGCACTGTGGTGACCCCCACCGTCCCGCAGGTCCTCGCATGGTCACCCGACACGCTCCAGTCCACGGCAACTGCGTGGGCCGAAGCCGCGGCGACCCTGGACAGTCGGTTCCGGAACGCAACCCATGCCACTGCCGGGTCCTACACGTTCTGGACCGAAGGCGCAGGCGACACGATGCGCAACCATGTCCACGACGTCCTGTACCCAGGCCGTACCGCCGCCACAGCACTGGCCGATGCCGCGACCGAACTGACGACCCACGCTGGGCGGCTGCAGGATGCGGTAGGAACAACGGCCGCCCACGTCCACAGCGCACAGGCGTCCGGATTCTCGGTCGCCGACGACGGCACCGTGACGCCACCGCCGCCTGTGGTGTCGGGCGCGCCGGACTCGAGCGGATCCCAGGTCGTCATCCAGATGGCCGCGTTGAGCCAACGCGCAAACATCCTGACCAGGATCATCACCGCGGATCTCGTAGCAGTCGAGACCGCCGACTCCGCTGCCTCTATCGCCGTCGCCGACGCTTTCTCCACGATACGACGCGACGGGGACCTCGACCCACGCCTGCTCACCCACTACGAAAGTCTGGCCCGATCGGATGGGGCCGGCGACGGTGCCGCAGCACGCGACGGCACCCTGACACCCGAGGATCATCAGCGGATCGGCGACATCCTCATTGCCACCCACCTGTCCCCTGCCCAGTTGGAAGCGCTCGCGCGCGGGGACACCGTCGACAATGTGCCGACGGTCGCGTTGAACTACTTGCGCGACTTCTACCGCGAGGCAGGCGCGGACGGCCTCCTCGATGTCGCCGAGGTTCTGCGTGCCCGCGAGGAATCCGGCGACGAGGATGCAGCGTCCCGACTCGATGCACTCGCCAACGGACTACTCACGGTCTCGAACGAGAATGTCGGAGACGGCAACACGACCGGGGGCTACGAGTTCGTTCCGGATAGCCTGCGCGATACTCTATCTCGCATCAACGAGACGAGCGATGAGGCTCGGTTCTCGGGAGACTACTTCGACGACGTGTATACCGACCGCCGGCTCGCCGGCGTGGCCGCGCTTCTCGGTGAAGCCAATCCCGGCGTTGTTCCCGGCAAGGAATTCGCGAACGAACTGGACCACGCGGCCTCACGCCTGATCGACATCTCCTCGGGCACAGATGGTCTCTACCGAGATGCGTATGAACCTGTTGCAGAGAAGTTCCTGGACATCGGACTGCGGAACGAGGACGCCTCCTACGAACTGCTCACCGCATCCGACAACACCCGAACATTGATGCCGCTGTTCGAGCATGATTGGGACGACGACGGAGCCACACTCGGCCGTCTCGTCGACTGGATCCCCGAAGACTCCGTGGTGACCGACCCCGACGACACCATCCGTGCCGAACGCGCAGGAGACGCAGCGCACTCGCTCGCGCTGATGCTGTCATCGTCGGGTTCCGAATCTCCCGTCGCCTTCACCGATGCGGACAACACCAATCCCTACGGAAGACTGATGGACATACCCGGGGTCGGCGATGGGAGATCTTCTCTCGGAGAGGTCAACCCGGAACTGACACAATCGATCGCCGGAGCCATGTCGCCCTACGTGATCGATATGGTGACCGACGATCCGCGACTGGCCTACCACGACAGCTTCGACAGCCTGGGTCCGGTCGAAACCACGCGCATCTTCTCACTGCTCGACAGCGACCCGCACGCAGGAACACTCATCAGCGGGCATGCGCTCGCGGCGGCAGACGAGATCGACCGCGCGTTCGCTCGCTCGGACGTCGATCCACCACCGATCACCCTCGGCGAAACCTCCGGGAGACTCCGCGCAGTGGTGGAGGGCGGTCTCAGGACCGAACTCGGCGACAGGTTGAGCGACTCCGACGAAGCGAAATCCGACCGCGCCGCAACACGCGCCGGGCATTTCGGAGCCGGGCAAGCGATCACCGCCACCGGGTTGAGCTACCTGCCTCCGCCGTGGGGCATTGCGGCGTCTGGCGCTGTCTACACTGCCGGAGCGTTGGTCTCGGGCGACATCATCGATGCCAATGGCAACCTCACCGACCGGTTCTCCGAGTCGCCGGAGGCTCGTTTCCGGCTCAGTCAATACGAAGTCGGCCCCGACCAGGTTCGTATGACCGACAACGAGATCAAGTACACAATCCTCACCGAACTCGTCGACTCGGGCCGGGTCCCCATTACCGAACTCCCGCCAGCAGTGCGTAGCAGCGGCACCTTGATCAGCTATGGGGAGTTCATGACACCTGGAGTCACTGGGGATGCAACACAGAGTGAGCAGGACATGATGTCGGCCCGGCGGACCGTTTTCGAAGACGCTCCTGATATTTTCGAGAATGCCGGGACTCGGCGTGTCGCGGAATACATCGACCAACATGCGATCGCGGTGAATGCCTACTACGACAATGTATTCCACAGTAATGACGACCAGCGAGTATTCGAATCCGTGTTCCTTGGCGACGGTAAGTCTACTGGGATGAGTAGGTGGCCGGTATGAACCGTTCGCGCGCATCGCTTTTTGCAGTTGTACTTTCCGCAGCCCTGCTGACCTCATGCACCTCCACCCACATCGACAGCAGCTCGGAATCGGTATCCGAATCCGAATCCGCTGGTGTAGTAGGGCCCCCTGGATCAGCGGCGTACACAGTGCCGGAGAACCGGCGCACGTCCACCATCATCTGGTCCGCTGAACCGGGTATCGATCTATTCGGCAATGAAGCCACCCTCGCACGCGCAGCCATCGAAGCCGACGCGATAGCCCTCGCCAACCCCATCACCGCCACCTACCTGGGATTCACGCGGGCCATCGACCAAGAGACAAAGGACCAGTACGAAGAATTGCCGCGCGACACAACACAACACATCGGAACTGGACGCTTCCACATCATGCGCATCGAACCCACAGACACCGGCTTCATCGCACACACCTGCCGACAGATGGCCAACGTCGCAGTGAAGACAGGCGGCGGCCACTACAACCGCTCGGTCACAACCGGAGAGCACAATCCGCGTTTCGTCTTCGAACGAACTTCTCCTGACTCACCGCAGTTCCAGCTGGCCGCGCCCACCTCCACCCCACCCGTCGACAGCACCGGGCAGCCACAGTGGCAAGCACCCACCTACGACGTCTTCACCGGCTGGAACATCAACATCGACGGCTCCTCCGGACGCGACCACACCCACGCCTGCCGGCGTTGGGGCCACCAATACGCGCCCAACGCCATCGAAAACGAATACCTCATCCTCACCACCGACACTCCGCCCGACACCCTGCCGGCCTACCCCGGATGGTGAACGCACACATGACATCTGCACCGACAATGATCGTTTTGCTCACTGCACTCACCGTCGCAGGGTGCAGCACCCCAGACGAACCCGCCGAACCCACGACGACCACAACAACGGCCTCACCACACGCATACACAGTGCCGGAGAACAGGCGCACGTCCACCATCATCTGGTCCGCTGAACCGGGTATCGATCTATTCGGCAATGAAGCCACCCTCGCACGCGCAGCCATCGAAGCCGACGCGATAGCCCTTGCCAACCCCATCACCACCACCTACCTGGGATTCGCGCGGGCCATCGACCAAGAGACAAAGGACCAGTACGAAGAATTACCGCGCGACACAACACAACACATCGGAACTGGACGCTTCCACATCATGCGCATCGAACCGACCGACACCGGCTTCGTCGCCCACACATGCCGCCAGATGTCTGGCGTCGCAGTGAAAAACACCAACGGCCATTACAGCCGCTCCGTCACAACCGGTGACTTCAACCTGAAATTCGTGTTCGAACGAACCACCACCGACACAGCACCAGCAGCGCCGCGAACAACTGAACCCACCTCCACCCCACCCGTCGACAGCACCGGGCAACCACAGTGGCAAGCCCCCACCTACGACGTCTTCACCGGCTGGAACATCAACATCGACGGCTCCTCCGGACGCGATCACACACAGGCCTGCCGGCAATGGGGACACCGATACGCCCCCGAAGCCATCGGAAACGAATACTTCATTCTCACAAGCGACACCCCACCCGACACCCTGCCGGCCTACCCCGGATGGTGAACGCACACATGACATCTGCACCGACAATGATCGTTTTGCTCACTGCACTCACCGTCGCAGGGTGCAGCACCCCAGACAAACCCGCCGAACCCACGACGACCACAACAACGGCCTCACCACACGCATACACAGTGCCGGAGAACCGGCGCACGTCCACCATTGTCTGGTCCGCGGAAGCTGATGTTGATTTGTTCAGCGAAGAAGCCACCCTCGCCCGCGCCGCGATCGAAGCCAACGTGATCGCACTTGCCAGCTCTAGTGCCGACAGCTATCCCGGATTCGACCGAGTTATTGATCAGGAGACAAAGGACCAATACGAAGAGTTTCTCCCGACCGACAACGTAGAGGTCGGTACCGCCTACTTCCACATCATGCGCATCGAACCCACGGACGCCGGATTCATCGCCCACACCTGCCGCCAGATGTCTGGCGTCGCAGTGAAGAACACCAACGGCCGCTATAGCCGCTCTGTCACAACCGGTGACTTCAACCTGAAATTCGTGTTCGAACGAACTACCACCGACACAGCACCAGCAGCTCCGCAAACAACTGAACCCACCTCCACCCCACCCGTCGACAGCACCGGGCAACCACAGTGGCAAGCCCCCACCTACGACGTCTTCACCGGCTGGAACATCAACATCGACGGCTCCTCCGGACGCGACCACACCCAGGCCTGCCGGCAATGGGGACACCAATACGCCCCCGATGCCATCGAAAACGAATACTTCATCCTCACCACCGACACACCACCCGACACCCTTCCGGCCTACCCCGGATGGTGAACGGCGCTCGAGATACCCATCCGCAGGGTCCGAGATCGTTGCCCGGAATCGCCACCGATAGCCGCACCCGAAAAAGGCAGGTGCGCGCGGTCGACCGGACGCGTCTGCCTTTTTCGGGTGCGGCTACGCCGAGCACTCCAGGATTCGAGCGACGACCCGGCGACGTTCCACGATCAGCACAGGGGCCATCACCAGCGGTTATGCACATCCTCCGCCCACCCCACGACCTCCTCGACGCGCAGCCACGTGCCGGTGTCATCCGCGACCGTTCCGGACCAGTGGCCGAAGCACTGGTGGGTTCGGGAAGAGAACACCAGCAGGTCGGTGACGGACTTCTTCAAGTGGAATGGGGTGAAGGTGAGGTCGACGGTGTCGCCGGTGATCCGCCACGGCGCCATCCAATCCCCCGGATCGTAGGTCCACACCAGCTCTTCGCTGATCTTCGACAGATGTCCGTCGACGACCAGAGCGTTCTCCACCGAACCTGCTCCGTCGGTCCACTTCCCGCCGACCTGGATGCCGATCACCTTGCCGTCGGTGCGACCGGAACCTGCACCCCAATTCCAGTGCACCGCGTACGGCCAGCGTCCACGACCGTGATCGAGCGTCGCCCACGACTCCCCTTCGAGCACGTCCGCGACGACACCGTCGACGCTGATTGTCCCGGTCGCGGGCCTGGCGACGTCCTTGACCGTGTACTGGAAGAGTCGATCGGTCCACGGCACGACCACCCCGAGACACTCGTGGCCTTCGGGGCGGTGGGCAAGCACGTCGATCTCCAGCCGTTCTCCGCGTGCTCGGAGCCGTGTGCCGCCGTCGATCTCGTCGATGTCGATCCGCACCTTCTTCGTGCGTGCCCGCACAGGGCCTCCGCCCAGCGTGCTCGGCAGGGTTGCACTACGGGGCAGGCCGATCGCGTCGTATGCGATCGTCTCCCCACTTTCCCGATCCAGCATCCAAATACCGTGCACTGCGGCGTAATCGATGTCGGACACCACGAGCGTGACCACATGGGTCGGTGTGGTCACCGCCCAGTACTCCCACCGCTTGTTGCGCCCCTTCCCCGCCCTGCCGCTGCCGATGCCGTCGGTGGTGATCAACGGTGTGCGCGTCCACCCGACCGCGCCGGGGTTCAGGCGTCCGTCGGGTCGAGTCAGGGGTACCGGTTCGGTTATCTCCCGCTCGCGCACCGCGAGAGGTGACTCCACTCCCCCGGCTGCGTGGTCGTGCCGGCCGCGCAACCGAAGGTTCGACGCACGAACGGCATCGGCGTCGACCTTCAGGACCCGGCGGTCGTAGGTCATCAGACCGTTCGTCTCCTCCTCGACGTCCGCGAGCTGCGTGTACACGAAGGCTGCAAGCCCCTCGTCGATTGCCGGACCGAGTTGGGTGTGCTGCAGACGCAGGAATGCACGCTCATAGGTCCACTGGTCGGAGAACTTGCGGTAGCCGAACTCCTTGTCGCTCCACACGTTGCCCGGGACCCGGTAGGAATACCCGCCGTACTCCGACAACACAGCGACCCGCTCGTCCTTCGCGTCGGCCCGCGACAGCCGGTAGGGCCGGAAGTAGACGTGGCGGCTTGCCATGTCGCCGCCACCCTGGTCATGCCAGCCGCTGGCATGGTCGATGGGCCGGGTGGCGTCGAGCTCCTTGATTCGCGCGGTGGCCGCGACGGCATCGAACTGACCCCACGCCTCGTTGAACGGCACCCACGCCGCGACGCTCGGGGTCGAACGCAGCAGCGCGACAGTCGCGTCGAGCTCCTCGAGGAACTCGGTGCGCCCTTCGGCGTCCTGCCGTCCGAACCAGGTGTAGCGAGAATCATCCAACTTCACGGGAAGAGCGACGGGCGCGGTGACGACGGCCTGACGGTAGCTGCGACCACCGTTGACCATGTCCTGCCAGACAAGGATGCCCAACCGGTCGCAGTGGTGGTACCAGCGCAGTGGCTCGATTTTGATGTGCTTGCGCAGCATCGTGAAGCCGAGATCCTTGGCGGTGACGATGTCGTGGATGAGCGCGTCGTCCGAGGGTGCGGTATAGAGGCCGTCGGGCCAGTACCCCTGATCGAGCAGACCCGCGTGCAAGTACGGCTTGCCGTTGAGCAGCAGCCGGGTGGTGCCCGTCTCGTCGGGTCCGATACCGCACGAACGCATCCCGACGTAGCTGCAGACGCGGTCGGCGCCGAGCCGCACCTCCACGTCGTACAGGAACGGATCCTCGGGCGACCAGAGGCGCACGTCGTCGCCCAGTCGCAACCGCGTCGGCACTCCCACCGTCACAGTGCCGGACACGACGTCATGATCGTCGGCTCGCACAGTGACCTCAGCGGTCTCCTCACCGGTACCCCCGGCCGTCACACAGACCTCGACTTCGCCGGATTCGGGATGCGGTACGAGATCGAGCCGGTCGACCCAGCACTGCGGCACCGATTCGAGCCACACCGTCTGCCAGATCCCGGATTGCGGTGTGTACCAGATCCCTCCGCGGTCGAGTTGCTGTTTTCCTCGGCTGCGCCACGAGGTGTCGGTGACGTCTCGGACCCGAACCACAAGTTGGTGACTCTCGCCGCGAAGAGCGTCGGTGATATCGAGCGTGAACGGGAGATAGCCGCCGCGGTGTCCACCGACGAGGGTGTCGTCGATCCACACCTCGCAGTCCTGGTCGACCGCACCGAAATGGAGCAGCACCCGATCACGCACGAAACCTTCAGGCAGCGTGACGGTCCGGCGATACCACAGGGATTCGTCCGGCTGCAGTATGCGATTCACCCCCGACAACGGCGCCTCCGGAGAGAAGGGCACCACGATCTCCCCGTCCCACTTGCCGGGCCGCGCGGTGATCGCAGCGGAGGTGATGGAGTAGTCCCAGCGGCCGTTGAGGTTGACGTACGAGTCGCGCACGAGCTGTGGACGTGGGTATTCGGGCAGAACACATTCGGGATCGAGAGTTTCGCCCCATTCGGTGATCACAGGCCGGTCTCCAGAGATTCTTGTCCTCGTGTTGTAGACGAAAGGTTGAGATACATGTTCTCGACCGTCCAGGCCGGCCCGTCAGGCCGAGCAGCACCACCCAGGTCCACAGGCGACGATCGGCGATACGTTCGTGCATCCCGCGACCATAGTGGTTCGCGCCGTCCCGGCGCGTGCACCGATCTCACTGTGTCGGGCATCGTCACGTCGCGATGTGTCCGAAGTTGGGACAGCCATACGTGTCGGTCATCACAACAATGACATCACAGCGACCCACACGACGGAAGGTTCGAGATGTCGACGACGAGTACTGAACCCACGTACACCGCAACGCAATCGCTCGATCTCGATGCACTGATCATCGGCGCGGGAGTTGCCGGTCTGTACCAACTGCACCAGCTACGAGAGCAGGGGCTGCGAGTGCGCGCATACGACGCCGCCGACGACGTCGGGGGCACCTGGTACTGGAACCGTTATCCCGGTGCGCGTTTCGATTCCGAGGCGTACATCTACCAGTACCTGTTCTCGGAAGAGCTGTACAAGAACTGGAGTTGGAGCCAACGCTTTCCCGGCCAACCGGAGATCGAGCGCTGGATGCACTACGTCGCGGATTCCCTCGATCTTCGCCGCGACATCCAACTGTCCACCAGGATCACCAGTGCACACTACGACGAAGTCGCCGCCAAGTGGGTCGTGCGGACCGATCAGGACGAAACGATCACCACTCGGTTCCTGGTCGCATGCAGCGGAATGCTCTCCGCTCCGATGTCATACCTGTTCGAGGGCCAAGAAGATTTCAGCGGCCCGATCTTCCACACCTCCCGTTGGCCGAAGGAAGGTGCTGATCTCGACGGAAAACGAGTCGCAGTCATCGGCGTCGGCGCCACCGGAATCCAGGTGATCCAGACCATCGCTGACGACGTCGAACACCTGAAAGTCTTCATCCGCACACCTCAGTACGCCCTACCCATGAAAAATCCGACCTTCGACGAGTCGGATGTGGTGGCATACAAGAGCCGATTCGCCGAACTGAAAGAGACACTGCCGACCACCTTCAGCGGCTTCGAATACGACTTCGAACACGTGTGGGCAGATCTGACACCGGAACAGCGCAACGACGTACTCGAAGAGATCTACGAGAACGGCTCATTGAAGCTGTGGCTCGCCTCGTTCGGCGAGATGTTCTACGAGGAGGAGATCAGCGAAGAGATCTCGGAGTTCGTGCGGCGCAAGATGCGTGCACGCCTGCAGGATCCACACCTGTGCGACCTGCTCATCCCCACCGACTACGGCTTCGGAACACATCGTGTGCCGTTGGAAACGAACTATCTCGAGGTCTATCACCGCCCGAACGTCGAGGCCGTCGGAGTCCGCGACAACCCGATCACCCGGATAGTGCCCGAAGGCATCATCCTGGCCGACGGCACGCTGCACGAGGTCGACGTCATTGTCATGGCGACGGGTTTCGACGCCGGAACAGGAGCTTTGACGCGGATCGATATCCGCGGACGCGGCGGTCGGTCACTGAAGGACGACTGGAATCGCGACATCCGCACGACCATGGGTCTGATGGTGCACGGTTACCCCAACATGCTCACCACCGGCGCCCCTCTGGCACCTTCCGCAGCACTGTGCAACATGACCACCTGCTTGCAACAACAGACCGAATGGATAGCCGAATGCCTCCGGTACATGCGGGCGCACGACTACACTCTCATCGAGCCGACGCAGGCCGGTGAAGACGAGTGGGTCGCCCACCACGACGAGACCGCGAACGCCACTCTGGTCTCGAAGACCGACTCTTGGTACAACGGTGCCAATGTCCCCGGCAAGCCTCGGCGAGTGTTGTCCTACATCGGCGGAGTCGGCGTCTATCGGGAGAAGACCCTTGCTGCCGCCGCCGCTGGGTACAAGGGTTTTCAACTGAGCTGATCCCACATCCACTTCACCGGTCCAAGGAGGACGACAGTGATCGAGAACCCGTACTACACAAGCGAATTTCATGGCGATTACGAACTGATCAGCATCGGATCACTCGACTTGGAGGAAGGCGGCTCCGTCCCCGATTGCCAACTGGCGGTGGCAACCTTCGGTGCCCTGAACGAGGCCAAGGACAACGCGATCCTCATCCCGACGTGGTACTCGGGTACGCACCAGGTCTGGCGGGATGTCTATATCGGCCCCGACCACGCGCTCGACCCGGAGAAGTACTTCATCGTCTGCATCGATCAGATCGGCAGCGGGCTGTCGATTTCACCGCACAATGCTGCTGGCGCCAACGCAGGTATTGCGATGTCGAAGTTCCCGCATGTCCGCATCGGCGACAACGTGGTCGCGCAGGAAAGACTCCTGCGGGAGCACTTCGGAATCGAGCGGCTCGCACTCGTGACCGGCGGTTCGATGGGAGCTCAGCAAACCTACGAATGGGCAGTGCGATTCCCCGACAAGGTCTTGCGTGCCGCGCCGATTGCGGGCACCGCCCAGAACACGCCGGGTGACTTCCTCATCGCCCAGGTCATGCGCGAAGCGATCCAGTCGGATCCAGGGTGGAACGGCGGTGAGTACACCTCCCACGAGCAGGTCGTCGACGGTCTGACCCGTCAAGCGCACATCTGGGCAGTTCTCGGCTTCTCGAGCGAGTTCTGGAAGCAGGAGGCCTGGCGGGCAATGGACTTCGACTCCAAGGAAGCATTCCTCACCGGATTCCTCGAGCCCTACTTCACTGCGATGGATCCCAACGCGCTCCTCACTCAGTCATGGGCGTGGCAGCGCGGCGACGTCGCCCGTCACACCGGTGGTGATCTGGCTGCAGCACTCGCCCGAATCACCGCGAAGACCTTCGTCATGCCCATCGACGAGGATCAGCTGTTCCCGGTGCGGGACTGTGCACCCGAGCAGAAATTGATCAAGGACAGCGAACTGCGGGTCGTCGAAGACACCCTTGGCCACTTGGGTCTGTTCGGTGTTTCACCGACCTATATGCCTCAGATCGACCGTCACCTCGGAGATCTCCTCGACATCGAGATCTGACCTGCCATACCGCGCAGAACGTCTTCGAAGGGAATCCGATGCATCACCTCATCGTCTGTTACGGCCACCCCGATGAACCCGAGTCCTTCGACCAGTACTACAGCGCTACTCATCGCCCACTGGCCGACAGGATCCCCGGTGTGCGTACCTGGCACGCCGGCAAGTCAGCACGCTCGACCGGTCGCAGGCGCCCTACTATCTCGTGGCCGTTTTGAGCTTCGACTCCAGACAGGCGCTCGACGACGGGCTCGCATCAGCCGAAGGGCAGGCCGCCGCCGCCGACATCGGAAACTTCACCACCGGCGGCGCCACCTTGTTCGTCACCGACAGCTTCATCCCCTCCGCCTGAACTGGGGCCACACCTCCCGGACCCTGCACTACCGGGTCCGGGAGTCGCAGTTCGCCGGCTCCGCCGCCCCACCTCGCACCTCGCAGCCCGCCGCAGGTTTCCCACCGGTGTCCCATTCTGGGACACTCGAGAAGGGTGATCTGCAACACAATGGAGGTAAGCGCCGGAGGCACTCAGGACGGAGATGTGATGGACAACAACTGCCGGAGGAGGCGAGTGACTACCGACCGTCGACCCGCTTCAACCCTGGTCACAACTGACGATGTCTCGAGTATTATCGCCCAGTCGTGGCAGCGCTCTCGTCAGGCAGGTGTAGTACCGGACGGTTCGAATCCCCCTCGCCTCCAGTTCGTCGAGGACCTCGACCTGCGGCGCAGGTTGGTCCAATGCGCCTCACCGATCCTCGATCGCCTCCACGACGACCTGTCCGGAATGTCGCTGAGCGTCGCGCTGACCGACGAGCATGCCCAGGTCATGTTGCGCCGAGACAACGACCCGGCCCTTGCCGCGAGGCTGGACAGTGTCTCCTTCGCGCCGGGGTTCAACTACTCGGAGGACGTCATCGGTACCAACGGCGTCGGCACAGCCCTCGAAACAGGAATGGCCGTCTACGTCAGCGGGCGTGAACACTTCCACGAGGCAATCCACGATTTCACCTGCGCCGGCGCGCCTATCCACAATCCGATTCTCGGGCGCGTCGAGGGGCTGATCGATATCACCGGTCTCGCCCGCGAGGCAAACCCGCTGATGCGTCAACTCGCGCTCGGAGCTGCCCGGGACATCGAGTCCGCACTCCGTTCAACGGGATCGGAGAAGCAACAACTCGTACTGGGAGAGTTTCTGGCGGCCTGTCGGCGACGGCAGACCGCGGTGTACTCACTGAGCTGCGGTGTCTTCATGTCGAACTCGATCGGCTCTCGCCTGCTCGATCCGATCGATGAAGCGTTTCTCCGCGAGGAAGCGCATGCGCTGCTCGGACCCTCGCGGATCACCCAGCTCGACCTTCACCTGCCTTCCGGCGCGACGATCACGGTCAAACGCAACGTCATCGAGGACGGTGTCGAGGTCGCGGGGGTGATTCTCGAAGTCGAACGGTCGCCGCACGCCACGCGTGCGATCATGCGCCACCGAAGCATTCCTGCGCTTCCTGGGTCGACCGGTTCGTCGCCACAGTGGACCCGGTGCAGCAGTGAGCTGATCGCGCTCGCCTCGTCGGAGGCCAACACGATCCTGCGAGGGGAAGGTGGGAGCGGCAGGCTCACCCTTGCCCGCGGCGCGCACCTGTACAAAAATCCGCAGGCACCGATCGTCGTCGTGGATTGCGCTGCCACCGAGTCCGTGGAGGCCGGTGTGAGCCAGGCGATCGAGTCTTCTGCCACCACAATCGTTCTGCGCGATATCGATCTGCTCGACGCACATCTGGACCAGGTCGTCTCCGATTTGGTGTCCGCCGACCAGCGCAGCTATCCCGCCCGGTGGATCGTCGCCACCTCGTCCACGGATGGAACTCGACTCCTGCACTCGGCCCTCGCCCGAAATTTCGCCACGACGCTCGACGTCCCCGCTCTACGGCATCACCCCGATGACATACCGGCAATCATACGAATGCGACTGGGGCAGATCACACCTCACCGCGAGTCCGACATTCTCGACGACACGTTGCGAGTGTTGAAGAAGTATCACTGGCCCGGCAACGTCACGGAGCTCGTGGGCACGCTCGAGTTCGCCCTGCGCGTCAAACCGGCGGGGGCGATCACCCCCGCAGATCTGCCACCCGCACTCAGTTCTGCGCCTCGGCGAACGATGACGACGATGGAAAGCACCGAACGCGATGCCATCGTGGTGGCGCTCCGCGACTGTGGCGGCAACCGCGTCGCAGCCGCGAAGTCGCTGGGAATCGCCCGATCATCGCTCTATCGGAAGATCGAGACCTTCGGCATTCATGCCTGATCAGAATGTTGTGGGCCTGGAGTTGATTCCGCGCGCCGACTGCGATGTTATTTGTTTGTCGCGCTGATCGAGGCCGATTTCGTGCAGGATTTCAGTATGAACTGCGACGATGACATTTCCGCGCTTCGACGATAAAGGTGTGCCGAATGAAGTCGATCCGATCAACAAGGCAGAGAACTGCAGTATTTCTGACGGCCGTCGCCGTCGCTGCCGGCTGCTCGAACTCTCCGGGTGACACCGCAGCAGACGAGCACGACACGCAGCCGGAAACAATACGTGTCTCCTACGGAGACGACGCCGACAATTACGGATTCCTACACATGCCCGGTGGTGACGGCCCGCACCCGGTGGTGGTGATGGTGCACGGTGGGGGGTGGCTCGAAGATCACGACCTGTCGTATTTCGAGCCGCTCTCGCAGTCGCTTGCCGACGAAGGCATCGCGGTCTGGAACATCGAATACCGTCGTGTCGAGGGCGCCGGCGGATGGCCGATCACGCTCGCCGATGCCGACGACGCCACCGAAGCACTCGCGACTTCTGTGCAGGACGCGGCCGGTGGAAGCCTCGATCTGGATCGAGTGCACCTCGCCGGACATTCAGCAGGAGGGCACCTTGCCGCCTGGATCGCAGGACGACACACCCTTCCCCCGGATGCCCCGGGCTCGCAACCACAGATCCGTCCGGTGAGCGCGACCATCATGGCCGGGGTGTTCGATCTGTCGCTGGCTGCCACTGCCGGGCATGACGGATTCGTACGCGAACTGCTCGACGGCATGCCCGAGGACCATCCCGACCGCTACGCAATCGCCTCGCCCATCGAGCATCTTCCCGTCGGCCTGACGGTAACGGCTGTGCACGGCACTGCAGATCAGACAGTGGACCCCGTGCAGTCACGCACGTACGTCGAGGCGTCGCAGGCCGCCGGTGATCCTGCCGAACTGCACATGCTCGACGGGTTCGGACACGGCGAGTTCGGGGACGTCCATTCACCCGCATGGGTCGCCGCAAAGCAGATCATCGTGGACCGCGTAGGTACCTGAGAGCGCTTACGGTGAATCGACTGGTCAGCTGTGCCCATCGAGTTCATCGGCGATGAACGCTCCAGGACCACGTGCGAGCGGAGACAGTACGATCAGTGCGGCCACGTCGGGAGGTCGATACACGACGGTGTGGCCGATTCGTGGGAGATCTCCTGCTCCGCCCGATGCAGCGAGGTCGCGGTGGCCGCGGGTTCGCCCGACCCGGGGTTTCGGGCGTAGCGGGGATGGGCGCCGGAGCTGATCTGGATCCCGATGCGGTGGCCTACCGCGAACTCGTGGAACGTCGGCCACAGGTGGACCTCGACGATGCGGAATCCTTCCGAATCGGGTTCGGGATCCGTGCTTTTCGTGCCGATGGAGCCGATCCGGCGGATACCGTCGCAGACGGTCATGACGCGCCCGTCCGGATGCACATCGCAGATGCGGACGAACAGATCGGCGCTCGGACGCAACGAGCGGAACCGGATCCGGGCAACGGGTTCACCCGCCACGGTGAGCGATTCGACGAGCACGTCACCACGGAACACCACGACATCGGCGCGGCGTTCGTGCGCAGTGTTGTCCACCGGGTCCGATGTCGGCTCCAAACTCGGACCGCCGAGAGCAGGAGTGGGGTCGGACGGGTCGTAGACGTAAGTGGTGCTGCCGCCCGCAGGATCGCCGGGTCCGAGTCCGCCGCCGGGCTGAAGGAACAGGGATCGGGTCGACACGCCCTGGGGCGGCCAGGCAGCGAGATCGTGCCACTCGTCGGCGCCGGTGCGGAAGGCCCGGACCGGCGCGACGCGGGTCGTGGGCCCGTCGGCGAACTGTTCCTTCAGGAATTCGACGGTCTCCCGAATCGACGGCGCACCCATCCCACGAGACAAGTGACCCCACGGACCCACGGTCAGGCGCGGTGGCCTTCCTGCCGCGGCGAGCTGCGCGTAGGTGCGCAGCTGCCACGGTAGGAAGATGTCGTACCAGCCGGTGACCATATACATCGGGGCGGTGACCTCAGGGACCGAGGCGGTATGCGACTGCTGGGTCCAGTACTCGTCGGCGAGATCCTCATAGGTGACCCAATCCTGGTACCAATCGACCTGTCTCCCATTCGCAGCGGTGTCCCCCGCGGTCAACGGCAGCACATCGAAAGCCGTACGCAATTTGGCGTCGGGGCGAAGCCGGCTCAACACCAAGGGCAGCATCTCCCGGTGGATCATCCTGTCCATCATCTGCGTCCAGCCGAGCGCATTGCGCATGGCGAAGGCGCCGTTGTCCCAGGTGACGGCCCCGAAGTCGGGCATGGTGATCTGCAGGCACAGCGCTTCCGGGGCGCTATCGGGGTCGGTGCGCTCGAGTTCTGCGGCCACTGCCCACTGGGTGAAACCCATATAGCTGGAGCCGTAGGTCGCGATCGGTCCGGTATGCCAGGGCTGGGCGCGGACCCACCGATGGGTGGCAATACCGTCCCGCTGTTCGTCGATCTGCGGCGTGAACGCACCCTCGGACCCAGAGGTGCCACGGCAACTCTGGAACAGCACCCGAAAACCCTCGCGGGCCAGAGCACGGGCCGAATTCGCCACCGGGCCGCTGCGCCCGTACGGGCCGCGAATCACGATGGTGGGAAGGCGAGAATCGGTATCGCGGAGCGGGGTGATGAGGTCGGCGAGAAGCACGACGCCGTCGTCCATCGGAACCCGGAGATTCTTGCGGACCGTGAGGTCGTACGGCCCCGGATCAAGCCCTGTGAGAGTCTTGGCCTGGATCCAACGGCCGAGACGTTGACGTAGCGCGTTCAGTCCACCGATGTCCGCCCCCGCGGTGCCCCCGCCCATGGCCGGTCAGTGTTACAGCAATGCTTTCCGCGGTCAATCACCCTGCACCGACGTCCAGTCGCGTGGCAACACGGATCGGCCGAATGCTCCGTGCGGGCAGCGAGCTCCTCTCGAGGTGCGCCCGTCTGCATTCGGCACACCACGCAGGTGGAAGGTCCCTCGGTTACGTTGATGACATGAAGACGCTTTGGAGCGTGTCGGCCGTCTCCGTGCTGTGCACGACGGTGATGTGGCTGTTCTCCGTGCCGCAACTGGTGCTCTCCGGCGTCATCGACGTCGGTCCCTTCTTCGGCCTGTTGATGGTGCTTCCGACGTTGATCGGGCTGCCGTGCGCGCTCGCCGGTGCCCTCGTCGGCATCGTCTGCGTCTTTCGGCAGCGCGCACGCAGGTGGGCCGTGAACCTCATGGCCTTCGGCCAGTGCGTGACCGTCGCCTTGGCCATCGCCATAGTCGTGTGGGCGATCGGATTTGCGACGACCGGATGGGAACTGATCGCGTTGCCGACGTCGCTCATGGTCGGACAGGTCGTGGTCGTTGCGGGACTCATCAAGGCGGGACGCCCGAGAATGCCCGGTTCGGTCCGCGCGTCGACGTGAGGATGCTCTGTTCAACGCGCAGTGATGTTCCCGCGATCGCACCAGCTTCTTGCTCGCGCAATCGCGGTCTCGGAAATCTGGGATGATCGCGACAAGCTGACGTAAGGCGATCACGTCCCGACGCGGTCCAGGTGAATGTCGTGTCTGCCAGTATGGGCTCATGTCACCCCTGAGAACGCTAGGACGTGTCACCGGATGGACCTGCATAGCGATCGGAGGAATCCAGCTGGTCGGCGGAGTATCCGGGGAGCCCGGCATGACCGGCGATGCGACGGTGGACTCACACGTGCGCTTCATGGGTCCCGTCTTCGCCGGCTACGGATTGGGTTGGCTCGATGCCGCGGCTCACCCTGAACCGGACCTGAACCGGATGCGGGTTCTCGCCGGGCTGATGGCCCTCGGGGGCGTGGGCCGGCTCGTGACCCGCTCCGCCCTGGGTCGGCCACACCGCTTCCACGATCTGCTCCTCGCCGTGGAGCTCGCCGCCCCCGTCGTGGTGGAGATGTCGGCTCGGCTCGAACGTCCTGCGCGCGGTTAGCACCAGCCCAGAGCTACAGAGCCGACCGCCGAGCCATCCACCAGGGTCCGTACCCGAAAACCGATCGACATCGGCGATACGGTGAGACCGTACACGTGAGCAGACGGACGGGTGGACCGTAATGGCATGGGATGCAGTGGTAATCGGCGGCGGCCAAGCAGGATTGACCGCCGCGCGTGAACTGACACGGCGGGGGTTGTCGTCGACACTGCTCGAGAAGGAAGCGACGACTTCAGGGTCGTGGCGTGGCTACTACGACAGTCTCACCCTGTTCACTCCAGCACATCTCAATTCTCTTGGTGGAGAGCCTTTTCCCGGAAGTCCACATCGGTATCCCAGCGGCATCGAAGTGGCAGAGTATCTGGAAGCGTACGCAGAGTCGCTCAGCGCCGAAGTGCGCACCGGATTCACGGTCGACCGCGTATCGCGCCAGCGCGAGCACTACCTGATCCACGGATCGGACGGCGAGACCGTTGTCTCACGGGCAGTGATCTCGGCAACGGGCGGATTCACGAACCCCTATCGTCCCCACATTGCAGCGCTCGACAGGTTCACCGGGGAAGTGATCCATGCTGCCGACTACCGCTCCCCCGAACGCTTCCGCGACAAGAGTGTCGTGGTGGTCGGCGCCGGAGATTCCGCCGTCCAAATCGCGGTGGAGCTCCGTGAGCATACGAAGGTGATCCTGGTGTCTCGCCATCCGATCCACTACGCGACCAGCACTCCGATTCCGCCGAATTCCCGATTCTGGTCGTGGCTTGCGCGCGCGGGACGCTTACCGATCGGTCGGTGGTTCGGTCACACACCGATCCCCGTGGTCGACACACAGGGCTACAAGCAAATGATCGACGGCTGTGCGCCCGAAAGACGCGAGATGCCCTTTGGTGCACGGGAGTGCGTTCTGCTGTGGGCCGACGGACGCGAGGACCGCGTGGACACCGTCATTCTCGCCACCGGCTACCGCCCCTCGCTCGGCCATCTCTCCAGTCTGGAGCAGTTCGATAGCCAAGGCTTTCCCCTGCATCGTTCGGGTCTGTCGCGTAGGCACCGAGGTCTCGCGTATGTGGGACTCGAATACCAGCGCACGATGCTGTCAGGTACGTTGCACGGCGCCAACCAGGATGCTGCCTACGTGGCCCGACGGATCGCTCGAACTCTCGAGTGACGAGAAAGGCACGTTGCCGCAGGTCCGGAAGTTCCCGACACCGTGACCTGATTGCCCTCCTGCCGCAGTGCTCCGATTCTCATCAGGCCTCGAGAGGAATGCTCGGATGACCGCAGAACGAGAGGCCCGTCAGCTGTGCCCGTCGAGTTCGTCCGCGATCAACGTCGCCCACGACAGAATCTGATCGTTATCGGTGCTGGGGAAGTTTTTATAATCCCGTGCCTTGAGCGTCGCTGCCAGTTCGGACAGGTCGATGTTGTCGCTCGCCGTGCTGTCGTCCGCAAGGCCGGCGAACAGCCAGACCAGCCGTTGCGACAGAGCGGGGGCGTGACGTGTGCATGTCTCTCGCGCAACGACGGACCAGCCGTCGCCTTCCACGTCGCTCCCGATGACGATCGCGTCGAAATCCTTGGCGTGTTCGAGGTCGGGCAGGGTTCCTTGCGTAACCTCGAATCCGTGTTGGGCCAGCGACTCGGCGATCACCGTGGCGACCTGCCAGGTCGCGCCTCGAATACTCTCGGTTGCGATAAGGACGGACATGCCTACCGAGTTCCCAAGCGCCAGGGTGGGGAAACATCACCGTCGAGAGTGGGTTGCCGCAGCAGAGAGAAAGCGGACGCTCCCACAGTTCGTCACCCACCTGCCCCAGCACGTCGGCGGATTCGAATGAGCCGTACCACAACTCGGCGGCGGGCAGACGCCCTCCGCTCGCTTCGGCCCGCATCAATTCATCCACCACGAGTCTGCCGACGTTTCCGGTCGCCCCCGTTTCGCCCCGAGCACCACCCTGCACTCTCGAAGCGGACCGCCGACCCCGCGCTCACCGGCGACACGGCGAGCGTGGCGCCGGGGAGTGCCGGCGCAGAACTCCGTAGACGCTATACATGCGGTATGGATAGAAGAAACAGTTCGCCCGGTATGGCGACCGACAAAGTCCCCGAGCCGGTGTTGTCGTTCGAGTCGACAGTGCCGCGCCGCTACGTCCACCGCCAATCAGTGACGGAGGTCTTCCTGACCGACTGCGTGCCCGCGTCGGAGCCCGACCGATACGTACTGGGCGCACAATGGCCACGATTACACGGCTTCTACCGCGGTCGGGGCGGACGCTACGACACGATGCTGCTCGCCGAGACGTTGCGTCAATGCGTGATCTACTTGGCCCACACCCGCTATCGGATCCCGCTCGGGAACCCGTTCGTGATGCAGACGCTCGAGATCACTGCCGAGCTGGAACGACTTCAGATCGGTGCAGGAGCTGCGGAGGTCTCCGTCACCGTCGCTGTGTCGGGCGTACGACGTCGCGGTTCGCAGGTCACCGGGCTCAGCGCAGCACTCGTGTTCGAGATCGACGGCCGGCGGGTCGGCTCCGGAAAGGGGAGCGCAGTCGTCCTCACGCCCAGCGAGTACGCGGCCAGTCGGTGGGGAGACACCGGGCCACGGACGATCGGGCGCGTACCCGAGTACAGGCTGGTCGGCCCTGAAGAGGTAGGGATGTCCCGTGAAGACGACGTGGTTGTCGGCGCGACGGAGCGGCACGGGCGCTGGCGGGTGGTGCCGGATCTGGAGCACCCGGTGATGTTCGACCACCCGAGTGATCACCTGCCGGGCATGCTGATGCTCGAGGCTCTCCGTCAGTCCGCACGAGCCCAGTGCGCACGTCCGGACGCCGAACTGGTGTCGTTGAGCGTCCAGTTTCACCGCTTCGTCGAACTCGACCTTCCCACCGAGGCGGTCGTATCGAACGCCCAGGACGTCCCGAACGGTGTGCGCGTAGTCCTCGAGCAGCACGGGGTGCCAACGGCGTCGGCGACCTTGACTCTGGCTCCTGACACCGGCGCACGCCCGCGGGCCGGGGCCAGGACCGGTGGGTGAGGTGGTGTCAGTTGGACGCCGGCTCGCGGGTCCAGCGGGCTTGCCGGATCTGTTCGCTCGTACCGGCACAGGTAGGTGTCAGGATTCCTTCGAGCAGGAACTGCCACATCTCGTCGATTCGCTGTTCGAGATCGACACGCCGATCAAGCACGTTCGAGACCATCTGCACGCCGGTGAACGACGAGATCACGAATCGGGCCAGCTCAGGCGGTTCGATCGTGGAGAGCAGGTCCCCTTCGGTGATCGCGACTTCGATGAGCCGTCGACAGGCGTCGATCCAATCCTGGTACGGTCCCGGACGCTCCAGGCCGGTGCTGACACTGAACTCGAGAGTCAGCCGGATCCCCGCTCGCACGATCGGGTCCTCGATGATCTGTCGGCCCATCTCGTGACAGAGCATCACGATCTGTTCGAGCGCCGAGGCGCGGGTCGAGGAAATACCCTCGACCGCAGTGATCGAAATTTCGTGCTGCCGTTCCACCACAGCCTGCGCGAGTTCGTCCTTCGACTTGAAGTGGAAGTACAAGGCGCCTTTGGTGAGACCGCTACTCGCTTCGACGATCTGTCCGAGGCTGGCACCATGGAAACCGAACTGATCGAAGGTTGCCGCAGCCGCTACAACAATCTGCTCTCGGGTCGCCACCGCCCGGGCCTGCTTTGCCAAAACCCGTGTCCTTCTCTCGAATTGATTCGATAGGGCGAACTATGACAAATCCCCACGATCCACCCCTGCCGAAGCAGACCGTACCAGTCGACCGGAATCTACCCGCAGACCATCCTTCGAGTCCAACGTTCGCGTCGCATGTCGCCGTGGTCGGAGCGAGCGGGTTCCTCGGCCGCGCAGTGCTCGACGCGCTGCTCCGCCGCGGCGTGCTCTGCACGGCGATATCCCGCTGTCCCCCGGCACCTACCGGACCATCGATGCGATCTCGGGCTGCGGATCTGCGCGACTCCGAGGCCCTCGTCGACGCACTCGTCGGCGTCGACACGATTGTGCACGCCGCGTCGTACACAGGTTCCGATCCGGACCAGTACGAGCAGATCAACACCGCAGGCACCGCGAACCTCGTGGCGGCCGCCGCTCGCCTCGGCATCGATCACGTGATCTATCTCAGCACCATCGGGGTCTACGGCCCCGGACCCCACCGAAACATCACCGAAGGTGAGCTGTCACCGAGCCCTGTCACTGCGCTGAGTGCCAGTCGTCTCGCCGCCGAGAATCTGGTTCGTGAGCACGGCGGGCTGGTCCTGCGTCCTGGCTTCGTCTACGGCCCGGGTGACCGGTGGTTCTTACCCGGGCTGGCCCACATCGTGTCGACTCTCGGAACTTGGATCGACGACGGCGCCGCACGCCAGTCGGTGATCTCCCACCACGACGTCGGCCGGCTGACCGCGGCGATCGCGGCCCGTCCCCTGCCTGCCGGGCTGCGCAGGCAGGTACTCCACGTCTCTCACCCACAGCCGGCCACCGTTCGTGAACTTGTCCACACTGCGGCCGCGCAAGGACTGCTCACCCCGCCTACCGCGTCCCTGACCTACGAGCAGGCACTACGCACCGGCGTGGAACGAGGACTGTCCGAGCGTCATATCGACCTGATCGGGCACGACCACCACTACGACAGCACCCGAATCTGGGCGCACACCGCACTGGAGCCATCGCCTGACGACCACACCACGACCCGGACATCACCGGGTCGCGACGCCACGTCGTGAGCGCCGAAACAAGAAGTTCCCGTCGCAATGCTGTGTCACCTGACCGGATGAGGTACATTTACCCCGATACCGGTTGATTGGTATTGTTCATGACCGGGGAGGCATGGACATGTCGGCTTCGGCCGATAAGGGAATAGCGATGGTGGGGATCAACGGGGGGTCCCCACCATCGCCATCCGCTCACACCGAATCTATTCGTCGGTCACTTCGAGTGCCACGTCGATGTTGCCGCGGGTCGCGTTGGAATACGGGCAGACCTGGTGGGCCTTCTCGGTGAGTTCGAGAGCCTTGTCGCGCGTCAGATTCGGCAAGGTGACCTCGAGTGTCACAGCGAGCGCGAAGCCGCCCGCGTCGGTCGGGCCGATACCGACGCGAGCGCCGACTGCGGAGTCGCTGACATCGGCACCCTCCTGGCGCGCGACCATTTGCAAAGCCGAGTGGAAGCACGCGGCGTATCCCGCGGCGAACAACTGCTCGGGGTTGGTGCCGTCACCGTTGCCACCCATTTCGGTGGGAATCGCCAGGTTGACGTCGAGCTTTCCGTCACTGGTGCGGGCGTGTCCGTTGCGTCCCTCGCCGGTGGCGAGGGCTTCAGCGGTATAGATGATGTTCATGTCGGGTCTACCTTTCGTCGGAGGTTCCGCCGGTTGCGTCCTGCAGCGAGGCGGTCAAACGATGGAGCGTGTCGCGGAGCGCGACCAGTTCGTCGACGTCGAGCCCGCTTGCGCGCGCGACGCAGCCTGGAATGTCTTCGGCTTCCTCACGTAGCGCGTTGCCGGCGTCGGTGAGGTGGACGACGACTCTGCGTTCGTCGGCGCGTTGCCGTCGGCGTTCGACGAGCCCGGCGGATTCCAGCCGTTTGAGCAGCGGCGAGAGGGTGCCGGTGTCGAGGTCGAGGGCGTCGCACAGGTCGTGCACACCACGCGCGTCGTGCTCCCACAGCGCCAGGAGTACGAGGTACTGCGGGTAGGTGACACCTAGCCTCTCGAGATGCGGCCGGTACACGGCGGTGGTGGCGCGAGACGCCCGGTACAGCGCAAAGCACACCTGCTGGTCGAGCGCGAAGTGATCAGACACAAGACGAACAGTAGTGCACCGTTTAGTTGTGCGCAATATAGATTTTCCACTCGACCGAGTCGGACACGGGTGCGCCCACCCCTCGCCCTCCGTCTCTCATAGCCGAGTCAGACGCCGAATCGCATTGAGAGGCAGCCTCAACCAACTCGGACGATTCCTCGACTCGTACACCACCTCGTACACCGCTTTGTCCACCTCGTACGCACGAAGCAGCGCGCCGAAGTCCCGTGGATCGAATCCGGATGCGGCGGCATACCCATCACAGAACGCGGCGGAATTGCGCTGCGCCCACTCCCCCGCCCGGAACTCCCGCTGGGTCGCGACCCCCTCGGATTCACGTTCGCGCACCGAATGGTGGGCCGCGTAGTCGAAGGACCGCAGCATTCCGGCCACGTCACGCAGGGGCGTGTCAAAGTGTCGCCGTTCGGTGAGCGACTTCGCCGGTTCGCCCTCGAAGTCGATGAGCAACCACCGCTCCGGTGTGCGCAGCACCTGACCGAGGTGCAGATCGCCGTGGACTCGTTGCACGGCCACAGAGCCGAGCGCCGCTACCTCCTCGAACAACGCCCGCATGTCCGGCACGAACGCGGCAAGTTCGTCCACTTCCGCGGCAGCGGCGTCGAGCCGCCGGACCATGCCCGCAGCCAGGTCCGACGCCGGACGCTCCGATGCGCCGAGACCTTCGAGGAGATGAGCGTGGACCTCGGCGACCGCGGCACCCATCCGATGCGCCTCGCCCGCGAAATCCGTACCGATCTCGTCGGCGCGCAGATCCCCTTCGATGAGCAGGTCGCGGACACTTCCGAGCGCCATCGACCAGCCGTCCGCGGAGTTCGCCGCGAAATCCTGGACCATCGCGAGAGTCGTACGGACACCGTCGATGTCCGCCTCGATCCATGCACGGATCGGCGCCACCGACCGGCTCCCCACCTCGGCGAGCGCAAGATGGAGTTCGACGTCGGGGTTGATACCGAGGGTGATGCGACGGAACATCTTGAGCAACAACTGCTCTCCGAGCACTACGGACGTATTCGACTGCTCCGCACTCAGTGTGCGGCCCCGCATCCCCGGCTCGATCTGCGTCCCCGGAACGGTGTGAAGTTCGATGGCGCCGCGTGTTCCGCCGCGTGCGAGGCTGTTCGCGTACAGGCCGATGACTTCTTGATCGCGCAGGCCGTCGTAGACGAACACGGCATCTGCGGCCGTCCCGTCGGGCGCGGCCACCGTCCACGGCGCCAGGTCCTCCGGCAGATGTGCTCGGTAGCCGAGCGGCACCTGGTAGATCTGTTCGGGTGTGGAGTCGAACGTGACGGCCACCAGCAGGTGATCTGCACCGAACCCGGGTTCCTCGGCGAGCGGCTGCCGCAGCAGCACTCTCACCCCAGTGATCGTGTGCCCCTTCGCGGCGAACCACCGCTGGTGCGGCAGCCACTGCACCAAACGAGCCTCGAGGTCGGCGTCCGGGTACAGCACGTCGTTCTGTTCGGTCATGGCTGCACCGCCGCTTCCGCCTCACTGCTCACCGGATGCACTCCGGCACCCTCGCTCGCCGGATCGGGCTGCAATGCGAACCAGAAGAACCCGTGTCCGGGAAGCGTGATCATGTAGCCCTCCTCCGTGATCGGCGGGAACGGCACCGAGCCCGTGAGCTCCACCGGAATCCACCCGGCGAATCTCGACAGATCCAACACCACGGCCTGCGGATACCGCGACAGGTTGTTCACACACAGGATCACGTCGCTGTAGTTGCGGTCCGGCCCCGAATCCATTTCCCGCAGATACGACAACACCGCCGGATTCGCGCTGCCGAGTTCGGTGAACGCGGCCTTGCCGAACGCCGGATGCTGCCTGCGAACCTGGATCATCCGGCGCGTCCAGTGCAACAACGAGTTCGACGAATTGAGCTGCGCTTCGACGTTGATCGCCTGGTATCCGTACGTCTGGTCCATGATCGTCGGCAGGTACAGCCGTGCGGGGTCGGCCCGAGAGAAACCGGCGTTGCGGTCGGGCGTCCACTGCATCGGTGTCCGGACCGCGTCGCGATCGCCGAGCCAGATGTTGTCGCCCATCCCGATTTCGTCGCCGTAGTACAGCACCGGCGACCCGGGCAGGCTCAGCAGCAACGCCGTGAACAGTTCCAGCTGATTCCGGTCGTTCTCGAGCAGCGGAGCGAGGCGTCGCCGGATCCCGATGTTCGCGCGCATCCGCGGATCCGTCACGTATTCGGCATACATGTAGTCGCGTTCCTCGTCGGTCACCATCTCGAGAGTGAGTTCGTCGTGGTTGCGCAGAAAAATGCCCCACTGGGCGGTTTTCGGGATCGGCGGGGTCTGCGCGAGGATCTCGGAGATGGGAAACCGGTTCTGGCGTCGCACCGCCATGAAGATCCGCGGCATGAGCGGGAAATGGAAGGCCATGTGGCATTCGTCGCCGATCTCGGGTTCGCCGAAGTACTCGACGACGTCGGTCGGCCACTGATTCGCTTCGGCCAGCATCACCCGGCCGGGATATTCGGCGTCCATCACCGCGCGACACTTCTTGAGGAACGCATGCGTCTCGGGCAGGTTCTCGCAGTCGGTGCCCTCGCGCTCGAACAGGTACGGCACCGCATCGAGGCGGAATCCGTCGATGCCGAGATCGAGCCAGAACCGCAGCACGTCGAGCATCGCGTCCTGCACGTCGGGGTTGTCGTAGTTCAGATCCGGCTGGTGCGAGAAGAAGCGATGCCAGAAGTATTGTTTGCGGGCCGGATCCCACGTCCAGTTCGACGTCTCCGTGTCTACGAAGATGATGCGTGCATCCTGGTATCCGGTATCTGAATCGGACCACACGTAGAAGTCACCGTACGGGCCGTCGGGGTCGGTGCGGGATTCCTGAAACCACACGTGGGTGTCGGAGGTGTGGTTCTTAACGTCTCTCCTACCCTGTTGACAGGAGATTCCCAGCTCAGACCGCACCCGAACCACCACCCGAAAGAGGCGGATCCCAGTGACCTACGTCGTCGACACCGGTGTGGCCACGCTCCGCCACAGCCAGAATCACTCTGGCAGCATTCCGATCCCGACACGCGGTATGACCGCATGCCCAGCATCGGAAGACTCGCTGTGCGAGTTCGAGGGGTTGCTTGGCTCTCGCGAAACACCCCGAACACGTCATCGTCGTATACGCGGGCCGCACCAACACCACCTTCCGGCCGGCCCGCCTGCCGCGTTCGACAAGTTCCCGTTTCATGGTCGCGATCGCCGCATCCGCAGCTTTGCGCGCCATCGTCGTTTTCGCCAGAAACTTGGGCTTGAAGTCCTCCACCGCCAGCAACTGATGCTCGTCGACGACCCGCTTGGCCCAGGCTCGGCCGTCGTGCCGGTTCTGCCGGGCCGCTTTCGTGTGCACCTTCGCGGCCTGTCTGCGGGCCCGCTGGTAACCCTTCGACGGCGCCTGCCCCTTCCCTCGTCGACGTCGGGCCATCCGTTTCTTGGATTTCGCCAACTCCGCCGCACACCGTTTCCGATGTTCGGCATGCGGCAGATCGAACTGCTCATCGGTAGCCGTCGCGGTCCGGGCCACACCCCAGTCGATCCCCACACCACTGTCGTCGTCGAGCACCGGAATCGGCTGCCTCTCGCGGGTCACCACGAACGACGCCCACCAATGACCGAGCGAATCACACGTGATGCGCACACTCGACGGCTCCGACGGCAGATCCCGGGACCACACCACCGGCATCGACACACCTTTGGGCAGCACCAGCTGCTCGTCGCGGATCCGGAAACCTCGGCGGGTGTACTCGAGCGACGGCAACGTTTTCTTCCGCGCCTTGTAGCGGGGACGACCGCGGCCTTTGACTGTGAACGAGGCATCGAGGGCCTGCGCGTAGGTGCGGAGCATCTGCTGCTGCGCGACTTGGGAGCCGTCCCGCAACCAGGACGAGCGACCTCGGGTCTCGGTCAGCATTGTGCTGAGTTTCGTGAAGTTCGGCTTCCGACCGGTCTTCTGCTGGTGAACGGCTTCGTTCCACAGGAACCGGCAACGGTGCCATTCCTCGATCAGAGCACGTTCGGCGAGCGTGCCCGGCCGCAGCCGGTACTTGTAACGCACCACCTCGGTCCCCATGCCCGGCACGATATCTGCGCCCACCGACACGGTGTGCTCGGTCCGACACGGTTGCTCCACGCAGCCCGCCTTGTGGAAGGAGGACAGCGCTTCCTTTCCCTCGTGAACGAGGGAGTATCCGCGCCGAACACCAGATGACCGCAGTTTCCCGTTCCTCCACACGTCTACGACCTCATCGTTGGGCACCACCCCCGGCACCACCGAGAGCAAGAAGGAAATCAAGCAACCCTCCACTTCCCCCTGCTCGGCAGATCGCGCTGCCAGGCGCCGGCCCTGAAGACGTCGTGCTCGGTGCAGACGGATTCATCTACACCGGTATCGATACCGGTGAGATTCTGCGCGTCGACCTCGACACCGAGGAGGTCACCACCGCGCTCGACACAGGCGGTCGCCCACTGGGCCTCCACGCTGGCGCGGACGAGTCGCTGCTCATATGCGATGCCGAGCGCGGACTTCTGCACTGGCCCGGTCCGGGGCATTCGGTCACGGTGTTGGTCGACACGGTCGACAACAAGCCACTGAACTTCGCGAGCAATGTGGTGGCCGACCCGGACGACGGAACGATCTACTTCACCGCATCCTCCCGTCGCTGGCCGCTGGAGCAGTGGATGGGCGATCTGGTCGAGCACTCCGGCACCGGCCGCTTGTTCCGCCTCTCGCCCGGCGGCGAAGTGGAGACACTGCTCGACGGTCTGCAGTTCGCCAACGGCGTGGCGTTCACGCCCGACCGCTCGGCGTTGATCGTCGCAGAAACTGCCGCCTACCGACTCAACCGCTACTGGCTGCGCGGCCCCGACGCGGGCACCCGGGAAACACTGGTGGACAACCTGCCGGGCTTCCCCGACAACATCGCCCTCGGCAGCGACGGACTGATCTGGGTAACCCTCGCATCACCACGAAACCCTGTGCTGGACACTCTACTTCCGCTTCCGGGCATCTTACGTAGAGCGTTGTGGATGCTGCCCGACCGGCTCTTGCCCGCACCCGCCCGCACCGCGTGGGTGCTGGGGGTAGCAGCGGACGGTTCGATCGTCCACGACCTGCAGCAGGACGGAACCGACTACGCCATGGTTACCGGAGTCGTCGAACACGACGGCACCTTGATCCTCGGCAGTCTGCACGAGCGCGCGATCGCAGTGACCCGCGTTGTGTCACGGTCTCGGCGCGGAACGTGAAGTCCGTCAACGCCGAGCGCCCATCTCCAGGCAGGAACTGAGTCATCACGCCCGTTGTCAGTGCAGTCTCTGATCCACGTACGTTGATCCCATACGGCTACTTCCGGTTATGTCGACGATCTCTGCTCTGTGCGCGGTGCCGATCCTGCTATTCGTCGTTCCACAACTGGTCGCCTCGGGAGTTGTCGAGGTCGGGGGCAGTGTCAAGTTCATGGTGGTGCTCCCGACTCTGATCGGGTTGCCCTGCTCGCTCATCGGAGCCACCGTCGGGGTCGCCGGTCTCCTCAGGCGGCGCACTCACGGGCTGGAGACGGTACTCATGACCATCGGCCAGGTGACGACGGTGGTGCTGGCGCTTGTCATCGCTGTGTGGGCGTTCGGCTTCGCCTCGACGGGGTGGGAGCTGCTCTTTCTGCCCACGTCGCTCATGGTCGGTCAGGTCATCGTAGCGGCGGGTCTGATCAAGACCGCTCGGCAATACAGGGCGTCACTAGTGGCGGGTCCCGACGCAGCCTAGTGACGCAGCGCGTCGATGCCGCCGAAAGCTATTGTTCGTCGTCCGAGTGGCTCACGATGTTGACCACGGTGCCGTCCGGCGCGCGGACGAAGAATCGCCGTACGCCCCACGGCTCCGTCGTCAGCGGATATACGATCTCGAACCCGCGCCGCTGCGCGTCCTCGTAGGCGGCCTCCACCTCGTCGCCGACGTGGATGGACAATGCGGAATCCACCGGCGCTGTCTCGTCGCCGCTCACCAGTTGTACGGTGGCACGCCCGTCGGGGGTGGTGAACCGGGCGACCCATCCCAGATTCATCTCCTCGACGGAAAGCCCGAGATAGTCGGCGTAGAAGCTGCGGGCTTCCTCGATGCTCGGGACGTTCAGGTTTGCGGTGAGACCGGTGGGATGCATTCGGAATCTCCTTCAGACTCGGCTGTGTTCCAACCGATTCCACTACAGACACAGGCGTCCCCGTGGCGCTTCGGGCTCGCGCAAGACCGTCAACCGCCATCTGCGTCGATGAGCGCGCGCCCCCACTGACTCGCACGTTCTGCCTCGCCAGGTGCGAGGACCGTCCGCTTGTCGACGAGGAAACTCTCCGGCTCTGCAACGAGAGTGAAACCGGCCTTGCGAAGCTTCTTGCCGATCGACTTCGATGCTCGGCCGGTCAACAACGGGTTGGCGTCGAGTCTCGTATCGAACGCGGCGGCCTTCCCGGTCACCTGTCCGAGGGAAGCGAGCCATTCGCGCACGCCGTCGCTCTCTGCATCAGGTTCGAGGGTGAGCGGGTTGTCGGGTTTCTCGGCCGCCTCCACTGCGCCGTGGCGGGTGGTGGGCCTGCTCATGCCGTGCACGTGGGTGGGGCCGCCGACCACCACCAGGTCGTACGCGGTGAGATCTTCATCCTTCGCATCTGCGGCGGCGACGGTGGTCACCGCGGCAGCTTCGCCGATCCCCTGCGCAATCGCTTCCGCGACGTGACGGGTGTTCCCGTACATCGATTCGAAGATCACGAGAACCTTCATGGCGGATATCCTCTCGCCGGGAGAACTGCCGGCCTCGAGGCGACCGGCACGTCAATGCTATGCCCGTCGGGGTGCGTCATTCGCGGATTTCCTTCGACAGCACCGGTGCGAGTTCATCCGCATAGAACCGGAAGAACCCGTCGACGTCCGGCCCGGCATTCACAAGGGCGAGATGGTCGAATCCGGCATCCGCGTAGGTTCGGATCTTCTCCAGATGACGTTGCACATCGGGGCCGAAGGCGAAGCTCTCGGCTATGTCCGATTCACGAACAACGGACGCCGCTGCTTCGAAGTTGACCGGATTCGGCAATTCCGCCTGAACCTTCCATCCGGTGGCAGAGAAACGAAACAGAGTGTGCGCCGACGTCAGCGCTGCTTCTTCCGTCGGAGCCCACGACAACGACACCTCGGCATAGCGCGGCCCGTCACCACCGGCCTTCTTGTACTTCTCGACCAGATCGGGATCCGCATCTGTGGTGAACAGTCCGTCGCCCAGCTCTGCAGCGAGCTTCACTGCCGGCCCGCCCGAACCCGCGACCACGATCGGTGGGAGCTCGTCGGGAAGATCGAACACACGCGCATCCTCGAGCTGAATGTGGCGTCCGTTGTAGCTGTGGTAGCCGCCGCTCCACAACAAGCGGATCACCTCGATCGACTCGCGAAGCATTTCCGTCCGTGTCGCGGCGGGTGGCCAGCCGCGTGCCACCACATGTTCGTTGAGCCGCTCACCGCTTCCCAGACCGAGAGTGAACCGGGCTTCGGACAGGAGGGCCGTCGTCGCCGCAGCCTGCGCGACGATCGCGGGGTGATAACGAATGAACGGGCATGTCACGCCGGTGGCCAGGCCGAGAGTCGAGGTCTTCGCGGCAATCGACCCCAGGATCGACCACGCGAAACCGGAGTGTCCCTGGTCATGCAGCCACGGATGGTAGTGGTCGCTGATCTCGACGAAATCGAAGCCGACCTCCTCCGCACGCACCGCCTGCCGCACCAACTCTGTCGGTGAATACGCCTCCGCGAACAGTTTGTATCCGATTTTCACAACGCCTCCGTGCACTCTTTCGGCAATGCGCATGCATAGGCGCACACGACTGCCTCGTAGAGCGGTCTACCCACGGCGACGCTTCTCGAACCTGCCGACGGCACGTCGAGGGGTGAATTTCTCGTTCAATATCGGTTGTAATGCTGCACATTCTGCACTTCGCCAGAGCAGATGCATTTTCGGTCCAGGCTTCGGCTCGAGGTCACGGCACAAAACCGAACACCGAGAGCATCGTGGGAATCAATGCTGTGCGGACATGCCGTGCAGGACAGCGCTGATTCCTCTGCGCGTGCCGGGTTCAACATTTCGGTCGGGTACGACGCCATGGTGGCGCTCCAGTTCTCGGCCTTTCGACTTCCGGCCGGGTTACGCGCCGAGGACGACATGGCTGATCGCTCATATTCGAGTGTCCTCGGTGACCCCGAGGCTACCTTGGACCCGGCAGAACTGCAGAATGCTCCCGCGATCATCCCAGCTTCCCGCTCGCGCAATCGTCGCTGCGGGAAGCTGGAATGATCGCGACAAGGTCGCACCGACCCGCCGACCTGAGGGCGTTCGCCACCGAGCGGCCGGCGGCCTACAAGGTACCCGATCTATGGACGTTCGTGACCGACCTTCCGCGTGATCCCGTCGACAAGATCGAATCTACTGCGGTATAGAGGATTTCCGTTTCTCGCTGAAGGATGGACTCGTCGGAGGGCAGCGCGCGCTCCATCGACAGTCCGTTGAGAACGGTGTTCAGAAGCTTTGCGTACGCGGCGATGTCGCTTTCGGGTAGAGCGTCTTCCTTGGCGAGGATCGTGAGCCAGTGTTCGATCCTGCGCTCCCCTTCGCTTGCCATGGCGAGGTATGCGGTTCGGATGTCGTCGGTGGGTTCGGCGGCGATGAAGGCGTCGAAGAATTTGATCCAGGCTTGTCGCGACTGTTCACCGATCTCCACCCTCAGGACCTGCCGCAGGCACTGCACCAATCGGTCTCGAGCAGGCACCGCCTTGTCGTGGATGATCTGGCCGTCGGGCGCGACGACGTCGTAGATCGTTTCGAGAACGGCGTCGCGCAGTGCCCGCTGGGTCGGGAAGTGGTGGCGCAGCGATCCCATACTCACCCCGGCTCGTGCCGCCACGGTCCGCACGCTCAGCGTCGACGCCGGGTCCTCGTCGATCATCTCGCAGGCCGCGATGATGATTCTGGCCTTCGTATCGAGACCATCCTGATGTTGCTTCATCGCCCCACACCTCCATTACCAACACACCGTGCTAGCACAGTGTGCTACTGTCGCCCTATCCAGCGAATAGTACAGCGTGCTGGTCGTCGCCGATCCGGTGCAGTGGAAACAACGTCACCGTAGGCAAACCAGGTCCGTCGGCGGCTTCACCTCGAAAGGAGCCACATGAAACCCCACGCCACGATCCTGGCCATAGTGCTGGCAGGTTCAGTCGTCGCCGGCTGTTCACAGATACCTGCGCACGTCAGCGCAGAGCCGATGGTGACCGATCTGCAGTGGAACCCATGTCCCGACGGCGTCGAAAATCCCGAAGACGGCCCACCTGAATTACAGTGCGCCACTGTGCCCGTGCCACTGGACTACGGCAACCCCGACGGCACACACATCGACCTCACGATCTCCCGGCTGCCATCGAAGAACCCCGACGCACGACGAGGTGTGTTGTTGCTGAACCCGGGCGGTCCGGGCGGAACCGGGCTGGACCAGCCCAACTTCCTTGTATCGCAGGGAATATCGCCCGATGTTCTGGACAGCTACGACCTGATCGGCGTGGACACCCGCGGAGTCGGGAACTCCTCGCCCGTGAGTTGCGGATTCACCGACGACCTGCAGTATTACGGCGCGGTCCCGCCGTATGCCTTCGACGAAACAGCATTCGCCGAGCAGGCGGCCACCGCGGAGGAAGTCGCCGAACGATGCGCAGCCAATGACCACGACGGGCGAATGCGCCACGTGAACACGGCAAACATGGCCCGCGACCTGGACCGGATCCGGGCAGCCCTCGGCGAGGAGAAGGCGAGCTTCCTCGGATATTCCTATGGATCCGCGCTCGGCGCCGCGTACGCCTCGATGTTCCCGGAGAGTTCGGATCGGGTCGTGCTCGACAGCAACATCGGCGACACCCATCTCGATCATGACGGGATGCGCAGATACGCGCGAGGCATGGAGGAGACGTTCCCCGACTTCGCCGAATGGGCTGCCACACAGGATGATCTATACGGTCTTGGCGAGACGGCGCAGCAGGTGCGCGAAACCTACTTCACCATCGCCGAGCGCCTCGACCGTGCTCCGGTGGACGGGGTCAACGGCCGCGCGTTCCGACTGGCCACCTTCGTGACGCTGTACAACCCGGCCTCCTACGAGACAGCAGCACAGAACTGGCAGTACTTTCTGAACCCCACCGAGGCGACAACACCCGCAGCCGAGACAGGCAATGGGCCGCCGCCGGCAGACAACAGCTGGTCGGTATTCCTCGCGGTCACGTGCAACGACGTCGAATGGCCCAGCGATGTCGACACCTACCGACGAGCAGTGGACGAAGACCGAGAGACCTACCCCCTCTTCGGTGCCGCGACCGGGAACATCATGCCGTGCGCGTTCTGGCAGTACACGCCGGCAGAGCCGCCCGTGTCGATCGATCAGGAGGGTCCGACAAATGTCCTGATCGCACAGAACCGACGCGATCCCGTCACGCCGCTGCGCGGCGGCGAACTGCTCGACGAGAAATTCGGCGAGCGCTCCCGGCTGCTGACCGTCGACGGAAGCGGACACGGTGTCTACGCCCTCGGCAACAACCCTTGCGCCCAGGACACCATCACCGATTACCTCGTCGAGGGCGTGATGCCCGAACAGGACACCACGTGTCGCGAGGGTTGATCGGCTCCGGCGACGTCACCGACTGCACTCCGCATGACGATCCAATTCCCGTGCAAGCACATCGAACCGCGGGTGCCGCGACCACGCCGAACGATCCCCGATCACATACAGACGCTGCTTCGCCCTGCTCACGGCAACGTTTGCAAGGTTCGGTTTCGACGAAGCCCACCGCTTCGCACCTTCACGGGCCGGGTCGCCTCCCAACACCAGGACGACGACCGTCGCCTCCCGTCCCTGTGCGGTGTGCACGGTTCCGGCGGTGATCCCGTCGAACCGGGAGCGCAATCCCGTGAGACGCCGCGCGACGTCCCGGAAGGGACTGAGCACGATCACGTCGTCCATCGGATGTTCCCTGCTCATCAGATCCTCGAGAAGTTCGACGAGTCGGTCGTGTTCGGCCTGCACGAAGTGACCGTTCGACGCCCCCGACACGTCGTACCACTGCGACGGCGGCAGAGTGCCGTCCGGCTGCGGGTTCCCGCCGTGGATCATCGTGCCGCCGTAAGCGATGGTGTTGACGACGGAGAACATCGGCTCGGAACAGCGCCGGTGCACACGCAGTGGTGCACCCACCCAGATCGGTTCGTCGTCGCCTGGCAAGGTCGTTCCCCACCGAGTGAGACGGTCGGCGATGGACTGCGTCGACGACCGCCCAGGCAACCACCGTTCGTCCACGCCGAATGCACCCCGCACCGCCTGCTGCGCCCGGAACGGCAGAGTCACCACAGGTTCGAGTTGCAGCGGGTCCCCCACGACGACGGTCCGTCGCGACCTCCAGATCGCACCGACGGGGTTCTGCGGTGTCGCCTGGCCGGCTTCGTCGATGAGCAACCAGCCGAGGGCTTCACGTCCGAGCCCGCGGAACACCCTGTCGAAGGAGGCGAACGTCGTCGACACAAGCGGGACGACGAAGAACAACGCGCGCCATGCATCGGCGACGGCCGCCGGATCCAGGTCGTGTGGCGCGTTCCCCGCGACGACGTCCATCGCCCCGTGCAAGCTCTGACGCATCTGTTTCGGCACCTGTGCGAGGAAGTCCTTGTGCAGGTCGAGCGCGGCCACGAACAGTCGCGACCGTGCCTCGTTCAGTGCCGTGTCCGACCACGGCGCGGCCAGCTCCCGGGCCGGGTCGTCGGCCCACTCCGGTCCCGGCGTCGCGCGGCCCCACCGCTGCCGCAACTCGTCGAGTGAGCGGTCCAGTTCGTCGCGTCGATACCGCACAGCGTCGGATCGCTGCACGAGTTGATCGTGGGTGCCCCGTAGGTCGACCAGGTTCTGCAGGGTCTGCTGATGTGCCACGAACGCGTCGGTGTACTTCTCGTCCCACCCCGCGAGTGCATCCGTCAACCGGGTGCGGTGCGACTGCCAGCGCCGACGTTCCTCCCGGGCGCCGCGGCTCATCCGCCACCACGCGACCCGCTGCTCGTTGTGCGCGGCGAGTTCGCTTTCGACTGCGCCTCGGCCCTGCCGGAGACGGTCGATGGCACCGCGTTGCACCACCTCGATGTCGGCCGCAGAGCGGAGTGTCTCTGTGTGGGCCGCTATTTGGTCGAGTACTGCTCGGAGTTCGCTGTCGCGGTGGGCTCGCTCACGGTACCGCTCGTATCCGTGCTGACGTTCGTCGATCATCGCGGCGACAACGTCCCGCGCGCGGCGATACTCGGCGACGGCATCGTGCCACGATCTGGTCGGCCCAGCCGATTCGAATTGCTTGAGGATCGACTGCAGTCCTCGTCGAGGTGCCTTCTTTCCGGTGCGCTTCTCGTCGAACCAGAGCGTGTTCGTGAATCCGGTGCGGTAGCTCTTACGTCCGAGCCGAGCGGCCGTCAATCCCCAAGCCTTCGTTTCCTCGCCGGTGTCGTCGTTCAGCAGCGCCGTCGCGATGTCTGCGAAATAGTCGGTGTCGAACCGGTCGGAATCGATGGCGTCCGCCGCGGGCATCTCGAAGCTGATGTTCTCGACAGCACCGTTATTGGACGAGGCCACCACGATCTCGAATCCGTGGAAGGCGTCTGTCCACCGCTGCACAACCCGCGTGTACTCGCCGGCCTTCCAGCGGTGTGGCGTCGCCGTGAACGCATCGGCGGGGCTCGCGAGATGCGCGAGACGATCGGCGCGTTCGACGACGACCGCGGCGACGAGATCGCGCAGCAGCGTCGACTTCCCTGTGCCCGGTGGCCCGTTCACCGCGAAAATACCTGCGTTGCTGTGCAATTCGTCCATGATCGTGTTGACGGCGAACTGCTGCCCGAGCGCCAAGGGATTTTCGGGCTTTCCGGGCCACCGGCCGGGCGGAATTGCTTCGGGTCGGCACGCCACGAACGACGCAGCCGGCACAACACTGACGTCGACGCGGCGGGCTGTGTCGAGGGCTGCATCCTCGGTGAGGTAGTGCACGAGGCCGGTGCCGATGTCGCCGGCGGCGACTCGACCGGCCACCATCCCCAGGTCGGCGGCGATGAAACTGTTGAGAAAGTCGGTGCCGTCGACACCGTCGGACTGCTTGACCTCCACCGACCGGACACGGATCTCGGCGCAGTCGATCATGCCGTCCACTCCCACAAGCGCGGCGATACGTTGCCGTATCGCTGAGAGCCGTTCGGCGTCCAGGGGGAGGCGGCATCCGCAACGGGGGTTGATGCGCTGTTCGTCGTCGAGGAGTTCGGCCAGAAGCTTCTGAGCTTCGTCCAGTCCGTGCAGCCATGACGCGGAACCCGGGCCCGGATTGCAGGTACGCCCGGCCGCCCACGCCAGCCCGGACAGCACTTCGGACCCGGAAACAACACATCCGTACTTGTCGACGACGAGTGCGGCCAGGGCGCATTCCCCCGAGGGCCGCGGGTCGTAGTTCTCCTCGCCCGGGGCGAGAATCTCGTCGACAGCGGACCACACTTCGTCGATGCGGTACACACCGAGGTAGATGATGTGCTGCCGCTCGTAGCCGGCGCGGCGCGGCGATAGGCGCAGACGGTGGCCGTGTTCCCACGGCAGCAGATCGTGAAGCGTCGTCTTCTCCACAGGCGACAGAGTGTCGAACTTGTCGACCTTCGGTACCTGCTGAGGGCTGAATAATTCCACCGCTCGCCAGAACTCGATGACGTCGCCCTGCCGACGATATTCCGTGTCCACCGCTCCCCCTCACTGCACAGTCAAGTCGGTGGCGAACCCTAGCGAAGGGTGCCGACACGGCGACCACTCACCGCGGAATTGGCGGACACCACCCGAGACGCTAGTCTGTGGCGGATCGGACAAGGGGACCGATCGATGGGGGATCATGGGGATGACCAACACGCTCGAAGCCGACCTGCCACAAATCCGGTCGGTGTCACGCCACTTCGATCTGCACGCCGAAGAGCTCTGCGAGATCGACACCTCACCGATGAGGGCTCATTCGACAAGCGGATTCCTGCAGGCGTCGTCCGTCGCCGCCGCGCTCGGCGACGCCGAGGCAGCAACCCGCCGCGCACTGTTGATCCTCGCCGATCGAGCATGGGCACTGCACGACACCATGAACCGTGTGTGCGAGGACTACTCGCACACCGAGGAGTACTTCAGGGACGAGCTCGCGAGGGCAGTGTCCGCATGATTCCCTCGGTATCCGATGTACGTCAATGGAATTGGTCTGCACTGTCCGAACAGGTGACCTCGACCGAGTCGGTCGCCACGCGACTCGAGGACGCCCGCGACTCGATCCACGCATCCACCAACGACCTCTGGTCCGCGTGGACAGGTATCGCTGCCGACGCCGCAGCAGGTCACCTCGACCGCGAACGCAAGTCCGACACCACCATCTCCTACGAACTACGCGAAATCGCCTCCGCTACCAGAAGAGCCGACGAAGATCTCGCACACGCAGCACGCGTGGCTCTCGACAGAATCGCCGCCGCCGAACGAGCCGGCTTCACCGTCAGCGACGGAGGCGTCACCGCCGGGCCCGACTTCACCGGGGTCTACGAGGGAGAACCCGACGCCGCCGCGCACTGGGGCATGATTCAGGACGCACTGCGGGTGGTCGGCGAGGTGGACGACGACCATGCCCGCCGCATCACCGGCATCATCTCGAACCTCATCGACGTCACACCAGCACCAGCAGCCTTCTCCCCCGACGAAGCCGCCCACGACTGGGCCATGCTCACCGATGGCACGGTCACGTCCGAAGATCTGGCACGGTTCACCACGAACCTTGCCGCAGCAGGTCTCGACCCGCAGTCTCTCGAGGAGCTTGCGAACGGCAAGGTCGTCACGACTCTCCCAGCGGGCGCGTTCGGCTACCTCGAGAATCTGTACGGCGAAGCCGGAGCGGATGGCGTCATGGAGTTGCAGCAGCAACTCCTTGCCGACGGCAGCACCTCAGCACTCGACGCCCGCGACAGTCTCGCAAACGGAATCCTCGCGCTGTCGAACGAACACGTCCGCGACGTCGACGACGACCGCGGCGGATGGGACCGCCTACCCCAGGACGTCCGCGACCTCGTCGAAGCGCGTCCGGGCTCGGCCCAGCTCGACGGCTACCAGGTCCCGCCCACCTTGTCCGCATTCATGGACACCCTGCCGCCCGACGTCCGGAGCGAGCTCGAGTTCGAGCCGGGGGCCGCAGCCACGGCGCACCGCAACGCACTCGCCAATCCGGGGGGCGCCGCGTACATCGACTCGGTGATCCGCGGACGCGAATTCTGGGAGTTCGTCGGAACCGGGAGCGGCACTCCCGGCGCCGAACTCGGCACGAAGCTCGTCGAATCTGCCGCATCGCAAGCATCCGTGATCGATTCGATTGGATCCGGCACCGGGCCGTACGACACCATCCCCATCACGGTCGGTCACGCCGGCGAATCGATGCTCGACGTCGCTGCCAGCAACCACGACGTCAGTGCCCGCGTGCTTGCAGGAGACCTGGACGGAGACGGCCGCCCCGACATTCAGCGCGACGACATCCTCACACCACTGTTCACTCATGACTGGGACGACGGCGGCGAATCTGCAGGACGCCTCACCAATTGGATGACCCACGAAATGGGCGATGCCCACGCTGCCGGCGACCCCGCACGTGTCGACCGAGCGGAGCGTGCTGCACTCGATCTGTCTCAGTATCTTGCGCACGAAGAGAACTTCGACCGTTTGATGGACGTCCACGGCGAGAACACCTCCAACATCGGTGAGGTGAATCCCGGACTGGTTCGAGCATTCGCCGATGGGTTGCACGGGTACATCCCCGAGCTTGTCAGGGCGGATAACGTGGGTGACTGGAAACAAGACAGCCTCGAATCGCCCAATTTCAACGAAGCCGCGCGGCGCATCTTCACCCTCATGGCAACGGATCAGGAATCCAGTGCCACATTCGGAAGCGCAGCGACTGCATTCGGTCGGTACTACGCAGACGATTTCGTCGAAGGCCCCTCGTACCTCGGTGCGTCCAACGCGGGTCGTCTCCAAGCGCTGCTCGACACCGGGATCTACAACGCCGGAAGAGAAATGTTCGACGATCGGGCACGGATCGACGAGTTCGTGCAGCGACGACGGGAAGACACGTTCAACACGAACTACACGGTCATCCGGAATCTCGTCGCACTCGATCCTCGTCTCAGCGGCACAGTCGGACTGCTGATGGACATCAACAGCACCTCCATCCGAGACACATTCGTGCCCGCGTTCGAAGATCCCGAGGCGACGCCGTTCACCGGCGACTTCAGTCGATACAGTGCGCCGAACGCGTACAACCTGCTGGAAAATGCGGTGGGACGGTATGGGTTACCTCAGGATCCTGAAATTGTGGAAAACCTTCTTCGCGAAGATCTTCTGCGGCCTGATGGCACGCTCGGCTACCCACCCAACGGAGTCTCGGTCGACGCGATTACCGATGCCGCAGACAGGGCCTTAGAGGAGTACGGAATAGATTTCTCTACTTTCCGCGAGTACTACATGGACGCATACGGGAGCGTCGCGCCCACGAATAGAGAACCGAGTACACCACGATGAACGCCTCCCGTGGCCGCACACCCACCCGCCTCATCGCCACCGCGATACTCGCCGCCGTCGTCTCAGCGTGCGCACCGCAGGCCGCTCCCCCACCCCAACCGGAGCCCGACCGTTTCGCAGCACTCGAATCCGATGCAAAGGTCATGTCGCACCGCTGGACCGCGCCCACCGGCATCGACCTCGACTCACCAGAAATACAAGTGTCCCGCGGCTACATCGAGAGCGAAAACAACTACGACCGCACCGCCGACCCTGCCACCCTCTACCCCGGATACACCGACGTCGCCCACGTCCAGAAGTCACCACCCACACCACGAACCGGCACGATCAACCACCACATCCTCCAAGTCGAAACCACCACCCACCTCGGACAACCCGCCAACGAAATCCACGTCTGTTCCACCTACATGCAGACAGGCATGCCCACCGATACTGGGTGGGCACGCTTAGAATCACTGTCCTACGTATCGCTTCGTATCCAGTCATCCGGAACGATGGCAGTGACTACCCCGTCAGTTGACAACGACCGCAGGCTTTCGTTTCCAGCCTGGAACGTGTTCAGCGGCTGGGAAGTCGAACGGTTCACGGACAAGCGAATGGGCGAGAATGACCCGTGGCGCGTGTGCATGTCGCGGATGCCCGGATTCGATTACGACGCCCCACTGAAGGAATTACTTCACGCCGCTCCCGTCGTCGAACCGTTCTACCCTGGTTGGCCCACCCTCGTCGACAACAATGAGTAGGAGCAGGGGCACACCCGAAATAGCCACTAGAGTGAAACATTCGCCCCGAACTCTCATCCGACTCATCGTGGGCGCGACACTCGCCGCCACCATCCCAGTGTGCGCACCGCAGGTCGCCCCACCACCCCAACCGGAGCCCGACCGTTTCGCTGCACTCGAATCCGATGCAAAGGTCATGTCGCACCGCTGGACCGCGCCCACCGGCATCGACCTCGACTCACCAGAAATACAAGTGGTCCGTGGCTACATCGAGAGCGAAAACAACTACGACCGCACCGCAGACCCATCCACCCTCTACCCCGGATACACCGACGTCGCCCACGTCCAGAAATCACCACCTACGCCACGAACCGGGACGATCAACCACCACATCCTGCAAGTCGAACCCACCACCCACCTAGGACGACCCACTACTGAACTTCATGTCTGCGACGTCCACACACAGACCGCCATGCCCACCACTGACGGGTGGACCCGTATGGAAAGACGGTTCTACATGTCCCTCCGACTCCAACAGATCGAGCGGGCCGCAGGAGACCCACCCACGCTCGACTACGAGCATCGGCTGCCGTATCCCACCTGGAACGTCTTCGACGGCTGGGAGATCGAGCTCTTCACCGACAAGCGTATGGGCGAGAACGACCCGTGGCGAGTCTGTATGTCGCGAATACCGGGGATCACCCCGGACACCCCGGTGAAGGAACGTCTCCCTGCAGCACCCGTCGTCGAACCGTTCTACCCCGGCTGGCCGATCCTCGTCGACGACAATGGGTAGGAGGAGAGGCACACTCGAAACAGTCACTACGGTGAAACATGCGACGCGAACACCAATCCGACTCATCATCACCGCGACACTCGCCGCCGTCATCTCGGCGTGCGCACCGGCAGCGACTCCACCACCCCCGCCGGAGCCCGATCGCTTCGCCGCACTCGAATCCGACGCACAAGTCATGTCGCACCGCTGGACCGCACCAGACGGCATCGACCTCGACGCCCCGGAACTACAAGTGGCCCGCGGCTACATCGAGAGCGAGAACAACTACGACCGCACCGCCGACCCCTTGACCCTCTACCCCGGATACAACGACATCGCCCACGCGTACAAGTCACAACCGACACCACGAACCGGCACGATCAACCACCACATCCTCGAAGTCGAACCCACCACCCACCTGGGTCGACCCGTCACCGAAATCCACGTGTGCGACGTTTTGATGCAAACTGCTATGCCCACTGACGCCGGTTGGACTCGCATGGAAACCCGCCTCTACACATCACTTCGATTGCAACCGGCTGATTGGACCGCAGGCAGCCCGACCATTCTCGACTACGACAACCGTCGCCCGTATCCCACCTGGGACGTCTTCGGCGGATGGGAAGTCGAGCGCTTCACCGACAAGCGGATGGGATACGAAGACCCGTGGAGCATCTGTGTGACAGGTATGCCCGAATACAACTTCGACACCCCAATAAGGGAACAGCTTGCCGCAGCTCCCGTCGTCGAACCGTTCTACCCCGGATGGCCCACACTCGTCGTCGACGATGAATAGGAGCGCGGACACATCCGGAATGGCTTGCGCGGTGAAGCATTCGAGCCGAATTCCCATCCGACTCATCGTCACCGAAACGCTCGCCGGCGTCATTTCGTCGCGCTCACCAGCCGCTGTTCAGGCGACAGTCTCCGGCCCGTCCGCATTTTGCCCGCCGCGGACAGGACCAGGTTGACCCGCCGGAAAGCGGTGAGTCCCAGTACTCGCGGGGTGTCGACCGCCGAACATCCACGCGGCGGTCAGGGAACCGGGGTGGCCGCGAGGTCATTTCCGGGCCCGACCACGGCGCAGTTGTCTGCGGGGGCCGCGCCGGCGAAGCGGTCGGTGAAGAACTGCGCTGCCTGCGCCTGGAACGGCAGGAACGCCTCGCTGTGTGAAAGGCGGTCGTACTGCGCATAGGTGACGGCAACACCACGCTCGCAGTAGTCGTGCGCCAACCCTTCGACGTCTCCGGTGATCATCACCGAATCACCCGTACCGTCGACGTCTCCGACCGCCAACAGCATCGGCACCCGCGGAGTACCCGCCGTACCCATGATGTTGTCGTTGATGGCGCGGATGACGCCGGGGATCTCGAGCAGCGACGTGTAGGGGGCTCGGAGCATCTCGGTGTCGGTCAGCCCCGGGTAGTGGGAGGCAAACGCATTGATGCACTGGGAGCTGACCGTGTCCACGATCTGCTGCCCGTGAGGGTTGAGGAAGGCGGCGGTGTCGAGACCGTAGGTGCGCTGGTAGGCGACGATCAGCGCGGGGATGACACCGGCCCAGTCCGTGCTGCCGCTGACGTAGGGCAGATTGTGGGCCAGGTTCACCGGCAGGCCACCCGCCGCCGCGCCGACGATGTTCAGTTCGGGTGCGTACGTCGGCGCGACCTCCGCGCCCCACTGGGTGGGCACCGAGCCGCCGGAGTAGCCGGCCAACCCCACCGGTGTCGACGCGGGAAGTCCCAGCACCGACTCCGCGGCACGAACCCCGTCCAGCGCGGCGTAGGCCGACTGGCGTCCGATGGTCCACTCGAGGTCGGGGCCCTCGTAGTCCGGAACGACTACCGAGTATCCGGAAGCCAGGTAGCCGGTGATCACGCCCTGCTCGAGCGTGCCCGCCTGACTGTAGGTGCCGTTCCCGGTGAGCGTGTACGACGGATCGCATTCGGAGCCGAGCGCGTCGTACGCCATGTGATACGAGATCATTTTGGCCGGGCCGGGTATTAGCGGACGCAGGATGGTCGCGACCGTCGTGGTCGGGCGGTCGAACTGGTCGGTGGTCCGGTACAGCACCTGTGTGCTCGTGATCGGTGTGGCCTGATCGTGGAATCCGAAGGGCATCGTCCTGGTGTCCAGCACCGCGCCCGGTGCGACGTCGTCGAGGGGGCCGTCCCACGTGTAGAAGGGGTCGGCCGACGGCAACGGAACCACCATCGGGGCTGTGGGTTGTGCGGTCGCGGTACCCACGCCCACCACCGTTCCGGCGCAGAGTAGGAACGCGGCGAATGCGGCTGCGGCGAACGGCCGTATCGGCGTGGCGGAGAAGCTGACTGGGCGCATGATGAGAAGCCTGTCTCGGACACGACTCCCACCCAGCGGTCTGGTGGAGCGCCGTCCATCGTCGGGAGAGGTGACGAAGGACCGGGCCGGGTGCTGCCCCGACGTGCGGACAGATTCCCAGCCCGAGACTCCGCTAAGCAATGATGCGATGCGGAACAAGATCACCGATGCTCATTGGCGGAAGCAGCCGCACACCGAGCATGATCGCGTCGCAAGCCGATGCGTGACGGTGATCAGCGTGCCGTCGGATCCCAGAAGCCGTGGAGCCCGGCCGGTACGCGAATAGGCAGCTCGATCGTGGCCAGGGGCCCGTCTGCCGGGGTGTCCGCGTCGAGCAGATAGAAGCGTGAGTGCATGTCGTCGGGATCGGTGCCGATTGCGCCCCAATAGTCGTGGTGCGGGCCGGGAATGTAGATCGGTTCACCGATCGCGACAGACGGAGTCCAGCACACCTCGGTTCCGGATTCGAGATCGTGAAACCAGAGACTGTCGAGGTCGGCCTGGTCGGTGTCGGATTTGCCCACGGTCGCGACCCGGCGGTGGTCGAGGGTGAGCAGCCGATCGTCGACCCGGGGGAATTCGAGGTTTGCACGAGCGCTGACAGATGTGCGGCCGAAGGTGCCGGTGGCGGGATTACATTGCGCTCGTATCAGTCCAGAGGTGCTGGGGGACGCAATGTCGGCGAATCCGCTCGGGTAGGTCCATTCGACGTAGTCGACCGTGACGGTGCCGTCGGGATTGTCGAATGCGTTGGCGAAATGCCACACCCAGAACGCGTCGGTGTCGATCCATCGCACCGTCCCGCCGTCGCGGGGGATGAACGCGATACGGGTGCCGTTATCGGGACGCCAGGACAGCAGCGACCCACCGGTCATCGCTGCGGCGAGATCGAAAATCAATGGGCATACGAACAGGACGACGTAGCGTTCGGTGAGCGCCATGTCGTGGATCATCACCGGGTCGTCGAGTCCGTCCACCGCCGTTGGTTCGCGTACGGCTTGCCCTTCTGCGCCCACCACCGACCAGGTGAGGTACGGCGCTTCGAGGGTGTAGTTGAACAACACCATCTCGCCGGTACGCGGGTCGATCTTCGGGTGGGCCGTGCTGCCCACACGCATGGCGCCGGAGCAGTCCTCTTCGCCCAATGTTCGCAGGTCGGCCGGGTCGAGACGGTACGGCTTGTCCGCTTCGGCCATGGCCATGAGCCGGCCCGCGTGGTGTACGACATTGATGTCGGGTAATTGCCGAACGGTTCCGGCGAGCTTGTCTCCGACGACCTCGGCGGGAGGCGTGTAGCCGTCGGTGATCCCCGACCACAGGGCGCGCCCGGCTGCCTCCTCCGTCACGACCATGGGCGTACGGACGAACCGGTTGCTGTAGGACGCATGCCCGTGGTCGAAGCTGATGCGGTGGACCATGCCGTCGCCGTCGAGTGGATAGACGAACGAGCCGATCGGGTCGAATCGAGGGTTCGGGCCATTGCGCAGATAGCTGCCGCTGAGATCCGACGGAAGATCACCGGTGACGTGGAGATCGTCGACGTCGACTTCGGAGCGTTGAGGTGCGTAGACACCGGTCAGAAACGGGTGGTCGGCAAGTGATACCGGAGCGGGGCTGTGGGGGTCGCTGATTGCGGTCATAGCTTCGTCCTTGCGGAAGAGGGCTGATTCTCGAAATGCTGTCTTCGGTCGAGTGTCGTGGCAATAAGACGAGTGTGCGCCTTGCCGGCGGTGCATTACCTCTGGTCGGTGGCAGAGATTTCACTGCCATCGACCCAACCGGACGTCGAAATCGCTCCGAGTGGCTGCATACGGATTCCATATCGTTGGGACGGTTCGACGAAATCAGGATGTAGGCGCGATCTTCCGAAGCCAGTTTTCGCGGTTGCCGTCGAGCATCCACTCGACGACGTCTCCGTCGGGGCGAACGGCGTCGGTGAGCCAGTGGGTCTCGTCCGGCGCCCAACCGGCGATCACACTCGCGGCATCGTCGTCGACGTCGATCGCTGTTCCCGCCGCGGCGAGATACCCCCTCACTGTCAGGTGCACTCCCGCGTACGCGTCGGCGACGCGACTCCAGTCAGGCATCACCCAGCGTCCGTCGCGGCCGGTGGTCCGGTACCAGTCGTGACGTTTCTGCGCCGTCACCTCCAATGGGTATCGACGGCACAGATCTGCCCACGCGTCGGCGCCGTCGATCTCGAACACATCGATTCCCACCGGCACTGGCAGGCGCCGAGCGAAGGCCCGCTTCCAGCCCATACTGTCCTCGACGAACAGGACGCCCGCCGGCAACCCGTCATCGAGGGACCGCGCCGAACAGCGCGCCTCCCACGGAAAAGACCACCACTCACCCGAGTAGTTCGCCTTCGGGTCTCGCGGGCGATCACGTTCCGCTTTGATTTCCTGCTCGACGACGCGGTCACGCCACTTCGCCAGGCGCTCGGTGAGTCGAGTTTGCTCGCGGGGCTCCTGCGGCGTGGTTTCGGCACCGTCGGCCCAGCCCACCGACCATTGGTCGCCGCGAGCCACCTCGGTCGACCACCAGTCGACGTGAGGTGACCGCGCGATGTGGTCGGCGATGCGCCGCAATTCTCGTCGCATGGGGATGGTGGCGGCGAGGACATCCTCACCGTCGGGTTCCTGCCAGTAGCGGGCCATGTCCACCGCCATCCCGAGCGCCGACCGCAGAGCAGCTGCCGTCACCTCCGGAAGCGGCACAGTCGCGAGCCGGCGAGCAACCTCCTCCGGCGGAATGTCCGGCAGCGGCTCGTCGGCGCCGGGACCGAAGAGGACACCCGGGTTGGGGTCGAGGGCGTGTGCGGCGTAGAACACGGCGGAGTGGAACGAACTCTGGTCGTAGTTCTGCTGGACGGCGCGTTCGGCTTCCTCTACGAACGCCAACAACATCCTGCGGCCGCGGGGGCCTGCCAACAATGCGTCTGCCGTGCTCGCCGAGGAATTCCACACCGCCATGGACTCAGTAGATCACCTGCTTCCGGCGACAGGCAGGCCGAGAAGACTCAGCAGGTCCACGAGATCCTCGAGGTGGTGGTCGCTCCCTGCCGCCGCGAGAATGCTCGGATGCTGGTATCCCCCACCGATCGAGATCGGGGTGTAGCCGGCTCGCCGGGCACACGTCATGTCATAGGCGGTATCGCCGATGTAGAACGCGTCGTCCCCAAGGGCCCGGAGCGAAGCCAGACATTCCGCCTTGTCGGCTACCGACGCACGCACGTGGTCGAACACCCCGGCCAGGCCGTTGCGCTCGAGGTCGTTGTGGACAACTGCAGCGTCCGCAGCGGTCACCACGCCCGTGACGACGCCGTGTCGCCGAAGCTCTGCGAGCAATTCGGCCGCACCATCGCGGACCGGTGCGGGCGACTCCATCACCGTATTCCACCGCGCCTCGACGCCATCGACCTCCGAGTCTGCGATGCCCATCCCGCGCAGCCAGTTCTTCATCGGCAGTGTGAACGAGTTCTGGAAGGTGGCGCGGTCCATCGTCTGGACCCCCCGGCCCGCGACGGCGTCGTTCGTCGCGGTGACAGCTCGGTCGAGGTCGTCCATGACCGTCCCGTTCCAGTCGAACAGGACGAGTAGGCGAGCACGCACGGTCATGGAGTTTCTCCTGGAAGTCGAGGGATACGCCGGCGAACCACGCCGGATATGAGAGGTCTCTGCACGGAGGTATCTCTCCGCCGACCGTCACATTGCCATGCCTTCCTGAAAATTTTGTTCAGAATCATCACGCTTGTGAAAACTTCATTCGTCGTTCACCTGTGGTGGCACTCCGGTTCACAGGGAGCCCATACGTTCACTGCCATGACCGAAAAGGCCGTGAGGTCGGCTCCGGTATCGCACAGCGATATTCGGCAGCTGATCAGGTCCCACCTCCTCACCTTCTCACCCGCCGAGCGGCGCGTGGCCGACGTGGTCCTGTCGGACTCATTGGAACTGCTCGATATCTCCGTCACCGAACTTGCGGAGCGCGCCAACACATCTGCGGCAAGCGTGGTACGGATGTGCACGAGCATCGGTCTCCGCGGCTATCAGGAACTGAAGACGCGCCTCGCCCTCGAACATGTCCCCGTCACACACCTCAACTCCGATGCCGACGGCGATGGCGACAATCTGACGACAACGATTCTGCGCGATTTCGCCGCTGCACTGAGAGATACCGCGAGCACTCTCGATATGGCATCGGTGAATGAGGTTGTGACAGAGTTGCTTTCCGCACAGCGCATTCAGCTCGCCGCTGTGGGCACGTCGGCGATGCTGGCCTCCGACTGCGCCTACCGGCTCAGCACACTCGGCCTCAACGTCACCTACGTCGCCGACGTCCACGCACAACACATCCAGGCACGGATGCTCCGCGAGACCGATCTCCTGTTCGCCATCAGCCACACGGGTTCGACGTTCGAAACATTGGCCGCAGCACGTGCAGCGAAGGCTTCTGGAGCAAAAGTCGTGGCGCTCACCAGCTTCACCCGATCACCACTGACCGAACTGTGTGACAGGACCATCATCGCCGGCAGCGCAGAAACGAGAATTCGCGTCGAAGCCGTCACCAGCAGGCTCGTTCACCTCGCTGTCCTGGACGCGCTCCACATCATGCTCAAACAACAGGTACCGGACGTCGAGAGGTATCTGCAGGCAACTGCAGACGTCCTGGCCGAACACCGCTTCTGACCAATCCGCTCCCTCAATGCAAGGTGCAACAAACATGCATGGAACAGTCCGTGGCGCCGACGGAATCGGCCTTCCCGGAGTGATCGTCTCCAATGGACAGGACACCACCCGCACCGACGACGACGGCACATACACGCTCCCGGAACGAGGACGATTCGTCTTCGTCTCCCGCCCTGAAGGGTTCACCGCTACCCGCTGGTGGTTTCCCGCCACGCCCGGACCCGTCGATTTCGACCTCGTCGAACAGCAGCAGAGCTTGCCGTTCGAAATTGTGCATCTGACCGACACTCACCTGAGTGTTCCCGGTGGCGTGGCGGAAGGTACGGAACGTAAGCAGCGCTCGATGTACCCGGAAGGTGGTCTGTCGGACCAGTTCACGGCACTCCTGCGCTCGCTCCCGTCGACGTTGCCCGACGCGCAGGCGATCTTCCTCACCGGCGACCTCGTGGACACCGGAGTCTCCGATGAGTACGAAGCTCTGGTCGAGGTGCTCGCAGCGAGCCCCCTTCCTGTTCATGCGATTCCCGGAAACCACGATCACATGAACGGCCGCAGCGAGACGGCGATCTCCCCGAACAACTACCTCACGAACGCGGCCGACCCCTCCGCCTACGAAAATCATCTCGGTCCTCGGTGGTACAGCTTCGACATTCCGGGGCTGCACGTCGTCGCCATGGACTGGCACACCCACGAGTTGGGACTGGACGACGTTGTTCAGGAAGAGTGGCTCCGCAATGACCTGGCACTGGTGTCTCCGGACACTCCGTGGGCATTGCTGTTCCACGACCAGCCGAACGACACCCTGCTCACGAATGTTCCTCGCCCGCCCGTGGCCACGTTCTCAGGACACTGGCACACCTCGCGGGTGGTACGGGTGGGCGGCACGCTGCACGTCAACACTGCGCCCACGTTCTTCGCAGGACTGGACTACAGTCCGCCATCGCTGCGCCGTGCAGTCTGGGACGGCACGGAGTTCACCCTCGACACCGTGGCACTCCACTTGTGGGACGATGCCCGGCTCGCACCCGTTCTGAGCAAGTCCACCATCGCCTCTGCACCGAATGCATCGACAGTGGAGGCTGTCCGCTGGCGTACCTTCCTCACCGGCGCCGGTCATCGGCAAGGTGTGTCGATCAGCGAGGGCCAGGTCTTCATCGGCTCCCAGATCGAGGACTCGCCGGGAGGAGCCGTCGAGGCACTCGAACTCGACACGGGCCGCGTCCTGTGGACCGCGCACACAGCGTCGTCCGTCAAGGTTGCCCCGACGGTCGTCGGGGATGTCGTGGTCGGCGTCGAGGTCACCGGCGACGTGTCGGGCTACGACCGGACCGACGGCACGCTGCTCTGGACCTGTCCGTCACCCGACCCTCTGCGGCGTTTCGCGTGGGGAGCAGCGTCGGAGGCCGACGGCAGTGTGGTGGTCGGAGATCAGGCCGACCTGCGGCGTATCGACGTCAACGACGGGCGTGTCCTCTGGCGGCGGACCGATCTGGCGCCCCATCACAATCTCGTGAGTCATACGGCTCCCCTGATCGTCGACGACCTGGTAGTGGCAGGTTTCTGGCCCAGCCCCGAACATCCCATCGGGTTGAGTCTGGCCACCGGCGACAACCTGTGGACGCAGGCTGCCGCAGAATCGTCGGCGGACTTCCGGAAGACCAAGCGACTGCTGGTGATGGGCACCGCCACGTACGACGCCTCGACCGAGACTGTTCTTCTGCCCGGATACTCCGCGACCGTGGCGGTGGACGCCGCATCCGGAACTTTGACGTGGGTGGCGGAGCACGCGGGCAACTACAGTGCCACATCACCGGTGGTCACCGATCGAGGAATCCTCGTGACCGTCGTGGGACGCGGGCTCACGATGCTCGATCGAACCGACGGGCACATCCTCTGGGACCTCGAAATCGACTCGGCCGCCCCGTTCCCCATGCAGCCCTACTCCAAGCAGGCAGGCTCCGTCCTCGCACCGCCGCTGGTGCTCGACGACACGATCATCCTTCCCTGCCTGGACGGAACGATCCGGACGTACTCCCTCGACGGCGTACCGCTCACCACCGTTTCTGTCGGTGTGCCCACTGCGGCGCCGCTGGTCGATGCAGGGCACCTCCTCATCGGGGTCGGTTTGGACGGCGGCGTCTACGCCATGGACCGAGAGGCGCTGCTGTGACCGCCACGCTCAACTCCCGGGCCGATGAGAAGAAGCCGCCGGGCTCCTCGTCCACCGACGCAAAGCAATCCGACTACCGTCCCTCGCCATGGCGTCGGTGGGCCCCGGTGATCATGGTGTCGCCCATGGCGATACTCGCGTCCATCTTCATCTTCCTCCCCGCGGTCCTCACGTTCATCGGAAGTTGGTTCACGATTCCGCTGGCCGGCGGCGAATGGGGATTCGTCGGGTTCGCCAACTACCAGCGGATCTTCAGCGATGCCCGTGTCATCCAGGCGATCATCAATACGATCGTGTATTCGGTGGGAACGATTGTGCCGAGTCTGGTCATCGGACTTCTGTTGGCGTTGGCCGCCGATTCCCTCACTCGCGGCAGAGCACTGGTTCGCACCCTGTTGTTCCTGCCGATGACCGCGAATCTGGTCGCGATGGCCGTGGTCTTCACGTTCATGTTCGATTTCCGTAGTGGGGTCGCGAACAGCCTGTTGGGGATGGTTGGTGTCGCACCGATCAATTGGCTCGGCAGCACCGACTATTCCCTGCTCACCGTCGCACTCGTCGGTATCTGGCGAACCGCCTCCTTCACGATGATGATCTTCTTCGCCGGGCTGGCAACCGTGCCGGACACCATGCACGAGGCTGCGCGCATGGAGGGCATCAACGGGTGGACACGGCTGGTGAAGATCACACTGCCCGTGATGAAACCGTCCGTGGTGTTCGCCGTGGTCATGGCGGTACTCCAATCCGTCCAGGCATTCGACACAGTTCGGGTGATGACCGACGGCGGCCCGCAGCATTCGTCCGAGCTGATCCTGACCATGGCGTGGCGGATGGGCTTCCAGTACTTCGATCTGGGTGCTGCGTCGGCGTTGTCGTTCCTCATGGTCCTGGCGTTGCTCGCCGTCGGCCTCTGGCAGCGGAAAGTGCTCTCTGGAAAGGACGAACGATGAACGCCGCTCTACGGGTCGGCAGGTGGATCTTCCTCGCCGGTGCACTGCTCGTCTCCCTCTTTCCCTTCTACTGGATGCTCCGCACCTCGGTTGCAGACCACGACCAGGTGTTCGGCGACGGGTTCTCCCTGCTGCCCGACACCCTCACGTTCGACGGGTACGCGCGTGCCTGGAACGACGCGTCCTTGGGCAATGCCATGCTGGTCGGCCTGGCCGTCACCTTCGGCATTCTCGCTCTGCAACTGCTCACCTGTATCCCCGCCGCATATGTGCTGACGGTGCACCGAAAGCGGTGGACAGGCCGAGTGTTCGGTTTCGTCATGCTCTGCCTGCTCATTCCGGCACAGGTGACGATGATTCCGTTGTTCATCGGCCTCAATCAGGTCGGACTCGGTGACACCCTTGCCGCACTGATACTGCCGTTCGCGACGTCGGTGCTCGGCACGTTCATGATCCGCAATCAGATGATGTCCATTCCGGTTGCGCTGTTCGAGGCCTGCGAGATGGACGGCCTCGGACCGATCCGCACTATGCTCAGCGTTGTCACACCGATCGCGTTGCCCGGCATCGCAGCCTTCAGCGTGTACTCGATTTTCGTTCACTGGAACGACTACATGTGGCCCCTTCTCGTGGCACGGAGCCCCGAGATCCAAACTCCCCCACTGGCGCTGGCAATCTTCCAGGATGCCAGTACCGGATTCGACTATCCGGCGCTCGCGGCAGGCGCTGCGATCGTCACCGTACCCATCGTCGCCGTATTCCTCTTCGCCCAGAAGCATTTCGTCCGGGGCATGAGCGGCACCGAAATCACCGGCTGAATTCCCCTCACTACAGGAGCAACAGAAGAATGCGTCCTCACACACGTGTCCTCGTCGGCACCACCGCCACCGTACTCACCTTCGGTCTCGCCGCATGCGGCAGCGCCGGCACCACCACCACGAATCAGCCTGCAGACGGAGCGTCGGTCGCCGCCGCCGTCGATGTCGCCCAGTGCACCACTGAAGGAACCGTCATCGATGTCGCATTCAACTCGGTGGCGACCGAATCCATGGCAGCCGCAGTCGAAGCGATGGAAAAGCGATACCCCGGACTGGAATTCGACGCCCAGGCTGCGCCGTCGACGTCCTACGACGATCTCACCCAACAGATCGTCGCCGACATCGCCGTAGGCAACCGCCCCGACCTCATCATGACCGGACTCGGACAGATGCAGTTCTGGGTCGACGCCTACGACCCCGTCCCCTTCGACTCCTCGGTTCTGGCCGACACCTACCAGAAGCAGTTCCTCGGCGCCGGCACCGCACGCGACGGTGTCACATACGTGGCGCCCGCGCAGATCTCCGCACCTGTCATGGTCGTCAACCAGGACCTGCTCGACGAAGCCGACGCCGGCAGCGCCGAAGACATCAAGACCTACGACGATCTTCTGCGCGTCGCGGAGAAGGTTACCGCTCACACCGGGACACCCTCCGTCTCCATCGCTCCTACGGGCCTACCCGAATGGTTTGCGCAAGGACTCATCCAGGCTTCCGGCGGCACACTGGTCGATTCCGACGGCGCAGCAGCATTCGGTGACGCTGCCGGTGTCGACGCACTGCGCATCTCGTCCGACCTCGGCAGCAACGGGTTAGAGGCCGGCATCCCCGACGCCACCCAGGCCATGGACATCTTCACCTCGGGCACCTTGCCCATCTCGATGATCACCACCTCCAACATCGCGGCGATCAGCCAGGGTATCGGCGACAAGTTCGACTGGATGCCCATCAAACTGCCGACCGTCGACGGCAACCAGGATCGCGCGTTGCCCGCAGGCGGCAACGGCTACATGGTCCTCTCGGAAGATCCCTGCCGCGCAGCGTTCGCCAATGAACTCATCGGGCAGATCCTGACCCCGGAGAGCGTGCTGCAGGCGTCGGGTACCCAGCGCAGCTACATCCCCGTGGACACCACCGCTCGCGACGAACTGCTGGCATCCGACCAGGCGACCCCGCAGATGACCTTCGCGTGGACCTTCGACAACGAACTCACCCAGTGGGGTGGGTTCCCGGGCGCACACACTGCCGAGATCTACGACTTCATCGAAGTGATGAACCAGCAGCTCCAGACCGGCGCCGACGCCGAAACCACCGTTCTGGACACAGTCGAGTCCATCAATGCAATCGTAGGAGCCGTATCGTGACCGCCGTCCAGATCTCGGGTGTCACCAAGACTTTCGGCGACGTCACGGCACTCGCAGACATCGACCTCGACGTCGAGACCGGTGAGAACATCGCCATCCTCGGACCGTCCGGTTCCGGCAAATCCACCCTCTTGCGGATCATCGCGGGCCTCGAACCCGTCGACACAGGTGAGATCCGGTTCGGAGGTGAGCCGCAGAACGGGATCCCGCCCGAGAAGCGTGATGTGGCCATTGTTTTCCAGAGCTACGCCCTCTATCCACATCTGAGCAGTCGCGAGAACATCACGTTGGGCCTGCGGCACGGAAAGAAACTCAGCCGCGCGGAAGCAGACGCCCGCGCCACCGACATCGCCACCCGGATGCAGGTCGAGCACCTCCTCGATCGCAAACCACGACAGATGTCCGGTGGTCAACGTCAACGCATCGCCCTGGCCAGAGCACTCGCCCGACGCAGCAACATCGTGTTGCTCGACGAACCGCTCTCCGGCCTCGACGCCCAGCTTCACGCCACCCTCCGCGTGGAGATCGCGGGACTGCTGCAGTCGGTGGGCGCCACCGGCATCAACGTCACCCACGATCAAGCCGACGCGATGGCAATGGCGTCTCGTATCGCCGTCATCAACAAGGGGCGCATCGAACAACTCGGCACTCCCGACGAGCTGTACCGACAGCCGAAGACCCTCTTCGTGGCAGGTTTCGTCGGGACACCTCCGATGAACCTGTTTCCGGTCGACACCGATACTCACGCGTCGCGGTTCGGTACCCACACAGGCGGCGACGAGAGCATCACACTCGGTGTGCGGCCCGAACGGTTCTACTTGGGCGAGGGAGCGCTCCACTCGTCCGAGATCTGGAGGGTCGAGGGCAGGGTCGTGCTCATCGAACCCACCGGGCGCGAACGGATCGTGCACGTGCAGTGCGGGGACTCGGTCGAGTCCTTCGCCATCCTGGTGAGTAGTGAGAACGTGCCCGCGATCGGTGAGCACGTGACCGCATGGTGCGAACGCAGCCACGTCCACGTGTACTCGAACCTCACTGAACAGAGGCTCGGCAACGCACAAGAGTGCGGAATCGGACTTCGCGATCTGGCACTCGTTGCGGGTTGAGTCCCGACTGTCGATTACTGGCTGTTGTTGACGGTGCCGTGGGTGTGTGTGGGTTCGTCGTCCGCACACACCCACGGCTTCCTGCCCCAACCCTTGACCTCGAGCTCGCTCGAGGTTCTACTGTCGCCCACATGACAACTACTCCGGACCCCCACGACCTCGAACAGATCCACACGATCGTCCGCGACGTACAGGAGGGCTTCAACACCAACGATGCATCACTGATGAACGCCCATCTCGCCGAGGACGCGATCGTCGTGAATGCACGAGGTGCTGTCCTCTCCGGACGCGCAGCCATCCAGAAGGCTTCGGAGGACGCACTCGCCGCCGGTTACCTGAAGGAATCGACGGCGTACTACGAACTGAGCGACGTCGCCGCCCCCTCCCCCGACGTCATCGTCGCCCGGAAGAACGCGTGGTCGACGAAGCAGGACGCCGACGACGGTAATCCGCCGGAGATGAACGCGCTGTACATCTTCGTGAAGCGGGACGGCCGCTGGCTTATCTGGAGGCGGCAGAACACCATCGTCTCGAGTTAGGCCTGATGCCGCGTTCAGCGAGAGCTACCACTATCGACAATGAACACACGAGTGGCTCCCGTAATCTCCTGCACCCACGCGATTTTCGCCCAAACTCTTGCATTCGCTGTACGAACGGTGCCAAGATTCCAAGATCGCCGCCACTCCGAGCGGCGTCACAAGTGAAGAAGGCCCGCCAGGAGTTGCAGCTCCCGACGGGCCGGTTGTCCGACTAAACAGGAGTCGAACATGCGCCAGAATACCCTGGCTGGTGGTGTGCGTCGTGGGCCGCGCCTGGCCAGCAACTTCACCATCCTCAGTAACGCCGTCCTCAACGACGACCGACTCTCCTTCCGCGCACGCGGTGTCCTGATCTGGCTACTGTCGAAGCCTGACGACTGGCGCACCCGATCGGATTCGATCGCCGCGCAGTCCCCGAAGGAAGGCCGCGATGCCATCCGCTCCGCGCTACGTGAGCTCGCCGAACTCGGCTACCTCGTGCGAGAGAGATTTCAGAACGAGCTCGGCCAGTGGTGCACCGTCCAGACCATCTACGAAGAGCCTGTCATCAACCCGGGGCCTGAGAATCCGACCCGCGGCGATGCGGACGACGGAGAACCAGGCGCTCTTATCAGTACTGAAATACCAAGGACTGAAACCAACCGCCCGTCACGGGCTTTGAACGTCCCGCTCAGTCTCGACATCGCCGGCCTCGCTGCAGCGTGCAGGCATGCAGGATTGACGGCGACGTTCGCATATCTCAAACCCGAGGCGGCTGCAGCGATCGACGAGTTGATCGAGGCGCATGGGGTGTCGAAGTTGGTTGCGGCGGCGAAATCGGTGCATCGTCCGGCAGATCCCATGAGGTTCGCGCAGGCTTGGGTGCCGTTGTGGCAGGGGTTGGCTGCACCTCGGGTCGTGCCGGACAAGTGCGGGAGGTGCGATGAGTATGGGTGGTTGCCGGATGACGATCATGGACGAGCGGTGCGGTGTGGGTGTCGCACGGCGGTCGCGGCATAACCGCTCGACCGCCCCCAAGCGGGCTGTGGTCTCGGCCGCACCACGAGCTCGACCTGGCCCGATCTGACTCACGTGACGTCTTGAACCAAGACAGACGACATCGTCCCAAAACTCACCGACAAGGCCTACTTTTGAAACACCGGTTGTGGACACGAAATTTGAAACACCGTTGTCAATTTCAGAAGACGACTGCACGGTGTCCTGCGATTTCTGTCTTGCGTGCAGTTGTCTTCTGACATTCTGTGTTCAGAAGTGCAGTGCCCTCTGTATCTGCGCTCGATGCCATGCTGCGGAGGCGTGTGGTGGATGTGGAGAGAAATAGCATTCCCGCACCGCCTCTTCCGTAACCCCAGTTCAGCACAGGAGTGTCGATCTGGAGTGTCGACGTCGAGTTGGTCGAAGAATGGCTCGCACAGCTGGATCAGTCGTCCTACGAACAGATCGTCGCTGCACTCGAACTGCTCCAAGCACACGGACCACAGCTCGGTGGGCCCCTGGTCGACACGGTGACTGCGTCCCGCCATAAGAACATGAAGGAATTGCGGCCGGGATCGAGCGGGCGCTCGGAGTTGTGTGTCCTGTTCCCATTCGTCTCTCACCGAAAGGGCGATCCTGCTGATCGCTGGAGACAAATCAGGTCAATGGACCAAGTGGTACAAGACGAACATTCCGATTGCCGACGACCACTTCGACACCCACATCGAAAATCTGGAAGGGAAGTGAACGTGGTGGCGAAAAGTCTCGACGACATGCTCAACACACGGCCCGTCGACAGGGCCGCCGTGGGTGCGCACAAAGGCCGACTGCTCGAGGAGGTACGGGCCTACCGACTCAAGGAACTCCGCAAGAATGCCGCTTTGACTCAAGGCGAGGTCGCAGACCGTCTCGGCGTCGGCCAAAACCGCATCTCCAACATCGAGCGCGGTGACCTCGCGCGAGTCCAAATCGATACCCTGCGCCGATACGTCGAGGCCATCGGCGGCTCCCTACGCGTCGAAGTCGAACTTTGGGACGACCGCTTCCATATCGCCTGACCGAATCGGCGAATCCCCCCGACGCTTCATGCACGCAGGTCTGACCTGATCTGCCTTCGCACGGCCGCGACTACAAATGGCGGAGGCAGCTCGGCAGGTCCCCCCGCTGTGGATCGTGAATGCCCATATTAGGATTGCAACGTTGTGACACTCGATGACGAGGAGGCTGCGTGTCAACGACGCACATGATCGAGATGCGCGACTTGCAACCCTCGCACTCGACCGGCGCCCTCAGCGCCGAGCGCGTCAAGCACGGACCCCGCCTCGCCCCGCGAAAGGTGATCCAGACCTACGATCCGGACGAGTGGGAGATCTTTATTGAGGAGTGGGCTTTGGGCCTGTCACCTCAATACGTCCGCGTCCAACGTTTTGGGGGATCAGGCGATCGAGGTGTCGACGTCGCCGGGTTCAAGACGGACCGTGGCTTCGAAGACCAGTGGGACTGTTTCCAGGGCAAGCACTACGACAAGAGCCTGACGCCCTCGATCGCCTGGCCAGAGATGCTCAAGGTCTTTCTCCTCCCGGTACGAAACTCCCTCTACAAGTTGCCGACTAGCTACAGCTTCATCGCTCCACGCGGACTAGGCACGTCGCTGGCTCATCTCGTCTCCACGCCAACGGAATTGAAGGCAAAGTTCCTAGAGCAGATCGATTCAGGCGAATCGAAACCGTTCAAGGACCTCGACCAGACCCTCAGGGAAGCTGTACGGGTGCTGGCAAGCGCTACCGATTTCTCCATGTTCGGATCGATCGAAGTCCTAGCTCTCATCCAACAGCATGGGGCGACACCCCATCATGCCGCCCGCTTCGGCGGCGGGCTTCCGGACCGACCAGCATTTGAGCCTCCACCAGGAAAAGTTCTGCCAGACGAATTGGTTTACGTACACAAACTGATCGACGCCTACCAAGAGCGCTATGCCGTCGTGGACAGCATCTCCTCAATCGAAGTGCATAAGCAGGCTGGCACGCACCTACGGCGGCAGCGAGAGAGCTTCTACCGAGCGGAAGCGCTTCGCAACTTCGCTCGCGACAGCGTTCCGTCGGGGACCTTCGAAGGGCTACAGAACGAGTTGTACGACGCCGTCATCGAGACCACCGAGGCCGATCACTCTGATGGATTGGAGCGGCTCCGGCAGACTCTCGAACAAGCAATCAACGCCCAACTCAGCGCGAACGCACTTATCCATGTCACGGAGCCGGCTGATCGTCGCGGAATCTGCCACCAACTTGCCAACGAGAACCGCCTGACTTGGGTAAGTCAGATATGACGCAACTACTGAACAGCTCATTCGAAGTCGGTGTACGAGTGGTCGCGATGCTGACGGCCTTATATCCGACGCAAGCTGACCTCGCTCGAATCGTGCTACTCGATCACGTCGTGCTCCACAGTGAAGACTTCGAGGGCGGCACCAGTCTTCACCCCGCGACCCCTGGTCGCGTGGGTGAACTCGGCGTCAAACGCGAACTCGTCCGCGAAGGCATTCACCTCATGGGCGCACGCGGACTGCTCGTTCGCAACGCCACCCTCGACGGGATCTACTACGTGGCGAGCGACGACGCCCGCCCCTTCCTCGATTCCATGGACGCTCCATACCTTGCTCGCTTGAGGGAACGATGCTCATGGGCAGCCAGCGAATTTGGGTTGCTAAGCGACGACGCCATCCGCACGCGGCTTAGCGAAGTGTTCGGACGGTGGGCCGAGGAATTCGAGTATCTGGACAGGCAAGAACTCAATGACTAGTCGACTTCGTCTCGTTCACCTCACCGTGGTAGGCAACGACCGGACTCCGGCCACCGTCGAATTCGGTGAGCGCCTCACGGTCATTCATGGTGCTTCAGACACCGGAAAGTCCCATGTTTTCGACCTCATTCGCTACTCGTTCGGACTTGCCAAGAAGATTGAGGTCCCAGACGAAGGAAAGGGGTACCAATACGTCCACCTCGGGCTCCACGTCGCAGGTGTCGGCACGGTAACGCTCGTCCGTGACTTGACGGGCGGCTCTATCGGCCTCTTCGACGGGGACATTCGTGAACTATCTACAGAACCTGCGCCGGAATATCTGAAAGCGCAACACGTATCCAAAGATCCGCGGAGCGTTTCTCGGTATCTCCTTTCATGTATTGGACTCGACGAGCAATTGGTTCGAAGGAGCCAGTACAACGAAACACGCATGCTGGAGTGGCGAGACGTCATCCGGCTTGCCACCGTAGATGAAGAGACCATTCTCGCCAAGCAATCGCCCGTCGAGTTTGGTCAGTACGGGGACCGCCCCGTCGAGGCGGCCATCTTCAGGCTGTTCATCGAAGGCGATGACGATGCTGGTCTGACTCCCATTCCGAAGCCTGCAGATCTGAAGAAGATATCTGCAAACAAACTCGAGCTTGTAGATCAGGTCATCGCGAGACTCGAAGACGAACTCGCTGACTCCGCGCCGCCAGATCAGCTCCGCGACCAACTCGCTCGCCTCAACATCTCTCTGCGCGAAACAAGCACATCTATCAACGGCGTCAGTTCCAGGCGCAACGGACTAGTACTTCAACGCTCCGCCAACACAAGCACGTTGGCGGAACTACGCGAGCGACACAACGAACTAATGAGCCTTAGCTCACGGTTCGGCCTCCTACGCACGCAATACGACTCAGACCTCTCGCGACTAGAAATGCTTGCACAAGCTACCGACCTGTTTGCGGTGGACGACGAAGGAAGTTGTCCTTTCTGCGGAGCCGAGCCCGACCATCAGCACTGGCCAGACGCCCCAACCGATCCGACCGAGGCAACGACATTCGCTTCCGCCATCACATCGGAACAGTCCAAGATCTTCGCGCTGCGAACTGGCCTTGATCAGACCATCGGCGCGGTCCAGGCCGAACTGCAGGAGATCGGAACACGCTCCAGATCGCTCACTGACGAAGACATGCGGCTCACTTCGGAGATTCGACAGCTAGACGTCGAGATCAAGACTCCCGGAAGCGATCTTGCTCAGCTCCTGGAGACGCGGTCGCGTGTCGAACGAGAGATCGATGCGCATTCTCGTCTCGCGGACTTCTACATCCTGCGGGAGACTACCGCACAAGTTGAGAAGCCAAAGACGTCGACGGAGGTGCCGATCGTCGCCAGCGACCTTAACCAGTTCAATGAGGTCGCTCGGCAGGTTCTGCAACAGTGGTCGTTCCCCGGCAGCGCAGTGAGCTACTCGACCAACGAGCGCGATTTGATGGTCGACCAGCGTGTTCGCCGAGTGCGAGGGAAAGGCGTTCGCTCCATCCTCCACGCGCTCTTCAACGTGGCACTCGCCGAATACTGCCTGCGTCGCGACTACCCGCACCCCGGATTCGTCATCCTGGATTCGCCGATCGTCAGCTATCGACAGGCCGACGACCCCGAGCCGAGTGGGGAGGACGAGACGATCAGCACCAACGTGGTCGACGCGTTCTACGCTTACCTTCAGAACGACTTCCAAGGTCAGTCGCTGATTCTTGAAAACAAGTCACCCGTGTCCCCGCTCCCAGATGGGAGTCGCGAGTACTTCTTTGGTGGCGCAGCTGGGGACGCCGAGAGGTCTGGCTTCTACCCGGAACCGAAGAGGGAAGAGGGCTAAGGACCACTTCATCCCCTGGATAAATCGACAGTGCCGGATTCAGTCACTGTCAGTTTCAGAAAACGACTGCGCGGTGACCTGAGTGTCGGCGATGGCGGTCATGGAGACGCTGGCTCCTTTCGGCTTGCGTGCGATGGCTTTTTGTATGTCGTTGAGCGCTGCGGACGTCCACCGTTCCAGCCTTGGTGTCGCGCGGCTTCCAGACAAAGAACGACACGGCAATGATACTTCCGCCGAGCGCGCAGCGGTCTTCTGAAAAATGCAGTCGTCTTCCGTCAAGGGACATGAGACTTGAAACATCGTCGCTCCCGAGTTGGCTCATTTCGTTAGTGCGTGAACTCCGGGCCTGAAATCCGATCCAAAAGATCGCGGATTTCAGGATCGATTTCGGGCGGGAACGTGTGTCGGACGCCGTTGATCGCGATGGTCGCAGAGCGCAGCGGCCGAAGCTTCTTGACGACGTTGCCGATCGCCAACCCGGTACGGTCCTGGACCAGACGCGAGATCGCCAACGCCGCGAACACAATGGTCAGGTGCGCCTCGATCGAGTCCTTGGTGCGATGAAAGATCGGCCGTGCCCGTAAATCGGTCTTGGACATCCGGAACGACTGCTCCACACGCCACAAATCGTGATACTTGGCGATCACATCACTCGAATCCATCAGTGATACAGGAATATTCGTGACATAGCCTTTGAGGCCCGACAATGATCGAGCTCGCTCGAGTGAAGCAGTGTCCAAGCTGCGGCCTTTCGCAGTGGTCTTGACGAACCGTGTCGACTTCGGGGCGGCGTCACCATCGACGATGGCGCGGGCGCGGGCTTCCTTCGCGTTCAACGTCTTCTGATCACGCGCTGCCCGTGTGGTCGAGTACTGCCACACCGCCCGCCACGCATTCGGATGTTCTGTTGGACTCCACACGGGTTCGGCGCGTGTTCGGACGTTGTTGACCACCGAACGTCCGTGCCGTGGCGTGATGGTGTCGATGATCTGCCCGCCGGTGAAGGCGTTTCCGTTCCAATGGAAGTGGGAGGCAAGATCTCCGGGAGCTTTCGTGACGCGGGATCCGACGACGAATTTCAGGCCGGCGGTATCGAGGTCCGTCAGATTCGAGGCGGACAGCATCCCGGCATCGGCAGCAACGACCATCTCCACACCCTCGATCTCGTGCCGGGCCTGGAACTGGCGCACGATCGGGACGATGGTGCGGGTTTCGGCGTGGTTGCCTTCGAAACAACCGATCTCCAAAGGGAATCCGGTGCGATCCACGAGCAGCCCTACGACGATCTGAGGGTCGACCCGACGCTCTTTCGAGTAGCCTACTTTCCGCAGGTCATCCTCCTTTTCGGCTTCGAAGTACAAGGTGGCGACGTCGTAGAGCAGAAGGCTCAGGCCGCCGGTTTCGGCGGCATAGGCAAAGCACTGTTCGGCGATCGCGGCGCGGTAGTTGCGGTCAATGATCCATCGCAGGTGTCGTTTGATGGTGGCGTAGCTCGGTGGGTCGGCGCCGAGATCGCGCAGTACCCGGCCGACGTCGAGCTTCGAGCCGGGTTCGACGATGCGGGCGATCACCAGGTCCCGGAACACCGCGTCGTCGATCCGATCGAATCCGAGCTGCTCGTAGGCGGCGTGTAGGACCTGCCGCAGCAGCACCGACGCGGTGGTTTCGGTCCTGCCCGGCCTGTCGACGACCGGTTGCTCTTGCGGGGCCGGCAACAGCGCGCCCTGGCCGGTGGGCAGGACGTCGTCGACCGGCAGTTGCGGGACAACGCCCAGGTCGAGGGCCTGTTGTTCGGGTTCGAGCCAGTCTCGTGCCTGTTCGAGCAGCACCCCGAGTTCGACTTCGGTGTGGGCGGATCCGATGTGTTTGACGATTTCCTGTCGGCCGCCGGTGTAGCGGGCGACCTGCACGGCGGTGGCCCCGAATTTAGTGCGTACTCGCCTGATAAACGCCACACAGCGAGCGTAAACCGGCCCTCGTTAGTGCGTGAAATCGGCCTTTCTGAACCCAGAAGACACTGGTCAGGGGGCTGCGACCTGATTTTTCACTTCGGAGTGAGCCAAGTCGGGTGAGACTTGAAACATCGTCGCTCCAGGTGGTGTGGTGAGGTCGGTCCTCTTTCGTCGATGATCAAAAACGAACGTATTTGAAACATCCAACGAGAGGCGCAGCCTGAATCGGCCGACCTGCGGCGACCATGTTGCAAAACTCGTGTCCAAAACTGATGTTGCAAAAATCGGGTTGTCGGTGAGTTCTGGAACACTGTCGTCCTGTGAGCGAACTTTTGGGCTATGCGAGGGTCTCGACCACCGATCAGCACCTCGACGCGCAGAGCGACGCCCTGCGCGTCGCCGGATGCTCGAGGATCTGGACAGAGACTGCGAGCGGGGCGACGACCGCCCGACCGGAACTGACCGACCTGTTCACCCACCTGCGCGCCGGCGACACCCTGGTGGTGTGGCGGCTCGACCGGCTGGGCAGATCTCTTCCTCATCTTCTGCAGGTCGTCGAAGATCTCGAAGCCCGCGGGGTGGGCCTGCGGTCGTTGACCGAAGCCATCGACACCACCACCTCCGGTGGGCGACTGATCTTTTCGATCTTCGGCGCGATCGCCGAATTCGAGCGCAACCTCATCCGTGAACGCACCCAGGTCGGACTGTCCGCAGCCCGAGTCCGCGGCCGCACCGGGGGCCGGCCACCGAAAATGACCCCCAACAAGATTCGGCAGGCGAAGAAGATGCGTGAGGGAGGCATGGCGCAGTCCGAAATCGCCGAGATCCTCGGTGTCGGGCGCACCACGCTGTACCGGCATCTCTGCGACTGACAGATCAACGGCTGTGCGCCTACTCCTGTCAGCTGCCTCCCAGATTCATTATGGAAGGAACTATTAAGTAGAGGGTTCTAAACCTGTCATTTTTGCGTAGAAGCGGAAAAGTGCCTTCTGGCGTTCTTCTAGGGAGTTAGTTTTTTTTATTCCGAACAAACTATCGACGATCTCGTCAAGGAAACGGTGTGCGTCCAAAAGATCGGCGGGCATAGCGGCAGGATCATACAAGCGAGCTAGGGACCATTCCGGGTAGGATTCACGAACCTGCATTATCGATGCTGCGGCGGAAGCGATCTCCCGCCTTTCCTTCTTGCTGACTTCGGGTAGCGGGAAATTGTTGTACGTGAAGGTATTGGAAAAGCTCAAGTCTGACTTGAGTCGACCGCCGACTGTCTTCATCCAGGTCATGAACATTGAGGAGGATAGTATCCCGAGGGTGAATCCATCCGGGTCCGTTACCCTGTAGACCTTGTTACTTGCCACCTCGTCTTCACTTAGAAGCCTAGTGGGAAGATAGCGCCTTCTTTCGCTGGATACCTCCGGTATCCCAAGAGATCTGATGTTATTGTGACGTCTTTCATCAAAAAGGTGCGGCGTCGATGCTTTCCGCCTGGTGGCTACCTTCTTACTGGATTCCCGAAACGATTTCACTGCCGTGACACGTTCGCTCAACACTGGGCTGTCGGCGACATCCCCGTCCGTGGCATCCACCAGCCATAGGCACCACCTCGCCGTGTCGTGAAGGAGCTCCCTGGCTCCTATGAACCTCTTGAGGTACCTAGCGGCAATTGGGTCGGAGGAGACGGTGTCGAATTCCTCGGGCGTCACTACTAAGTTCCCGCCGTCCGTTGGCTTGCTGCCATATCCAGCAGAGGTCAAGGACAGACTTAATGGCGTAGAACGGTTACTGACAAGAACGTTGGGACCGTCCACTAGGTACGGATTTATTCGTACCACTTCCGTCGATGTTCCTTTGCTTTTCCCGCCTTCTCCGTAATGCCAGAGGATAGGCCTCGGTGTTTTTCTTCTGTCAAAACCCAAAATAGACACATGGACTGCGGCGCCATCTTTCGACTCTGTGGACCAGAGAAGGGTTCTGTGGGCAAATCTACAACGCCATCCGGATTCGAGGATCGGGCGCCATAAGAATTCTACGGGTTCTCCTTGACAGATCGAGTTAGTGGATACGAAAGCCCATCGGGCGTCTAACTGCTGGTAGTAGTCGATCGTTTTCGCGTACCAGCAAGTCACATAGTCCAAGTAGCCACTGTATCTATTTCCCCATACCGCTTTGGCGTCTGCGGTTTGTTCTGGAGTCTTTCGATGCTGCCCACTGAATGGCGGGTTCCCGAATATAATTACATCATTGCTTGGCGGTAGAAGTCTTTCCCAGATTATTTGTAAAGCGTTCCCGTGTTTAATGTTCGGCGCAATCCGAATTGGAAGACGATCAGGAGAGACTCCAAATTCTTGTGCCATGTTCTGGTTCGCGAGGTGGTCCACGAGCAGCATGGCTGTCTCTGCGATCCGCGCCGGCCATTCTTCGAGCTCTATGCCGTAGAAGTGGTCGAGGGTGACTTTGATGTCGCCCGTGACGTCAAGGCTGAGCTGTGCTCTTTGGACCTTCCTCGAAGCTGCTTCAGACATGTCCAAGTCGCGGCGGTGTTGAAGAATCTCGAGTTCGAGCGCACGCAGTTCGCGGTAGGCGACGATGAGGAAGTTGCCGCACCCACATGCAGGATCGAGGAACCGGAGCCGTCCGAGTTCGTTATGCAGCTTGGTCAGATGAGCTTTGTCGTCCTTGGCTCGTTCAAAGCGGTCCCGATACTCGTCGAGGAACAACGGACGGATTGTCTTGAGGATGTTTTCCTCGGTGGTGTAATGCTCACCGCCAGTGCGCCGAGCTTCCTTGCTCTTGACCGTTTGAAACATCGAGCCGAAGACCGCTGGTGAGATAATCGACCAATCAAACTCGCATGCCTTGAGTAGAGCGTCTCGAAATGCCGAGTTCAGGTGAGGGAGTCGCACCGCGTCCTTAAAGAGCCCACCGTTGATGTACCGGAACGGTGCGTATGGGCTGTCCGCGGGAAGATCACGCTTCTGCTCCTCGGTGTCGAGGACGTCGAATAGTGCTTGCAGATCGGTGCGGAGGCTGTCAGCCGTGGTTTGCTCGCGCACATACTTCTCGAACAGTCCTTCGGGTTTCCACATGTCCGCGTCGTCGCCGAACAGCAGGAACAGCAAGCGGGCGAGCAGCAGTGTGGCGTCGTGTTCCCCTACCCCGCAGGCTTCGAGCTCGGTGTAGAGGGCGCCCATGAGACGAGCGGCAGCGACGGATGCGGTTTCGGCTTCGTGGTCGAACGCATCTCGCATCTTGTCGAGCAGTGCGACGAGTGAGATGTCTTCGTCGAAGTCGAGCTCGATCGCTTGCAGGCGCTGCGTGAGGTGAGTGCTGCGGTCGCCGACGATGTGTTCGTGGACAAGGAGTTTGGCGTTGGCGCTGCCGAGCTGAGCGCGCCGGGGCCAGCGCCATTCCTGCTTGTGCTCGTTGGTGAAGATAACCAGGCGTTCCTGGTTGTCCCGTCCGACCAACACGTCGATCTGCCGCTGGGTCTTCCGCGGCGGTAGGACCGGGCAGTGCCAGATCCGCAAGCCCTTATAGCCAGCGACCTCGTGCAACGTGAAGGTCTCGTCATCGACCTCGACCGACAGGTCGGGCCGGTCGGGGTTGTTCCAGCCAAGTTCGTCGATGAACAGGGTGCGGAAGTCGCGGTGGTCGACGAGGTCGAGTAGACGATTCTCGGTCATGAACGAACTCCCATGCTGGACACGATGCGGATCGGGTCTTTCCCGGTCCTCGATGCGATGACGAGGTCCCCGTCGCGGTGCAGGGCGGTGATGCGGGTGGCCAGGTCCTCGTCGCTTGCCCCGGAACGCACTGCTTTACGCAGGCGTTGTTCGGCGTACTTGGTCAACGGGTGCTGATACAGCTCGTCGAGGGCGGCCTGGGTGTCGGCGCTGTAGTTGTTCAATGTCTCGCCGAGCCGTCGCCATAGGGTGCGGCGGACTCCACGCAGCCTGCCGGCTGCGATCTGTGGGGTGGCCAACGGGCCGCGCACGAGGTGTTCGAGCAGCTCATCGTGCTGCTCGTGGTGTTCGAGGCCGAGTTCTTCCGGGGTGGCTTCGAAGGCGCGCAGGACCTCGTGGCCGGTGAGCAGCCGCGTCTGTTCGTCGAGGGTGGCTTCGCCGAAGCCGTCGATGCCGGAGTCGGTGCGTACGTAGCAGAGCACTCCGTCGGCGCGGTCGCTGAGGCGACGGGCTCGGGTTGCGGAGATCATGTCCGGCAAGGCGGCGATCTTCTTGGCAAGGTCGGGGTCGTTCTTCTCGGCTTCGTGCCAGCGTTGATAGGCCAGGCTCGAGGCATCGACGTCGTCGGTGTTGTCCTGGTCGTCGAGGGTGCCGTTGTACAGGTCGGTGATGGCGCGGACTTCGGTGTCGGTGCCGAAGAACTGCTCGTCGGAGCCGAACGCTTCGGCGTTGGCGTGCAGCCGGTCGCTGATGCGTTGGCGCAGGGAGATGACGGTGTCGACCGATTCGTGGAAGAACGAGTACAGCAGGACCGTGTCGGCATCCTGGCCCACGCGGTCGACGCGGCCGGCGCGCTGGATCAGGCGGATGATCGCCCATGGCAGGTCGTAGTTGACCACGATGTGCGCGTCCTGCAGGTTCTGGCCTTCGCTGAGCACATCGGTGGCAATCAGGATGCGCAGTTCGTTGTCGATCTCGTGGTGTTCCTGACCGGGCAGGGCGTTGGATCGCGGGGAGAAGCGATGTGCCAGCGCGGTCGGGTCTTCGCTTTCGCCGGTGGCCACCCCGACCTCGTCGATACCGGCGGCCTGCAAGGCTGTGCCGATGTAGTCGGCGGTGTCCTTGTACTCGGTGAATACCAGCACCTTCTCGTCCGGATGAACCTTGGTGAGCAGCGCTACCAGGGCGGCGAGTTTGGAGTCACGGGCGGTGTCCCAGCCGCCGTACGAGTCGAGCAGACCCCGCAGAGCGGTGGTGTCGCGGTCGAGGTCCTGACGCAGGGCCGGGGTGAAGATCTCCGGCCTCACCCAGGTCACCGAGTTCGGATCGGCGGCGACGAGGGCTTCGTAACGGCGGGACGCATCGTCCCCGAGACGTTCGCCGGCGGCGAGGTCGTCGTTGGTGGGATCCTCGTCGTCGCCTGAAGCGAAGTTGGTGTCGACGATGGTGCCGGTCGGGATCGCCAGACCTTGGTCGATGGCGTAGGCGAACAGCTCGTTGCGGGCGATGTGGCGTTGCAGCGACAAGGTGAACGAGTGCCCGCATGAGGACAGGCGCTTGTAGAAGGTGGTGCGCACGAACCCCGCCACCTGGCCGCGGCCGCGGGTGAGGTTGTCGACGAACTCCCGCTCGGCCTCGCTGAGGAGGGCGGTCGGGGAGATGTAGTTGCCGAGTTCGTAGCGCGGCAGGACCAGTGCGGTGAGCGCGTCCAGCGTGGCGTCGCTGGCCATGATCGCTGCTGGATCGTCCGGTCCGAAGGAATGATCGACCGGCTTCGGGATGCGTTGAGGGAACGTGAACCGGTACCCGTTGGAGAACTCGAGGTACGGGTTGCCGTCCTCGTCGATGAGCGAAAAGTTGTTTTTGACGAACGTGCGGGTGCGCCGCACCAGATGCTCGCTCATCAGCCGCTTCCAGTCGTCCGGGTCCTCAGAACGGCGGAATGCTGCCATCGTGGTGGTCTTGCCGTCGACCTTGTCGACGAACCGAGGATCGGCGGCGATCGCATTGCTCGGAGCGATACCGAGATCGTCGTCGTCATCGAGATACAAGCCGAGTTGGTTGGCGACGTCGCGGAAACGGATGTTGTACGGCGTGGCCGTGAGCAGCAGGACCTTGCTGTCGTTGTCCTGGATATAGCGCTGGATCTCCTGGTAGTCGCGCCGGTTCTCGTTGCGCAGGGTGTGTGATTCGTCGACGATGACGAACGCGTAGCGCCGCAACTCCGGCAGGATCCGGTGCGCCATGCTGTACGGCACGACCCGGCCGTGCAGGTCGTAGGCCTCGAAGTGCTCTTCCCACATCGACACCAGGTTCTTCGGGCACACCACCAGCGGCATGAATCCGTGCTCGTCGCGCAGCATCAACGCCACCGCGATCGCCGTGAGCGTCTTGCCGAGACCGACCACGTCGCCGAGCATGGTGCCGCCGCGGGTCATGATCCGCCGCGCCAGGGTCTGCACCGCTGTGGCTTGGTATTCGAGCAGTTGTTTGCGGATCTCGGTGGGTACCGAGTATTCGGCCAAGCCTTCGCGCACATCGCGGGACAGGTCGTAGCAGACCTTCAGGAACACCTCGTACGGTCGGCGGGGCTCTTTGCGTACCCACGACTCATCGAGCAGGTCGAGCAGATCGGTGGTCACGGGCCGGCTGAACTTGTCGCTCCAGCGATCCTCGAACCACTGGGCCAGCGTCTTCGCTGCACCGATCTCGAGCACATCGACGTTGAGCTCGTAGTTCGACGTCAACCCCGGACCCGTCAGGTTCGACGAGCCGACGAACCCGGTGATCGGATTGTTCAAGTCCTGACGGTGGCAGATGTAGGTTTTGCCGTGCAGCGGCCGGCGGGTGAACACCTTGATCTCCACCGCGCCGGACGCGAGCAGGTCCCGCAGCGACTGCAACGTCGCCCGGTCGGCGTTGGTGGGCATCCCGCGCATCAGCTGCGTGCGTAGCTGCTCGAGCAACTGAGCTTTGCGGTCGCGGGCCGCATTGGCATCGGCATCGGTGCGAGGGGTGCCATCCACTGTGGCCTGCAAGTCTTCGAGGGTTTCCTGCTGCGGGCCGGTCATCACCATGCCGATCAGGATCCGCACCACTGGCCCGGTTACGTCGGCAGCGATCTTCTGCTTGACCAGGTCATCGAAGGAGGACCATCCGCGCAGGTTGAAATAGCCCACGGCGACGTCCATCGTCTCGGAGACCGCGAACGTCTGCTGCAGGTGCGTGCCCAGAGCGGTCTCCAGACCGATGTTGTCGAAAATCCGCGTCACCTGGTGTGGCCTCCTCGTCTGCAGTCCGTGGTGATGCCACGGGTGGTTACATCTTCCACTGAAGTATCTCGATGAGTGTGCCCGACCTGTCGGAATTTCTCCGGACATCGCACGGGACGACCGGAGTCGCGGCGGTAGCGATCCTGTGTCGCTCTCCCGTGGTTCACTCATCGGGTGACGTTCGATGCGACAGGTGTGCGCGTGATGCTCTCCGGGCCAACCGACACCCTCGACGAAATCGAGGCGATGCGACATGCGATTGCAGCGTGGAATCGCGCGCACACCGTGTCACAGAGGTTCTTCTTCACCGCCGAGCACTTCCAGAACGCCGTTCCCGTCTACACACGGTCTATGGACGGCCAGGCGGTCATCAACCAGCAGATCACCAACCATGCCGACATCGTGATCGCCGTGTTCAAACATCGACTCGGTAGCTCTACTGCTCGCAACGAATACTCCGGCACCGTCGAAGAAGCCGACCTACGCGAGGCGGAAGCGAGCGTGCACCTGTTCTTCTGGGAGGGCGATGCACTGCCCACTTCAGTGGTGGACAAGCCTGAGCAGTGGCAGAGACTGAAGCAGTTCCGTGCGACGGTCGAGAGCGAAGAACGCGGGCTGTACACCACCTACCGAACGTCGGAGGAACTCGCAGGCAAGGTCGACGACATCCTGTGGAAGTTCGTCAACGAACGGCCACAACCACCCCGGCCTGCTCATACGGAGTCTGCGCGATCCATCTCACTCGACGTCCGTCCGATCGGCACAATCTGGAAGTTGTCGCTACTCGACCGGTGGATCCAAGCGTGTGTCACGGAAGCGATCGAGGACGAAGAACAATTCGAGGAGAAGCGCAACGCCACCAACAGTCAGTCGACCGTTCCCGGCCTGTCCGCCATCCTGGCCAGCACCGATATCTACCTACGTAAGCCACTGTCCCCGAGCGACATCGACGACTGGGTCGCGTCCGTGCGCAAACAGTACAGCGACTTCGATCGAGAGATTGCCGCAGCAGCAGCACCATCGATTTCCTTCGAGGTCGAATCCGGCGCTCGCCTGGAAGGACTTCAGATAGAACTCGTCATCTCGGGCGCTCTCGCAGTGGAGCGGTCCTCCAAGAAGTGGGGGGATATATGGACGCCGTTGCACGAACCCATATCCGTCACCCGAATCGACTTGTCCCCCTACATAACCCGCACTCAAGCGCAGGTCAGGGGCGCGGACACGTGGGCCGAGAATCATGATGGCGATGTTGTGGTGACGATCGAGGCAGGGGAAGTGCGCCGGCCGACCGCCCGAACCCCCTCCTTCGAACTGGACGACGCCCTCATGGTCCCGTGGGATTCCTCTGCAGAGTCGCTCGAGTACCGGTGGACCGCCAGTGCTGCCAATACTGATCAGGAGTGGTCCGGTGAAGGCCACATCCAACTCACCGCAGACCTGGAGGTCTTCAAGAGATGGGCTCACGGTTCCGAAGACTGATCATCGCTCGGGAAGTGCACGGTAGACCGCTTCGCATTGGGGACAACGCTGCATGTCATCCGGGAGGCGTGTGGGAACGAACACTGTGCCGCAAAGAGCTTTGATGGGTCGCCCCTCGATGTAGTTCTGAGTGAGTCGCCCTTCGTGAGCCCATGCCCAGTGCGCCTGATCGTTCAATACGGGTTCCCGTGGGTGGTCATGGTCGACGCACAGCGCTTCCGCCGTAGTGGAAGCGATTTCGGCCGCAGTACCTGACAGCGAATACATCCGACTGGTGGTGTGGGCTGCTTTCCAACTGGTCACATGGGGATCGATCGCGCACAGGACGATGGTTTCGGCATGCTCGATGAGCGAGTTGTGTTCCCACGAGATGATCTCGACCTCGACGGTGATCTCGCCATAGCCCTCTGGCTCCTCGTCGTCAGGTGCCAGGGTCTCATGGTGCACAGTGACCTTGGCGATGGTTGCACTGTCATCCACAGTCGCAAGGTTCCAGGATGCCGTCCGGCAGGCACTGGCTCGCTCCAATGCCTTCCGGGTGTCGTTATGTATCGCTGTCTCCCAGGTGAGCAGCTTCGCCTCAGCGGTCTCGCGATGAAGCCGGCGGAAATCCGCGGGAGTAGGTAGGTACTGTTCCGGCCCCCTGGCACGGACGTTGCTGCAAAACTCCCTGTAGAAGTCGCTGTAATCGCCTTCTCGACGCAACCCTGACGCGACGAGCCACGCCTGGCCGCCGCTGTCGAAATAGACTGCGCCTCGCCACCGCCCGGACTTCGCTTTGTAGAACTTCGGGTCCGACAGACCGCTGATGGTTTCCCTGCGTATGTCCTCGCTGAGCTCTGCGAACTTGCCCGCCACATGCTGAATGAAGGGATGATCAAGCAACGGGAGCGCCGGCGGGCCGGTCATGCCTTTTTGGGCCAACCGCTGATGACCCACGGTCGCCCACCCCTCCTCAGTGAGATCAGTTTCGAGACAACGCAGGGTTGGACGAGGAAGGGAGGCCATCCGCTAATTATGCCGTGGGTCACGGACAGGTACGGGGCGTGGCTGTAGAGCCACGGAGGTCACACGGTCTGGGGTTGTTCCACGAGCTGGTCGAGGAGAGCATCCCGACGGCTGGCGTGATGTGCAAAGCGAGAGGCCAGATCGGCCTGGTCTGCTTCCATGCGGGCCTGGTACTGCTGCAGAGCGGTGATGCCGATACGCCGGTCACGGCCCACCATCACATATGGGATTTCACCAGCATCGAGAAGCTTGTAGAGGTGCGTTCGACTCATGCCGAGAAACTTGGCGGCCCGATTGGGTGTCAAGCGTTCTTCGTTGTCGACAACGGTCACGTCTGCGCCGGCACGAACAGCATCCGCCAGGTAGTCGAGCGTCTCAGCGAGCTCGGAATCAGCAGGCAGAGCCGCACGGGCTTTATCGAGCTCAGCGAGCTGTTCGGCATCAACACTGCGTGCAGGCAGGGTTCTCATGATCGCGCCTTAAGTGTCATAAAAGCATCAGGTGTCATAGATGTAATGGATGCTTTCACCTTACAGCGCCATGCTGTAAAGGCAATAAGATTCTCGGCGATTCCGGTCACAAGAACCCTCGCCGTGACCTCAAGGCCGGGAAGCATAAACTCTCGCTGCCCACGGACGATGCCGCCTGCTCCTGGTCAGCCAGTACCCAGTGAACCGACACCACGACGGGTGGTCGTCGATGCGATACTGGCGCGGTGCCGACAGTCTAGATCGTCCTCAGCGTCTTGACAGTGATTGCGGCCGGAACCAGCGCCTTTCTGGTGTGGCGGGCCAACACCCGCGCCACCGAACACCGAGAGCAGCAAGCCCGACGAATGGAATAGTGGCGCCGGTTCCAATACGCCACCGAACTCGCCCTCGATATCGACAACCCGCACCGGTCCAACGTCGGTGTCCAGCTCGTCAGGGCGATGATCACCAGCTCTCTTGCCGGCCGAGATGAACTCCTCGCCGCCGATACCGTGCTTGATGAGGTCCTCGCCCTGGGCAATCCTGGCAGTAACGAAGCGGAGGATCACGATGGCGACCACCACGGCACCCAGGGCGACTGACGCGCAGATCAACGCTGCCCGGGGCAAACTCGCCCTCGACAAGAAACCCGGCCGTACATCGTCTGCTCGCGTCGTAGCGATCGCGGCAAAGAAGAGACGCAGCGAAAAAACGGCGTCGGTCCCGAGACTCTCGTTAGCTGAGCATGCAATCTTCGTAGCTCAGGGCATCGGACGAGTTCTGCACGGGGGCGGTGGCAAGCCCGACAACACGTGAGTCGATCACAGTTTAACGTTGATCTTGTCGCCTCTGCTGATCGCTTCAGCGATGTTCGACAGCGAAGGTTCCACAAGTGCGCTGCCGAGTTTTCGCTTCAGTGCGCTCTTCACGGTCGACTCGGACTGACCCCTGTACTGGCGGTACACAGCATCGATCTCCGCTGCATAGCGCCCTGCGCCTGCTTTGCGAGTTCCTTTTCGAAGTTCGGGTTCCTCTTGAAGTCGGACATCGGACCACCCCTACCGCTCGCATTGCGATCATGTCGGCCGTAACCGTAGTCGACCCCACCGACAGGGCTGTCGCAGTAGCGGCGCCTACCTCCTGGGTGGCAGGCCGAAATCGTCGAGGCGCACGGAGGTGCGAGTGGCGTGGTTGTAATGTCGTATTCGATTCGCCCCGGATCGGTCGCGGGTGCGGTGGGACGTTTCTTCGAAGAGGAGCAGCCGTGGGCTTCCTGACCCCGATGTACGAGCTGGGGGAATACCTCGAATGGACTCGATCGGGTGAGATCCAGCTTCCCGACTTCCAGCGCGGGTACAAGTGGGAGGACGAGCGAATCCGGCAGCTCCTGGTGACGGTGCTGCGCGGTCATCCTCTCGGGGCGGTAATGTTGCTCAAGACCAGCAACAGCCAGGTCCGATTCAAGCCGCGGCCCATCGAAGGCGTTGATCTTGCACCGGGGACAGACGCAAAGTTCCTTCTGCTGGACGGGCAACAGCGGCTGACGTCCCTGACGCAGGCGTTGAGTGGTGACGGTGTCGTCGCAACCAAGGACAGTCGCGGGAAGTTACTCGATCGCCAGTATCTGGTCCACATGGAGACCGCCCTCAGCGATCAGAATCGTGTGGACGAAGCGGTGGTCTCGATCCCCGGCGATGGGGTGATCCGCACGAACTTCAACAAGGAAGTTGTGCTCGACCTGTCCGATCACGACCAGCAGCGCCGGCAAGGGTACTTCCCGCTGAACCTTCTGTACGGCGACTACATGAGCTGGATCCTGGATCTCGACGACCCCACCCTGGGCAAGGAGTTCCACAAACAGTTCATCAAGCCGGCCGCTACCTATGACATCCCCGCGATCGTGCTGGACGAGAACACCGACAAGGCCGCGGTGGCAACCGTCTTCGAGAAGGTCAACATCGGTGGGCTCCCCCTCAACGTGTTCGAACTGCTCACAGCAGTTTTTGCAGGGGACGCAGACTATTACGACCGGACAGGTGAGGACTTCCGGCTCAACGACGACTGGAAGGAAACCCAGCTCAAGTGGTCGTCCTATCCGGCACTCGCTGCGGTGGAGAACACAGACTTCCTCCAAGCGGTCACGATGCTGACCACACGCAAGCGTCATCTGGCCGACAGCTCGGACCGGCCGCCGGCGATCTCGGCCAAACGAGAAGACGTTCTGAAGCTGACCTTGGAGGACTACCTGGAGTGGCGTGACCCGCTACGCGAGGCGTTCATCTGGTCGGCCACCTTCCTCGCCGATCGGCACATCTTTGCCCGCCGGGACATTCCCTATCCCAAGCAGCTCGTCCCCTTGGCGGCGATCAAGGTCGTTCTCGGTAAGGACGCCGACTTGATCGGAGTCCGTGAACGGCTCGCACGGTGGTACTGGTGTGGTGTTTTGGGTGAGCTCTACGGGTCGGCGATCGAAACCCGGTTCGCCCGTGATATCGAGGCGGTTCCGGCGTGGGCGGCAGGGGCCAGCGACGTTGCGCCGCGAACGGTCCAGGACGCGTCTTTCACCGAGTCCCGGCTCCATTCGCTGCGAACCCGCAATGCGGCGGCCTACAAGGGCCTCGCTGCGTTGATTCTCGGCGGCGGCGCCCGTGATTGGATGGAAGACAAGGCACTCGACAAAGTGCAGTACGTCGACCTTGCTGTCGACATCCACCACGTGTTTCCGCAGAAGTGGTGCAACGACAACGAGATCGATGACGAGCATCGGGAAAGCATCGTCAACAAAACCACGATCAGTGCACGCACCAACCGAACCATCGGCGGATCAGCCCCCTCGACGTATCTGGCAGTGATCGAGAAGCGAGCACAGATCGGCACCGAGAAGCTGGATCAGGTCCTCGCCACACACCTCGTTCCGGCCGACAGACTCCGCGAGGACGACTTCGACGGATACTTCCGTGAGCGCCGCGAATCACTTTGCCGGTTGGTTGAATCCGCGATCGGCAAACCGGTCCAGCGCGATATCGACGAAGGTCATGCCGAGGAGGACTCGGCATCGTTCGAGGCCGAGGACTTGATTGAGGACACCACTCCCCCGATCGAGTGAACCGGCACATCGTTCGACAAACCTGCATGTCCACTTCCCCCAAACGCTGTGCCGTGGGCACCACTTCGGTATCCACGGCAAATGTAGACAGATCAACTGCCGCTTTTCCGTCGAGGCGCGCGAACACGCCAGGCAACTCAAGTAGGTCCCGGTCACCGCCCGCCTTACAAGGACATCGACACCTCAACCTCGCACCTTAAACCACGATGCACCGAGGCTTATCCTGCTCCTCACACCAGTCGTTCGGATCGTCGATGATCCCGGACGCCTTGTCAGTTTTGACCTGGTACCGGTCGATGATCCACGCCAGCGCAGAACGAGGCCCGAGCATGTACCGGTCTGCACCCTCGGGGATGCCTGCGATGGTGACCTTCGGGTTCTAGACGCAACGCAATTGATCGGCCCGTCCTGAACAGGCGGGCCGATCGTCGTGATGGATTCTCCGGTTGTGCGGTACCTACCGCGAGCAGTCAGATGCCCGTACGGGTGAGCGCAGCACCAAAGCGGGCTGCACGGTGCAGCGTCGATTATTGCTTGTCGAAGAACTCCAGGAAGCTCGGACGCCTACCGGCTTCCCGCCACAGCTCCTCGAACCGATCGAACTGCCGCTGGTCATACGCACGACCCCGCCGATCCCGGACCTCTGTGCGGTACTCGTTCTCTCCCAGTCGGTTGTAGCGGTCCTTGCGGAACATCTCTGCCGATTCCATGTGCCTGTCCCTCCCCTTAAATCGTCGCCGATGATCCCGACGGATGTCTGCGCGGGCGTCGGCGACATCGTCGCGCAAGCCTCGTCCTTGACGATCCGGCGCGTAACTTCTGCGTCAGCCGGGCAATGGCGGCTGTGCGCATGAAGTCACAACGTCAGCTACCATGCTGAACATGGTAGCTGAACGGCGCAGCCTGATTCTTCGTGGAGTGCTCGACATCTGCCTGCTCGCACTCCTCGACGACGAGCAGCCGTTCTACGGGTACGAACTCACCGAACGTCTCGGCGCCCGTGACCTTCTCGTCTCCGGGGGATCGTCCTATCCACTGCTGGCGCGTCTAGAGAAGGCCAGCCTGGTGCGCTCCGAGCAACGCCCCTCGCCCTCCGGCCCGCCTCGCAAGTACTACTCACTCACTGAGCAAGGACGCGAGGCTCTCGACAGCGGCAGGGCTGAATGGAACGCCGTCGCAGCATCGGTCACCGCGCTACTGAACATGCCTGGGGAGGGCACCTGATGAACACCTCGAAGGCCGCATCGGGCTTCACTATCGACCCGTCGATCCTGCGCCAAGCGGAGATCACCTGGCGGCGAGCGGCGGTGCGCCGCACCGATCGCCGCGAACTAGCGGAGGAGTTGTCCAACGAACTCACCGCAGCCGCCGAAGCGGGCTTGCCTCCCTCTGCTGTGACCGGCGACGACGTCACCCCCACGATGCACGCGTGGGCCGACGAACGGGGCAGACGGGGCGCGCCGGACGGTACGCGGCGATTGTGCCGGCCACATTGGTCGGCATTGCTGCAGGCATGGGTCTCCTGTTCACGGTTCTCTACGTCGGTGTCGACAACGGCATCGTGATCGAGCCGTACCCACTGATCTTCGGTATCTATCTCGTCAGTGGTGTCCTGGCGTATCTGATGGCTCTCGCCGGGGCGTGGAGTGCGCTGACGGTTCTCGGGGATCCCCGACGATCGGAAACGGTGACGTCGCTGGCATTCCTGATTCCGGTCGCGGCCCTGGCCGCGATTGTCATCGGCGTGGCGATTGCATGGTCGATGGGATTCACCATCTCGCTGCTTACCTATTGCGCAGTGATCGCCGGTGTGTGCGCCGTGCTGGCAGCCGCAATTGTGTTCGGCCGGTTCCGGATTCTCGGCTGCCGCAGTGAGTGAACATATCCGCACATGCTGGCCCACCCCATCCATCCATCCGAAGGAGAAAGTCCATGGCAATCAAGAACGCGACGGTCACCGCGACGAAGTGCGGCGAAGTTGTACTTCAGCGGCAGATACCCACCAGCTACGGCGACGAGCCCCTGTTCACCGCGTACCAGGCGGTCGGCGACCAAGAGATCATCGATGAGTTGGCGCGCCAGATCCGGCTCGTCTACGAGACTCCGGTGGGATATCTGACCTTGCGCGAGGGCGATCGCTGGAAAGCCTCGGCGGGCGACTACAGGGTCGTCATCGTCAAGTAGTGATGCGACATGATCCTGGGACCGGAGATCAGGGTTCTTGCGCGGTGAATGCAATCCCGACCGACGAGCAGCGGCGCCGCCACCGGATCCAGGCTGGGTCGGCACCGATCGCTGCCCTCTACGATCCGAACCAAGCAGGAAAGGCACCATGAAGGTTTCTCCAGTCCCATGGACTCTGCGGCCACGGGCGAGCCGCCATGCGATTCGTGTCTACGTCGCAGCGACGGTCGCCCAGGTCCGCACTGAACTTCTCGCAGTGCACGCCGCCGTCAAAGACTTCGAGGACCCCGCATGGGAATCCGCACGTGAAACAGCCCGGGCCACCACCGTGCAGCTGTTCACCGCCACAATCGCGATGGCGCCACTGCATCAGGCGAGTGATCTGAGGTGGTCGTGCGGTGGCTCACCCCATCGCACGACCACCGGTTGGACGCCGCCACACAGTGAGGCGAATGGCCGATCCATGACGACGGACCATATGAAGCCTTGTGACGGCTAGCCAACGGTGAGAAACCGTTCGTAGCTCAGCGACAAGAGCTCCCGGTCGGGTCGATCGCCACGAGCAGGTGGGACCACCATCAGCTTCTGGCCATGCCGTTCTTTCAGGCCGTGTTCGAGCATCGGACCATCGATCTCGTCGAGAAGGTCCTTTCGAATTTCTACGACTAGGTCGGGTGTGATCCCCAAAATATGCACGTCGTATGCAGCATGGTGGATCTTGCACATAGCAAGCCCGTTCGTCACTGCAGCGATACCGCCGTCGTCTGAATCAGGCACGATGTGCGCTGCATCCAGAAGTTCGCCGTGGCCGAGAGCGCAGACAGTGCAGCGTGTTTCGTACGCACGCATAACGGTCGCGCGAAACACCGGCTGGTGGAGCCGGCGTTTCGTCTCTGCCATTACGTAGCGTCGAAGCTGCTCCTCCGCTTGCGAGGCTGGACGATACAGATCGCGGGCCACTTCGGTGGCGATGACAAACTGGTGCTGCTCGGGTTCTTCCGCCACGATGAACACCGGGTAGATCGGCTGGAACAGACTCGGACCGACACCGTAGAACCAGATGAGCGGAACGCCCTCGTTCATCGCCGCGCGGAGACCGCGGTTGTCCATGTTGTTCGGATCGGTCGTCGACCACTTATAGCGCAGGAGTCCATCAGAACCGACTCGATCCTCGTAACGAGGTTTCGCACCGGGAGGATGATAGGTGGTGCTAATGGATAGGGCAGATGAAAGCTCTTTGGGCTTGCGGATGCCTCGCGTCGGGTCCATCAACCTGAACATCGACCCGTCAATAGTGAAGTCAAGCAGGTCATGCCGGCTGATCGGTTCGAGCCCGTCATTTGTGCGCACCGTCAACCATGCCATTGCCTCACGACGGAGGCGCGGATCAAAGTCATCGATCCCAACGGCGATGACGCTTACGTCGTTCAACTGCTCGTCCACCCTTCCAATCGCGACGAACGATACATCAACTTGTCCAGCTCTCTACCGCGAGGTGATAGTCGACTGAAGCGCGAAGTGTCCCGGCACCGAGGCCATTGCGCCTGAGAAGTGGAGTCAGTTGTCCTGGCACACGCCAACGCTTCTACCCACTGCGAGAGCTGGGGTTTCGACCCCGCGGCACCGAGCGCACACGTCCACAAGTCGCCCAGAATTCTGGAGCACGAATTCCTTGAGAAGTCAGCAATTCGGTCATGGACCCAGCTCGTTGTCCGGGTCTATGCGGCCAGTCCACCACCGGTGCTACGCACGATGAGAGGCATATCCGCCGGCACGCGGCCAGCCCAGAGCCACTGACTGATGCTTCAGCCCGTCGCTGGACTTTAGGTGATGAGTGCTTGCGCCATCTTAATCGCGTCGAGCAACGATCCGCTCGGTTTGTCCGGGCATTCTTGAGCCGCGAGGGCGTATGTGGCCGGGTTCTTTCCACCGCGCACCTCGATGCCACGTCCCGATTCGACCAAGCTACGTCGGGTCGTTTCCCAGGCTTCCCAATCCCTGTGCAGGACAGCTTCGAGCGTGTCATCCCATACGAAGACTCGTTCGCTGACTGTTCCGACAGGAAAATCTTGTTCAGTTTCACCGAGATAGCGCAGCAACAAGCGGTTTTCTTGTGCTGCGTTGCGCTCGTCTGCTTCGGGGTTGCCCGATCCTCCTTTTGCAATCTTTGCGCGAACCCGGTCACCGCGACCGCTATCGTTGTCGAAGATGACAAGGGTCGGGATTTTCAGTTCCGCCAGAATTGCATGCGGTGTGTACAAGTGCTGTCTGCTCTGCGCTTGCGCGACGGTGATCCCATCAACTTCGAATTGTTCTTGGCCCGGGCGACTCGCGATGCCGTCCATGATGCTCTTGTCACTTTCACCCTCTACCAATACGACGGCTTCGGCAAAGAAAGCTTCAGCAAGGTTGCGGGTACAGACCTGATCCCAGCGTTGGCGGATAGCGGTGTCCGAGCAGTAGCCCTTAAAGACGTTTCGCTAATTGAGTGAGCATTGATCACAAGGAAAGCCCGGTGTGGTCGAGGAAGCTGTGGCACAGGTCGTAGTTCGACCCGAACCGGACCAGCCCGGCCTCGGTTGCGACGCGAACTTCGTCGAGGATATCGGGGCAGAGATTGGCCAGCTCGGTGGATTTCATGTTCCCCCAGACCTGTTCGATGGGATTGAGCTCAGGCGCATACGCGGGCAGGCGTTCGACGTGAAGCCAATCGCGTTGGGTGGCCAGCCACGCGGTCATCGCCCGGGACCGGTGGGCCATCAGTCCGTCCCAGATCACGATGACCTTCTCGCCCGCGAAATGAGCGCGCAGTTCGGTGAGGAACTCGATGAGCTTGTCGGTGTTGTACGAGCCGTCGGTCATGGAAAACACGAACGCACTGCGGCTGCGATCGGGTCGATAGGCCAGGACACCGGCCATGGACATGCGTTTCCAAGAGAACCGGTGATGCAGAACCGGTGTCACACCTTTCGGCGCCCAGGTTGCGCGGACCACCGGGAGCAGCGACACACCGCTTTCGTCCTGGAAGCAGATCCATGCACCTCGGCGCCGCGCTATTTTTTATCCGCGGCACTCGTTCTCGCGCCACGCGACGATGGCGTCCTCGTCGCGTTCGACTGCCCGCCGTGCGGGTCGCTGTCGGCTCCAGCCCAGTCGGGTCCGCAGGATCGTCCACGTCTGAGTGGGTCCGTAGGTCACGCCGGTCAGCCGCTCGATCACGATTGCGACCCTGCCCAGGGTCCACACTCCGGTCGCGAAGCCATTCGCTTGGGGTCCTTTGAGCAGTTCGTCTCTGATTGCGGCGATCTGAGTGTCGTCGAGACGGGGCCAGCGTCCCGCACGTCCGGCGCCTTCCGATGCCTCGCTGCCCCCGTCGGTCTGATCCATCCCGGCATTTCCGGAGAGCTCCTCTCAGGGAAAGATGTATCCCATGGCAGCAGGATCGAAGCGTTACTCGGCGGAGTTGAAGAAGGACGCCGTTGACATGGTCGCGCAGTTGGTGGCCCAAGGTGACACGGAGTGGGCGGCGATGCGCAAGACCGCGGATCTGCTCGGCGTGGGCGCCGCGGAGACCGTGCGCCAGTGGGTGCGCAAGGTGCCTACCTACGGCGCTGGCGGGGAGCCCGAGGGTGAGGTCATCCGCAAGTTACGGCAGGAGAACGCCGAGCTCAAGCGGGCGAACGGGATCCTGAAGGCTGCGTCGGCTTTCTTCGCGGCCGAGATCGACCGGCCACACCGATAGTTGTGGACTTCATCCGCACTCACCAGGGAATCCGGGTGGGTGCGGATGGTCTTGTCTGGGGTGTCGATTCAATGTGTGCAGTGCTTTCTGAGCACGGCATTCACATTGCCCCGTCCACGTTCTACGACCATGCCGGCCGGGGTCCCTGTGCCCGGATGCGATCGGATGCTCAGGTCATCGACGCGATCTACATGCTCCGCGAGAGGCAGCCGCTCGCCCGCGTGTTGGGTTCACGTAAGACGTGGATTGTGTTGCGCAGCAGCGGGCATGAGGTTGCCCGGTGCACCGTTGAACGACTTATGCGGGAAATGGGATGGCACGGTACGCTCAAACGCAAGCGGGTCCGCACCACGACCCCGGACCCCGCGAACCCGCGGGCGAAGGATCTGGTCAACCGCCACTTCGCCGCGGTGGCACCGGACCGGCTGTGGGTAGCCGACTTTACCTATTGCCGCACGATGTCGGGGTGGGCCTTCACTGCGTTCGTCATCGACGTCTTTGCCCGCAAGATCGTCGGTTGGAAGGTGGCGTCGGAGATGTCCACCCATCTCGTCGACGCGGCCATCACCAACGCTATCGATTACCGAAAGCGTTCTGGTGTAGTTGATTTGAGTGCACTCGTCCATCACAGCGACGCCGGTTCGCAATATGCTGCCATCGCGTTCGGGCAGCGTTTGGCCGACAAGAGGATCGCTGCGTCGATAGGTTCGGTCGGTGATAGCTACGACAATGCGCTGGCCGAATCGGTGAACGCCGACTACAAAAATGAACTCGTCGACAACGGGCCCCGATACCCCGGTGCCGCCGAGCTGTCGTTGGCCACCGCGCAGTGGGTCGCGTTCTACAACAGGGAGCGGCCGCACAGCTACTGCCACGACCTCACCCCAGACCACGCCGAGCAACTCCACTACGATCGGATGCGCACCCTCAATCCGGAGGATGCACTCACAATCTGAGCCCTCCGGAAATGCCGGGATGGATCATCGCCGCCGTGCACGCTGCGAAGACCGCATCCGTGTCGCGAAAGATACCGGACTGTCGAACCTGCCGCTGCACGGTTTCGATCAGAACAGGATCTGGTTGGCGATCGTGCAACTCGCCCTCGACCTGACAGCCTGGATGCAGATGCTCGGATTCACCGACCATGATGCCCGCAGGTGGGAACCGAAACGGCTACGACTACGGGTTTTTTCGATCGCAGGTCGCATTGCTACCCACGCCCGCCGAACCCATCTTCGACTGTCGAAAGACGCGACGTGGAGGAAGGTGATCACCTATGCCCTGAACCGATTGGCGGCCCTGCCTGCGCCGATCTGATCGACAACCATCCGTCCGTCGACACGAAGAACTCCCGGCGCGTAGACCCGGGCGACCAGCCGAACGACATCGGCAACCCGACCGCGCTCAATAGCGACGGACGGGTCGGAAAAGCCCAATCTCGAACAGATCAGGCAAGCATGTCAGCAGGAAGAAAGATCGAGGTTAAACAGGCGCAGGCAACGGTGAGACGAGCCCACAGTCGACCTGTGGAAGTAATCTGGGGCGACCGGCCTGCAATGTTCCTGGAAGCAGGGCGAATCGAGCGAAGCGGCTTCGGTTTCAAGTGCGTCTACACAACCATGCCGGGTGCGTTTAGGCGTTACATCCAATATATCGTTCGATCGGACTACACCCACACCCCCCGCTGCGCCAATACCCACCGCACGGGATCAAGGCATCGGAACGGCGAAATACCGTTGTGGTGGAGCCGATCCCCCACCGGCGACTCCCCGAGCGCGGAGACGGCAAAGAACCTGTTGTTCAACGCAGCCCCGGTGTGCGGCTGATCGACAGCCATCACCATCGCCTTGGCCTCGAGCTTGTCGAGCAAGCTCCGCACCTCCTCGTGCAACAACCGCCCATCCATCTCGTTGTACGGTGCGTACTGAAGGCTCGGGTCGCGGGAGAAAGCCGCACCCTTCTGCGCCATGATCTCACTCCAGTCGCTGCCCTCGACATGGTTCAGTGCCTGTAGCGCGTCGAACTTCGACAGCACCACCGCGAGGTTGGGTGTTGCATCCCCGACGATCGACAGCACAGTGCGTAGCACAGAGCGTGGATCGCCACCCACTCGTTCCTGCACCGGCACGAGATCATGCAGTTGCTGCCGCACCGATTCGACCTTGAGCGGATCGAACATGAACACCACACCGTCGGCCTGAGCGAAGAACCGCATGTGCTGCACGTGTACGTTATTGGGATTCTCCAGGTCCTCCCCCGCCACATCCCGCAACACCAGGTACTGGCGGCGCCCCTTCCACGTGCCGAGCGAGAAGATCAGAGGCTCCCGCTGATACTGGTTGCTCGTGTGTGCCGCGGGCGTGGATTCGAGGATGCCGCGCTCTTCGTACAGCGGCTTCTCGTACAGCTCCCGGTAGACCATTTCGGTCTCGGCCGTCGCCGGCTCCACCACGCAGTTGAGGCGTTCCCCCAACAGCTGCAAGGTCTTGACGAGAACTGCGATGTAGACGGTCTTTCCCGTCGCGCGAGCACCCGCCATTGCGATGCACGTGGTCTGCGCACCCCTCAGCCCTCCGGGCAGTCGGTAGTGGCACGTCGGGCACACCTCGACTGCGGGTCCGTCGGCTTTCCCTTCCACCAACTCGGCATCGGGTGACCAGTCGTCGCCGGCACCGGCCGGACGGTCGAGGTGCACGACCTTCCCGGAACGCACTGGCGCGCCCTGATATGCGGTGGCGATCTGGTCGGGTTCCACCTCGGCAGGCGCGGTAGGCACCCATGCCGTGCGGTCGGCGGGCAACACCGTGAAGCACCGTGGGCATTTGGTCATGCGAACGCACCTTCCGACTCCGCTGTGGTCAGACCCGACACAAGCGACTTCACGGTCTGGAACAGTTCCTGTGGATTGCCGAGCAAGCTGCCGTTTGCCTCACCGCTCTGAAGAACGATCGGGCGTCGGCGAACTCCAGCGACAGTGGCCGTGTGGTCGGCCGGCACACCGTCGGTGACGATGAAGACAAGCGTCGGCTCGGTGTAGTGCGATCGGTCCACTGCGGCCGATCGGAATCCGATCCCCAGCCCCGCAGAGTCGAGTGACGTCTGCACCTGCGTAGCTGCAGTTCGCAATTCGACGATCGGCAATGTGGTCGCACCACGACCGATGAGGTTGACGTGCAGTTCTTCTCGGCGTCCGATGACTGCAGCGACACCGGTGAGCAGGTCGACGACGTCACGGATGCTGCCGTCCTCGATGAGCGGAAGCATCGACATCGTGGTGTCGACATCCACCTCCACCCGCACCTGCCGGTTCTCTGGCAATCGGTCGACGCCGAGCGCCCCACGCGCCGCGGACCGCGCGCGGGCACCGAGGTCGGTGAGCGGTACGTCGACGGCGGTTTTCCGCGCGGCAACAGCGAGTCGCTGCCCGGCGGGCGCGATCGTCGCAAGTTCGACGTGGTGAAGCCCCGACACATCGAGCGGTGTCAGCTCAGCGCGATCGGGATCGAGGCTGTGGCTGCTGTCGACAGCAACGGTGGCTTGGAGCACGGTGCCCTGAGGGAAGCCCAGATCGTTGCCCGGTGTCGCCACAACGACGACCTCGGAATCGACTCGTGGAAGTACCACGAAGCCGGGCTTCGGGTACAGCACCGAGGGGGCGTCCACGCCGTCGGTGGTGATCGCGCGGACCGTCACCGGCACGTCGAGCGCGGTCACGGTGACGGCGAGCGGCTGCCGCGGCAACTCCACTCTGCCGGCACCATCGAGTACGTAACCGGGCATCAGATCTGTCCTCTCGGCCTGGGTAGTGCACGTTCTGCATCGGAGAGTCGCTGGTCGTACCACCACTCGACGAACCCTGCGTAGGCTTCACGGGCTCTGTCAACATCGCGGTCGCGAAACTCCATGAGTTCGGCACGAACCGCGGCATGGACGCTGCGAAGGTCCCGGGGCCCTAGGTTCCACGGCTTCGGCAGGATCTCCGTTGCTACTTCGTCGAGAAGTCCGCGCCGAGCGGACTCAGGCCCGACAACGAAATGCGCCAGCACACCGAGGGCGTCGGCCACCCGAGCCACATCAGGAGCATTGGGTGAGCTCAGCACGGCGTACGCGATCAACCAATGTTCGTCTATTGCACCGGATTGCGCGAGGTCGACAAGCGAGTCGACGACGAACCCGGCGTTGAGTTCGACCGCATCGGCAAGTGCCTTGACATGCTTCGGTGGCAGCGCCGGAATCTTCATCGACCGGGCCTTCGCCGCCACGATGAACACGGCCAGCGCGGCGAGGACATCGTCGGGCAGATCTGCGTCGTAATGTCGGGCGTAGTCGGTGATTGTCGGCAGACCGCACCGACCGAGATCCCGATCCAGATCGCGTTCGCCGATCCTGTCCCAACTGTTCCGCAGCCGAATCAACGCCCATGCCCCGGCGAGTGCGTCGTGATGCGGGTCTTCCTGCCACGATGCCGCACGTTCGTTGTTCAGGAGGTGCAGGATGTGCCGGGCGAGCATGTCGATGTGCGAGCTCCACGGATCACCGACCACGAGGTCTTGAAGGAAGCGCGGAGCCACCACTCGCCGGTACGTCTCGACCACTCGGCACCATTGCGGAGCGGTCCACTGCTGGGCCCCAGCGACAGCGTCCAGCTCGCGGATCGGTCCTGCGCCCTCGTCGAGCTCGAAGAAGGCGCGCCACAGCGCGACGGTCGCCAGTTCGGGCCGCACTCGCTCCCCCTCCCCTTGCTCAGTGAGCGCGAAGACGCCTTCGGCGATGATCACGCTCTGGGGAGTGTTCACAAGGGACGGATCCGCATCGAAGTCATCGAAGGTGGGGATCCCGGCCAGGCTGCTCGCGAGCCACGCGAACACGGACCGTTCGAGTCGAGATCCGAGCGGACGGCCGATGAAATCAGGGTGCGTGATCACGGCCGGTTGCAGGTATTCGATGCACGTCGGTTCCCCGACCTGGCCGACCTCCGCGACGAGCTGCGGACCCTGAATCCGATCGCACAGCACCGGCACCACCACGAGCTCGAGGATCTCGAAGACCAGCTCTTCGCCTCGATCGCTCACGAGGTCGGCTCGGATCAACGCATCGAGGGTGCGGAGTACCTCTCGCGCAGCATCTTCGATACGGTGCGCAGAGCTGACGTGGATTCGCATTTCACCGAGAAGCCGGTCGGCTTCCCTCAGAAGTTCGGGTATCCGGTCGCAGTATTCGAGCAGTACACGCTGGGCAGGATCGGCGTTCGCGAACCACGCGTGATCGTCGAACACCCTGAACGCGAACACCCGGCCGGCGAGGCTACGTACCACCGGAGCCAAACTGTCGTCCGCATGCCACCGGCCCAGCGCTCGGGCTGCCTGATCAGCGGTCTCGCCGAGGTGGCGGTCGACGACGTCGACGATGTACGACGCGAACTCCGACTCCGCCACCGTGTCGGGGCTGTGTTCCAGGAGCACGGTCGTTGCCTCGTCCAGGGAATCGTGCAGGTCGCTCTCCGCTACCACCGCCATCGCCAGCGGCCACATCGGCGACAGCTCGCTGTCGCCCACCTTCCTCGCGATCTCGTCCTGATGAGCCAGGGTGCGGGCGGCCACCGACTCGTCGACGAGGACGGTCTGCGCGAGCAGCGACCACGGGGTCACCGGCACCATGTCGCCGTTGGCGACGCAATGGGGTTCGCCGTCCAGCTCACCGAGATCGGGAGATTCGTTCTCGCCGAACACAATGCATCCCGGTGTGTCTCCGGGAAGGTCTTCGAGCGGAACCGCGACCAGGCGGGCGCCGCTCGCAATGGCGTCGTCGGCTGTATGCAGCCTGTCGAATGTCGACCAACCGAAACGCCGGCTGGTTCCCGGCGACATGAAGTGTGAGACAGCGGCGATCCAGCGGGCTGCTCTTTCCGAGTCCGCACAGCCGAGCACCACGGGCGATCCACCGTCGAAGGCCCGAGCGACCGCGTCGAGCAGAACGCTGAATACGCCGATCCGCCACATGTTCGGGTCGAGGAGGAACTCCAGTGTGGACTCACGCGATGTGAGCCCACCCGGCTTCGGATCGAAAAACGAGAGTGTGGCGGCAGCAACGTCGTCCGCTCCATAGGGTGCGAGCCACTCACGCGCGCCCCATCGTTCGATCGGCCGCGTGCTGTCTACGGCATCGGTGCGCCGGTCGAGGATCGCGTGGGCGAATACGTTTCCGGGTCTTCCGGATGCGTCGGCGCCGGCCGGAACCGTGTGCCAGTAGAAGCCGGTGTTGTCCGTCCCTGGGGCATACATCAAGCGCCGAGGCCGGCTGCGTACCTCTTCGGTGTTCGGAAACCTCGGGATGGGGCGGACCGATTCGAACCTCGTCACGACGCCTTCGCGCAGTCGTTCCTCCTCGTCCGGAGTGAGAGCTCCGGTGCTCTCCTTGACCTGCCAACCGCCACCGCTGGCGGCACCGGGGCGGTCGAAGGAGGTATAGGTGAGCTGGCCGAACCTCGGGCGGTCGGCGTCGTGGGCGGTCACGTCACTCCACCGGCGCTTCGATCGGAGTCCGGTCGATGAGGTCGAGGTTGATCTGCTCGATCGGCGGATCGAGCAGCGCGATGGTGCGTGCCTGCTCGGGGCGGACGTCGGCGAACACCCGCACGAACCCGTGCTGGGTACCGACGTCGACCAGCCATGGCTGTCCCCACTCGCGACGGAGTCCCTTCGGATGGAAGTTGCGTGCGCCCGGGCGGGAGCCGACGCCTCCCCGGACTTCCAGTGGCTGACCGTCCCGCGCGCTCAGCGGCAACCGCACCGGATTGTGGATCACGACGAAAGGTGGTGCCGTGGACAGTTCGGTCTCGGACGCCAGCCGGATAGCGAGGACAACGCCACCGCTGGGAGTGAGCCGAGGTTCGACCGTGTACTGGATGCGCAGAAGGCCCGGGTAGGCGACGGTGGCGGGGATGCCCACGATGCGCTCACCAGCGGTGTAGGCGATGGCCACCACATGCACCGCGCAGCCCTGCCCCGACAGCGGATCCGACAGGTGCAGGCCGCCGTCCCGTTCGTACTGGGAGCGTGAGATCTCCGCGACCGGCCTCTGCTCCACAGCGTGCTCCGCAGGTACCTGAGGTGCACTGACATACACAGAGACGGACGCTGCCCCCTCCGGCCATGGGAAGGTCACCACCTGCTCGGTGCACCTTTCGACGATCCGGACGCCGGCCAATGCCGGCAGCGGTCGGGTGGCGATGACGGTGTGCCCCACTTGGACCTGTCCGTCGAGCACGGTCACGGGTGTGAAGTAGGCGCGCACCCACCCTCTCGGCCACGACACGGTGGTCATCGCGTGCCGGCCGCTCTGCTCGACCACCACGGGATGCACCAGCTTCGCCGATTCCGGCAGTCCACCGGAGACGGCCAGGGCACTTGCGTCCAGCAAGGCCCGATCGATACCTGCTCGGGGTGCGGTTTCGGTGCGGTACATGACCACCGTGCCGATGGCCGGTGGGGTCCAGCCGAGATCGAAATGGAGGCCGTCGCCCTCGCCATACGTGGTGATCTTCAGATCCGACACCGGCTCGAGCACCGCGGAGACGAGCACCTCCTCCTGCGCGGCCGGAGACAGTCTCGTCTGGCCGTCCACGTCGACCTCGCAGATTGCCCGGTACAGGTAGCGGTGTCCGCGCTGCGCATCGCGATCGACGAAGCCGCCGAAATTCGGTTGGTCGGCGAGAATTCGGTGTCGCGGATCGTTGGTGACGGGCGAACGCCCGTCGAGCGGGATCCGCAGGACCCGGACACGCGAGACTCCCGGCCATACCGACCATTGCCCGATGACCGTGCCGTCGTCCTCGATGACGACGAAACCGTCCACGGCACTCAGCAGGTGCCCCTCTGCCAGGAGGATCGGCTGACGCTCGGCCGCGTCCTTCTCATTGCTCCCGATGTGCGCCCACACCTGTAGGTAACGCACGGCGGCAGCCGACGGCGCGGTATCGACCATCAGCGTGCCGCGGGTGACGCCCACGAGCCTGCCCGCCTCCGGTTTGTAGGCACGGTGGGTTTCACCGGACACCACCCGATACAGCACGGCCGTGCCGGAACGTTCGGGAAGACCGGTCCATTCGAGACGGTGACCGCCACGCGGCTCCGGGGTGATGGTGATCGGGCCGACTTCGTACTCGGATTCTCCGTGGAGGAACTCGCAGAAGTCCTCGGTCTGCAGATCCACCAGAAATTCGCTGCCGGGCAGTGGTTCCACCGGTTCGAGAATCGGCTCCGGTTCCGCTGCCACGTGCTTCGACGTGGAGACACCGGCCTGCGCATCGTCTCCAGTGGCGGCGAGAGCGTCGACGAGTCCGCCGACGAGCGCCTTGGCATGCCGAGGCAACATCGGTTCGATCTCGTCGACAGTTCGCCGATTCGATCGGATGATCTGCTGCAGATGCGTGTCCTTGATCAGACCCGGCCGCAGCCGCGACTCGTCGATCTCGCGCTGCCGCCACTGCTGCAACGCTTCGAAAACCACGTCCGACGCCGCCGGTCCGCTGGATGACACAGAACCCCTCGCTCTCAGAAGTTGAGGCCGTCGACGGCCGGAGCAACATACGAACCGATGCCCGCGCGCCCGGCCCGAATGTCTTCGGGTTGTGCGGGTCGCAGCGCGATGTCCGGGACCTCCGTGACCTCGACTGTGGCGGCGTGCTTCGCGGACGGCTCGGCAAGATCTTCGGCCGAGATGCCCTCGGTGTATTGGGTGGTCACGGCCACGAGTCCGCATCCCACCCTCGTCGACGTGAGCACTTCGCCCGCCACGGCGGACGTGCCCCGCATGGTCGCGGTGTCGCTGAACGCGGCCCGGTCGAAGAATCCCGACTCGGTGGGAAGCCCCACTCCTGCCAGGAAGTCGTCGACACCGGCTCGCTGGATCTCGCCATCGACCCGGTACTCGACCACACCGACGAGTTCGCGCGCGAGCGCTGTTCGCGGTCCGGTGAGTTCGCCCATCGCCCGCTGCCACAGCACTGCCGCGCCGCGCGATGTCACCTCACCGCGGTGAAAGAGAATCGACCACTCGTCGAGCGGCGAACCCGAACCCGCGCCGGCCTTCATCGCGAGCAGACTCGGGTCGCGGTCGATGTCCTGCGCCGACCCACCGAGCGCGGCGCCCGCACTGCGCGAGACCGTATCCCACGGGTCGGTGAGCCATCCGACAGTGAACAGATCCTGACGGAGCTCGTCGGCAACACGCGCCACCTTGTCGTCGCCGGGGCTTCCCGAGCCGATCGCGCTGTGTCGCGGCAGGCCCCATTCGATCCGCCGGCGTGCGGTGAGAACGTGCTCGGCCACACCGAGCGGCTTCGCAAGGAAGGCACCGAGCGCTCTGCTCCACGACAGGTACTGGCGGTAGGCACCGGTCAGCACTTCGATTTCGCGGAGTGTCGCGCGCAGGTTCGTGCGATCGGCCTCGTTGGCGGCTGTAATGGCTTCGCGTTCCGCGAGGAGGTTCTCGAGGTACTGCTGTGACTTCCAGCAGATCAAGGTCAACGCCGTCGCCCACCCCAGCAGACACAGCGCAATGATGCTGCCTCCGGCCCACCACGTGATGATTTCCTGCCATGCCAGCAGGCCCGCGATCACGGCGATCACCACAGCGACCACGCCCGCGATGTGCACATTGCGGAACATCCGCTTGTGTACGTCGGCGCTCTCCTCGGCCGGATCTCGCAGTGCTTCAGCGCTCTTCACTCGTTCGAGCAACCTGCCTGCCTCGGACACGTCGGACGCGAGCCGGTCTGTGAGGATCGAGCCGAAGCCGACTGCAAAGCTGCTTCGCCCGCGTTCTCTCCATGCCTTGATCGCGGCACCGGTGCGGCGCGCATCCAGTCCGATCACGGGGTCTTGCTCGAGCTCCCGCAGCCGACCGTGGAATTCCTCCACGCCGAGGATGTCGGGAGCTTCGACGACATGCGTCAGAGTCGTTGCAGACACCACGCCCGGGATATCGGTGAAGTCGTCGACCGGGCCCGGCACGATGTCCGAGGCCGAACGCAGAACGGCGCGGTGAGCACCCACCTGGACGGGTGGAAGCCCCGCTGATCGTTCGCTGGCATCTGCCAGGGTCAGAGCAGCGCGGGAGTAGTCGCGCCACAGTGCCGACAGGTCGGGTGCCGCGGCATGCGGGGCGTTCTTGGCGCCGTCGAGGACGGCCCCGATTTCGCGTGACGCCGATTCGTATTCGGCCCAGCCCGCGCGATGACCGTCGGCATCCACCCCGCCGACAACCACGCGGTAAGCGCCCTGCGAGGCTCCGAACAGCGCGCGTTGAGTGGTGGCGGCCAGCCGTGCAGATGCCCGATTCTCCGCGCGGTTCATCAGACGGGACGGCGCGTTGGTGAGGACGGCAGCGAGAAACCGGCCGAACATCCGTATCGCGTCGCGAAACCGGATGTGGCGCGCTTCCCGTCGCTGGGGCGCAGGTACTCGGCCGTTCGTCAGCAGATGGCCGTGCTTGGTCCACAATGCCTGTGCCATCTGGCGTGTGGCAGTCGGCACGTCATCGACGTACAGCACGGCGGTTCCCGCATCGCGTGGAAGAGGGAGTTGCCCGTCGAAATCCAGCAGTTCCGAATGCAATCGATGTTCGGCCGCGGATGTGTCGAGACGACGGTAGAACGAACGCACCACCCGCAGCGAATTGCCGGGTAGCACGGGTAGATCGTCGAACGGGGTGTGGTCGATGTCGGTCCACAGACCGGTGATGCCGACGATGACCGGCGCCGCCTGTCGTCCTACGTCGACCGGATCGGTGGTCAGTTTCAGAGACTCGTGGCCCATGCCCGGCCCCCGTGAATCCTCCGGTGCGACGAGCAAGTTGTGCCATCCGGCGAGCGCCGGGATGGTCGACACCGCATGCGTGTCAGCGGGTCGGCGCAACAGCACGCGCACCCGAACACACCGCGCTCCACCGGAATTCGACGACAGCAGGTCGGCGAACATGGTCTCCGATTCAAGACGCACCGGCACGATACTCGCGCCGCTCGGGACCAGAACACACAGTCGTACCAGGTCGTAGTGACGCGAGGCGAGGAGATCCTGCAGGGCAACGACGTGTTCGAGACCCCGCACCGTCTCCACGGCCGGAATACGGGCGCTGGGTGCGTCGACCCGAGTGTCGTCGATCCACACGTACTGGCCGACGAGATCCGCAGCAGACAGATCGCGCAGCACATCGCGTACCCCGTCGGCGGGGCCCGGCGTCGCCACGAACACCGTGAGGATCTGCGTATCGGGCCTTGTCATCAGAACTGCCCCATGTTCGGAATCTGGAACGTCTGTGCCGTCGGTGTCGGCGCACTCGAGCTCTGCTTGTCGAATTCGTGACGGTCGGGTTGTTGCGCACGCACCGCGCACTCCTCGATCAGGTCGATGAGTTCACCGGTGGCCCAGAACACGTCGGCGGCGATGTCGCGATAGACGGGTGTTTGGGACGCCTGCTCGCGCACCGTGATCGTCGAGAACACGCCACCGCCCGGGGCGCCGCCCTGCCCCGGTGCCAGATAGTGCTGACCGGTCAGATCGCGCACCGTGGACAGCCACGTGATCGCGTTCTTCGCTCGCATCTCGATCGGAATTTCCGCACCGGTTTCAGCGACCTGCGACTGCCAGCCTGTCCCGGTGTCGCCGGTGCGCAACCAGTCGGTGAGCACGGATTTGGCCGAGACCTCGAGAATGCCACTGGCCGGCTTCTCCGCAGATGCGTCGTAGATCGCACGCAACGCGCGGTAGGGCAGCATCGAGCTCATCACCGGCGACTCGTGCGACCGCGCCATCGCGAGCAACACCGATTCGAGGACCGCGGGCAGCCAATCATTGTTGGCGAGGAAGCGGCCCGGCGGGGTGAGCAGCGGATTCGGGAAGTCCGCCCAGGTCGAGGTGGCGGCATCCCACACGCGTACCGGCTCGTCGTACGGTTCGGCGGGCAGACGCAGACGACCGGTTACCAGGCCGAGGAACCAGCCCGCGGTCATGGCCCGCCGCTCACTCTCGTGCATCGGTAGTGACGCCGCGAGCGGACGAGAACGTCGCCACTGCCAGAACGCTTCCTGTTGCGCGGGAGTGGAATCCGCCCACTGCTTCGCAGCCGGCGTGAGCACCGAATCGTATGCGAGCGGAGAGTAATTCGGATACGAGCCGAAAATGTCGATGCGGGTGAGCTTGTCCTCCTCGTTCAACAACCGCATGAACTCGGCACGGGTCTCGAGGTCGATCATCGTGTTCTTCTGCAGCACCTGCGACAGCGCATCCGCCACCGGAAGGTTCAGGAACGGGATCGACGTGAACTTGTAGCGGTACTCGATCTGTTGGCCCGGATGCAGGGCTTCGAGTGCCTGCTGGTTGACGCTGGCCAGCGGACGGGCGAGCGACAATGCCTCGACGAACTTCGACCGGAGACGCTCGCGCCGCTCGTCGAGCGCATACTCGGGGACGGTGATGTCCTCGATGTACTCGCGCAACGACACCCGGCAGAACCGGTCGAACGACTCCCCCGTCCTGGCCACGAACTGACGTGCCCGTTCGAGCAACTCGTGGGGACGCACGTGCACGTCGTAGCGCGCAGCCGACGGAACGAGCGCCTCGCGGGTTCCCGGATCGAATGGGAAGGCCCGGGTGCGCCACGCGGAGGTTCGCTCGAGCAGAGGATGCTCGTCGCCCGGGGGCCTGCTTCCGTCGATGGTCGGCCAGATCCCGGTCACCACATCGGCGACCGCACTGTGGACAGCGTCCTCGAACGGCGGCGTGCCCAAGCCATCCGACGACACGGCCAGCGGAAGGTCGGTCTTGTACTGGTCCATGAAGTCGGCCGACGGCGTGAGCATCACTTCGTTGTTGGCCTCGGCGAACCGCTTGGGCACGCGATCGCTCTTGTCGGCGGGCCATGCGCCGTACTGGTCGGTCGCCAACCGGGCCAGGCCGACGTCGCTCGCCGGCTTGCTTCGCGCCTTGCGCAGCGCAGTCTGGGATTCGTTGAGCGCATCGAGCAGCGGCTTGAGGATCTCGGGCACCAGCGCAGCCGCGACCTCGGAGACCTTGCCCGACAACGACGCATACAGCTGGCGGTACACATTCTGGCTGCAGCTCGAGATGACGCGCTCGAGGATGTCGGCGTCACTTTCGATGTTGCCCTTCAGCGCTCCCAGCATCTGGGCCGTTTCGGCCGACTGTGCCGTGATGTCGGCAGGACCCTGCTTCGAGAGTTCGTCGGCGCCGGCCCTGATCTGGTCCTTGACCAGGATGGACAACCGATTCACCACAGCTGTTGCGTACGGCAGCCCCAGATCGGAGATGGCCTTCGACACCGTCTGCTCGATTCGGTCACCGAGTTGCCGGTGCCACTGGAAAGCATGACCGAGCGCGTGCTGCTCGGCCGACGTCGCCAGCGCCTGGCGACGCGCGGTGAGAGCGCGGTTGATCTCGGGAACCCACTGCGACGCACTGAGGCCGCCACCGGACGGAAGATAGCCGCGCAGTTCGTTTTCGACGATCTGTCGCGCCATGCGCATGCCGTCGTCCGACGGCAGCACCGTCTGTGTGAGCCACGGACCGACACCCACCTGTGCGCCGCGCGGATCCGCGTGCACCACCGGCAGTCCCATGGTCTGGAGCAACGTCTGCCATTGACTGTCGAGAATCGCGTTGACCTGATCGTCGTCCGACGCCACGTTCGCGGGGTTGCGGTGGCCGTCGAGCAAGCGGTCGACGGTGCTCCGGGCAAGGCGCTGCGCGGAGTACTCGGCGTACCGGTCGCGTCCCATGCTCAGACTCGAGAAACCGTAGGTTCCCCACGGCAGGTTGTCCCACTGCCCGCCCCAGCCGATGTTGTCGCGCTGGCCGGACAGCCCGGCACCGTTGGTGAGGTCGTACTGCACGAACTGACGGGTCGCGGCGCCGCTCATCATCATGCCGGCGAGGCCGCGGGACAAGCCGCGGTAGATCGCCTTCTGGGAGCCGTCGCCGAACGGTGCCCCTTCGACGCCGACACGGCGGCCGACGGGGAATACCCGCGCGAACGGCACCTTCTCCCCCGTGCCACTCTGCTGGCCGAGCGCACGCAGTGTCTCGACGTCGTGCTCGCGGGCGGACCCGAGCTGGCTCGCGACGATCTCCCCGAGCATCGCGAGTGCGTTTGCGCGTACGCCGGTGGTCGCGCTGCGGCCGAGCCCGTCGAAAATGTCGGGGGCCACCATGAATACACCCATGAGCCGCGGGTCGAGCTTCGGGATGAGGGTGAGAATCCGGCACACATCCAGAGCCATCGACGCACCGGCACCGCCTGCCATCGACGACACCACGAGGACGACGGGCGACTCGTCCTGCTCGAAACTCCCGCTACCGGGGATCTCGAGCGCCGACATCTCGGTGGCGGTCTGCACCGTGAACAGTTGGTCCCACGCATGCTGCAACGTGTCGCGGATGCCGCCGGCCTTGCTCAAGGTGATCATCCGGCCGAGCGCCCGGTACTGACCGGCGCCCGACCCGATCGGGACCGTGACGGCAGACGGATCTCGCGGCGCCCAGGTGGCGATCTCGTCGAGACTGTTGCGTGCGCCGAGCTGGTTGCTCAACGCGTTGTCGAGCACTGCGTACGAATCGCCCTGTGGTCCGCTGCCGAAGTAGTAGCCGCCCTGATCCCGGACATTGCCGAGCCCGTCCGGCCCGGCTTCGGGAGCGGTCGGCACATCGACGCTGACGAACTGCCAGCCGCCGGGGATCTTGTCGACGCCCGCCGCAGCCAGGTCGGACCGGAGCTGATCCATCATGTACGCGAGGGTGACAGCGCCGGATCCGCCGCAACCCACTACGAGAAATCGCCTCATTACGGTCCTTCCGAATCGAAAAAATCTGTTGTTGCGTGACCGTCAGGCACCGGGTGGGCGGAACGGGTCGAAGGGTTGCCCCGGCGGAGTTGCTCCGGGATTGGTCGCGGGCGGTGGACTCGCGTTACCGGTGAAGGGCGGTGGCGCGCCGAAGGTCGGTTGGCTCGACGGTGCAGCGAAGGGGTCTGCGTGTGTCGCTACTGCTGCAACGGGCTGAGCAGGGCCTTGGGAATCGCCGTTGTTGCCCCGTGCGCGCAGGTCGTCGATCAGGCGAGGCGCCCTGCGTCCGACTTCGTCGACAAGCGCCTGCACACGTTCGTGCGATGCGCCCGCACCGACGAGCAGCAGCAGGGTCGCGTGGTCGGCGGGACCGTCCGGGTCGTGCAGGAGCACCCAATTGTTGTGGACGGCCAGCGGGAGTCGCGCATCGCCGCTGCGGCGATCGGTCGCGGGTGCGGCTCCGGAAGCCCCGAGCATTCCTGCGGCCTTCACGATCACATGTCCGGCTCCGACGGGTGACGCGCCCATCCGGGTTTCGAGCCGCGCGCCGTCGACGTCGAGCGTGCGTGCCGGCTTGTCTAGGCCTCGGACCGCTTCTATGAGGTCGTTGTCGTGCAGCGCGAATGGCTGCCCGTTTCGCAGGAGACCGCCGTCGGAGATCGTCACCGGGAAGCTCTGCGCCTTGAGGGTCTGCGCGGGAATACGGGAGGCGAACCATTTGAGTCCATACAGAATGGCAAAGGGGATAGCGATTCCGGCGAGGAACACCAACGCGAAGATCAGCCAGAAGCGACCGCTGTTGAGCGGCTTGAGCAGTTCCGCGGTGAACGGTACATCGACGGGCATCGCGCGATCGAGCTCGCCGTCCGGAGCAATCATCAGTCGGAGAGAACCGTTGTACGCGCCGTTACCGGCCTCGGGCACGACGAGTTCGAGCGGCAGGGTGCCGGTGGCACCTTCTTCGACCGTCAAGCAACTCTCGGGTGAGGTAGCAGCGCCGACTGTGAGTGTGGCGTCGCCGACGCCGTCGGGGACGGCATCGATCCGTACGGGCGACGCCGGATCGGCCCAGACGCAACCCGGGCCGCCGATCTGCATCTCGCTGGGGAAGGTGCCAGCGCCTTCCACGGCACCGAGGTCGAGTCGGCTGGGCACCGTCGGATATCCGATGGGCGGCGCCAGCGTCAGCGGGACGTCGACGTACTGCGGGGTGAGGTCGGTGCCCGGAGCGATGACCGCGCCGGACGCGTTCGTCGCGTCCGCGGTGGTCACCTCGAGGACGAGGCGCAACGTCGCTTCGCCGGGTGCGACGTCGGTCAGGTCGAGTTCGATCGGCTGCGCCATCTCGTCCTTGGACACCTGCGACGCCAGCGTGTGATCCGTCCCGGCTGCGTCGGTGAGCGACACGGACAGGGACGCGGATCCGAGTAGCTCGGACGGGTCTACCTCCTCGCGATCGGAATCGACGATGCCGAGTTGCACCGCCGACGTGACCTCTCCTGCGTGGATGGCCGTGACGTCCTGCCCCAGCAGTGCAGGGAAGAGATTGCCCGAGATGTGGATGTTCGACTTGGAGCGGGCTCCGGGGTCGGACCCGTCGGGGTCGACGAACACCAGTGCCCACATGCCTTGCCACTGCCCGGGCTCCGATTCCGGCTGCTGCATCGTGAACGACACCGATCGGTCCGACAGCCAGCGGTAATCGACCGCGACGCCGTCGACGGCCGCCGTGGAGGCGGTCGATGTGTACGCCATCGGTAGTTCGCTACCGTCCGGGCCGACCAGGGTGGGCACAAGGCCTTCCGCGTCGGCGAATCCGAGCACTGTCACCTGGCTGATGGAGTTGTCGAGGACGAAGCGGTGCTGCGCTTCCTCACACACCTCTACGGCGCACACGCCGGTCTCGTTCTCGAGCGGTGCCTGACCGGGGCTGCTGAACGCGTCGAACGCGAACAGCAGATCGTCGATGTTCTGCGCGAGGTAGAAGTCGCCGGGTGTGGGTTCGGTCCGCGCGCCGCACGCCTGTCCGGCAGCCGGTTCACCGGTGGCGATGGATTTCATCAGATCGAAGTCCGCGGCCTGGGCGGTGCCGTTCGCGAGGCCGACCGCAAACGTGACGATCCCCGAGGATCGCAGCTGGTCGGCGACGCCGGCAGGCCGGCAGATCGATTCACGGGCCGCGTCGACGACTTGCGCGACGCCTTCGTCGGTGGACATCGAGAGACCTGGTGCGTACGGCTTCTCGGCGTCGCGTGCGGTGAAATCGAGTTTTCCATCGGAGAACCACGCGATCGCCTGACAGGTCGCAGGTCCACCCGCCGCATGTTCGGCGAGAGCACCGCGTGCCCCGTCGAGTGCAAGCCAATAGTCGGTGTCGAGGCCGGACGTACGCGAACGGAATGCGTCGACCTCGTTTCGTAGTTCCGGAAGCGTGCCGGAATCGAGGCGCGTCCAGGGCGCGTGCATGGTGAAGTCCGACGAGAAGCCCGCCACCGCGACGTCGAGGGCGACCCCGGCCGAGCTACCGAAAGCGGCGAGCTGGCCGAGGAGATAGTTCGCAGCTTCGACGCGCGCTGCATCGGGATCTGCCTGTTGCAGGCTTCCTGATTCGTCGATCATGAGCAGCAGGTCACCTTCGCGCTGCGACGCCAGGCAACCACCGAAGTCCGCGACAGCAGAGTCTCGGCCTTGGTCTTGAGCAGAGGCTGTCGGGGCCATCACCAGACAGCCGAGCAGGACGGCGATGACTGCAGCGAGTCTTTTCACCGCCGACCCATCCATTCAGCGATTTCCCATGCACTCAGGACGATCGCCGCTGCCGCGAGGACGAGGGCTACCCAGTAGACGGTGTGCGACAGTTTCGACGGTTGGTACACCGGACGCGCCCGTTCCTTGGTGTCAGCAGACATGTGCGCGGCAAGGAGCGGTGCGGCGAGGAAGACAGCGAGACCCCACCCCACCCACGCGAGGACGACCGAGCCGCCGAGAAGTGCGACGAGTGCCAGCACCAATCCGACGAGTGCTGCCATGAACGCTCCGGCTACCCAACCCGCAGGCGTTTTGCCCTGGGTAAAGGCGCCCTGCTGGGACACGAAGGTGTCGGGCGCTGCGGTCGCGGACATCGTGCTCGGCCCGAACGGATCGGATGAGGTATCGAATCCCCCACCGAACGTCGGAGAACTGCCCCATACCGGTCCGTTCGGATCCGGTGGTGGCGGGTCTGTACCGTCCTGCGAGCTCGAGTACTCGCTGAAATCGAACGGGTCGGGCTGTGACTGCACAGGCTTCTCTCGGGTGAGGCGTGGGCCGCGCATGCGTTGGGGACACCCACACAAGTCGGCACTGTTGATCAGTCAATCGACCAATTACTTACGGTTGTTACACGTCATTCGGATGTGTTCGAATATCGGCAGCACCTCCGGGTCAATCCTAAGAAAGATCCGGACCGGCGGTGAGGCAAACATCAAATCAATTCTGCTACTTCGGGTTACATATATCGATCCGGCAGTGCTATGGTCCCGAGACCCAGGCGCCTCCACCTGTCTGCACGTTCGTTACGCAGAAGCGGTCATGACCGCCTTCACCCCAGCCGCCGGCCACGACTCACGCCTGGACGCATACTGTTCACATCATGCATGGGATCGCGCTGAGACTGGAACAGGCCGAATGACGGTCTGGGGAATCCACAACGACACGCTGACCGAAAAGCTTGTGGACGAGGGCTTCGTCAGCATCGGCTGGGACGAGATCGGGGACCTTCATCAGATCCCGGGTGGACGTGACGAACTCAAACAACGGCTCGTCACCGATCGGCCCGACAGTAAGCCGGGTGCGGTAGCCAACTGGGCGGGCATCCTGTACAAGTTTGGTCACGAGATCAAGTCAGGCGATGTCATTGTGGCGCCGTACAAGCCGGACAGTACGATAAATATCGGCGTAGTGACCAGTGGCTACTACCATGAAAGTTCGGCGCCTACTCACCGTCACCGTGTGCGAGTCGAGTGGAAGAAGACCGGCTTGTCACGAACCGTCTTCACTCAGCCTGCGTTGTACGAAATAGGATCGGCATTGACTCTGTTTCGAATCAAGACACATACAGCAGAGTTTCTCGCCGCGCTCGAAACCGATGCTGCAGTCGACGATGTCGACACCGTTGCCCGTGTCGTCGATGATGCCGCCCAGCAGCGTTCACAAGACGAACCCTCCGAAGAGCCTCGCGCTTCCAGGATCGCAAGGCACACCCGCGATTTCATACTGGAGTCGTTGAGCACCAAACTGACTCACCGCCAATTCGAGGAATTTACCGCAGACTTGCTCAGAGCAATGGGATACCAAGCTCGAGTCACGGCCTACTCCCAGGACGGCGGCGTCGATGTGATCGCCCACAAAGACCCTCTCGGAGTCGAACCGCCTCAGATCAAGGTCCAATGCAAACATCGCACCAACACCACCGGTGCGCCTGAAGTTCAGCAACTGATCGGTAGCCAAGGAGACGGGGAACTTGCCTTGTTCGTTGCGCTGGGGGCATATAGCCGCGATGCTTTGATGATCGAACGGCAGCGCTCCGGCCTGCGTCTACTCTCAGGCGAAGACGTAGTCACCCTTGTCCTCGACCATTACGAGACCCTTCCCGATCAGTGGCGGTCGGTAATTCCTCTGACTTCACTGCTGGTCGTTGCGGATGCCGCCGATTAAAGATGTTTCGGTAATTGAGTGAGAACTGGTCATAAGGAAAGCCCGGTGTGATCGAGGAAGCCGTGACACAGATCGTAGTTCGACCCGATCCG
>NZ_JBHWXB010000007.1:0-283422 GCF_042729855.1 Rhodococcus sp. NPDC060090 | reverse complement strand
TCTAAGCGGGAAGCCTGTTCCAAGATGAGGTTTCTCACCCTTTGATGGGGTAAGGCCCCCGGCAGACCACCGGGTTGATAGGCCAGAACTGGAAGTCGGGTAACCGATGGAGGTGACTGGTACTAATAGGCCGAGGACTTACCATGAAGGTGCTACGCGTCCACTGTGCGGTTTCTGAAACAGCACGCTCGCTTGCGCGAGTGTTGTCGAGTGAACGCTGTCTTTTCTTTCGGGAAGGGCGGTGAATCACACGACATCACTCGAGGGACGTGAGTGATGTCGTGTGTTTCACAGAGTTACGGCGGTTATAGCGATAGGGAAACGCCCGGTCCCATTCCGAACCCGGAAGCTAAGCCTGTCTGCGCCGATGGTACTGCACTCGACAGGGTGTGGGAGAGTAGGACACCGCCGAACACCCGTTCCGGGAGGGGCTCACACATTGTGTGGGCCCCTTCCGTGTTTGTGTTGTATTTGCTGAAAGTGTTTGGGGGGCCTGCTGATGCGGGCCCCCCAAACACTTTTCCATCCCCCGGTGGCGACTCCCATCATGGTCGCCACACGCCTCCCCGCTTCAGGGCCGTGGTCACGGCTCAGAGATACCAGCCGCCGTTGACTCCGATGATCTGACCGGTGATGAAGCCGGCATCGTCGGAGCAGAGGAACGCGGTCGCTGCTGCGACGTCGTGTGGTGTTCCCGTCCTGCGCACCGGTGTCATGCTGGCCAGTGTTTCGAAATTGATCAGCATCTCACCGGACTCCTCTGCCGCGCGTGCCATGGGAGTATCGATGATCGAGGGCGGAATCGTATTGGCAGTAATGCCTTTCGGCGACAATTCGTGTGCCAGTGCCTTGGTGAGAGCGATGACTCCCCCTTTGGAAGCGACATAGTGCGCACGATCGCGGGCGCCGGATTGTGCACTGGACGACGAGATCGTGATGATGCGACCCCACCCGGCCTCGATCATGTCGGGCACCGCAGATTGCACGCTGTTGAATGTTCCGGTGAGATTGACGTCGATAATATGTTTCCAGTCGGCGAGGTCGATCTCGGTGAACGGAGCAGTGGCCTCGATGCCGGCACTCGTCACCATGATCTTCACGGCGCCGAGTTCGGCGCGAACCTTCTCCATTGCAGTATCCACCCCGGCCCGGTCGACGACATCGACTTCGAATGAACGGGCAATGGCGCCTTGTTCGTTCAGCTCGTCGGCGACCTTCTGTGCCGCGGCGCCACTCCTGTCGAGCAACGCGACGGGGTGATGCAGTGCGGCGAGCTGACGTGCTACGGACAGGCCGATTCCGGAGCCTGCTCCGGTGACAACTGCGACTCTGTTCGTGGTCTCGGCACCAGCGGTGTGGTCGACCATGTGGTCATTCGTCCTTTCAGCCGACGGGGGTGAATTCGAGATGGAGTTCGGTGAGGCCCCGGAGGATGTACGTCGGTTCGTATCTGAAGTCGCGTTCGCCGGCGGGACCGTGCTCGGCTTCCGAGACCCGAATGTCGTGCATGCGGTCGAGGATGCGTTCGATCGTCACGCGTGCCTCGACGCGTGCCAGCGGACCGCCGGGACATGAATGGACACCTCGTCCGAAAGCGATGTGTTCGCGTGCATTCTCGCGATCGATCTGAAGCTCGTGGGGATTTGCGAATCGGGCGGGGTCTCGATTCGCCGCGGGAAGCGACACCATGACCACTGTGCCCGCGGGGATCTGGACATCGCCCACCGTCGTCGTCTTACGGGCCAGCCGGAAGTCGCTTTTGACCGGGCCCTCCATGCGAAGCATCTCCTCGATGAACGGCGGAATCAGACCGCGGTCCTCGCGAAGCTGCTTCTGGAGTTCGGGTTTCTCGGCGATCTGGAGCAGCATCGAGGTGATGAGCCGCGCCGTGGTGTCCTGGCCGGCGCCGAAGAGGAAAGTGGCGAGCCGGACGAGCTCGACGACATCGGGAACTTCCCCGTCGGGATACTTCGCGTCGGCCAGAATAGTGAGGGCGTCGGGACGTGGTTCACGTCGGCGGTCTTCGAGGAACGCCGTGAACTTCTCGTCCAGGAACTCGAGAGGATTGGAACCAAGGGCTTCGCCCTCGGTCGATCCGACCTTCTGCGCGTTGAGGTGCTGTTGGAACGCGTCGTGGTGTTCCTCCGGAACTCCGAGTAGATCGGCGATGGTCAACAGCGCGAAGGGAACCCCGTAGCCGAAGAGGGCTTCGAACCTACCGGATGCGTGGAACTGATCGATCAGGCGATCGGACAGATCCCACATGAAGTGTTCGTTCTCGTCGAGCCGGCGCGGTGTGAACAGACCGCTCACCAGGCGTCGGATGCGGGAATGCTGCGGTGGATCCATCGTGACCAGGTGTTCGTACATCGGAAACTGTTCACGGTGTGCATCGATCTGAGCGTCGATGTTGTCGCTCTCCACCGGGAACGGTAGTGGAGGGAACGGGCCGATCGGTGCGACGATGTTGGAGAAACTCGCCGTATCGCGAAGTACTGCAATGACTTCGTCGTATCCCGTCACTGCGATGACGTTCTGTGAGGCATCCAGTCGACGAACTGGACACTGCGAACGGTGATAGTCGAAGAACGGGTGTGGGTCGGAAACGAAAGACGGGTCCGTGAAGTAGTCCTTCGTATCGAAGTCGTTCAAGCCGAGCCTCCTGTGCGGAACCTGCTCATTGCATAAAGAATTGCAGCACAGCTAGATTCGATGGATCCAGCTAGCGGAGCCCTGGGCTGAGGGGTGTGGCCTCCGAACGCTGTGCACCTGCTTAGCATTGTCTGTGTCATGGATAACACACATGGGTGGATATGGTCAACATCACATCTGTTACCCAAGCTAGGATGTCGCAAAGTTGCAGCCGTGCAACTGAGAAAAAGGAGGTTGGCGGATGGCGTCGTCGCGCAGGCTCGGTGCACCGGATGCGAAGAATCGAACGGTCCTGCTCGATGCGGCAGAACGCTTGATGATCGAAAAGGGATACGCAGCAGTAACATCCAGAAGAGTTGCTGATGAGGCCGGCCTGAAGCCGCAGTTGGTGCACTACTACTTCAGGACGATGGACGACCTGTTCCTCGAGATCTTCCGCCGCCGTGCCGAGCAGGGCCTGGCTGTTCAGGCCGAGTTGATGGACGCACCCAACCCGTTGCGGGCGCTGTGGGAGTTCAGCACGAGCCCAGCAGGCGTTGCGGTGACCATGGAGTTCATTGCGATGTCGCGCCACCGTGAGGCCTTGCGGGAAGAGATCGCGAACTATTCCGAACAGTTCCGCGCAGGCCAGCGAGCTGCTCTCGACAAGATTCTCGACCGCGTGAACCTCTCCGAGAAGATCCCTCCGGTCGTGGTCTCGGTACTCATGACCAGCTTGTCCCGAGTGCTGGTCATGGAGGAGTCCTTGGGCGTGACCGGCGGCCATGCGGAGACGATCGAACTCGTCGAGTGGGTCCTGAGTAAATTCGACGAATAGTCATTCCTGCAGGTAGAGGCATATATAAGAGCGGTTATCAAAGCCGTCACGGCACGAAGATGTAAAGCATCATTGCAATTGCGAGAACTCTATTCTACTTTGATGCATGTCAGATGCTCGTTCGTAGAGTGACCGGTCCGGCCGCGGGCATCGGGGTGTGCGGCCGGGGCGCCTGAATGCGGGCGCATCCCGTCTGTCGGTTCTTCGTGCCGGCCGGGACCGTTCTCGGTGTGAAATGAAATTTCATTTTCCGACGCGCAGAGCATCTTTCGTACAGAGTATGAGCGACGACCGATCGAATGTCGGCCGAGCTCTTCGAATTCTTCCGCTCGCGAAGGGGATCGACTGTGGCAGAAGAGGGTTCCACTTCCACCCATGAGCAGTCCGCTACAGGCGAGATCGATGAATGGGCACGAGGGTATGTCCGGCGCCACCCCGTTGCCGCCCTCGCAACAGTGGGGGAACAATGCAAGCTCGGTGTCCGAACCGTCCACCATCTTGTGGTGGACATCGCCACCCTTCGGTTCCCTTTCGTGGAGTTCATTCGTCAGGCAGCGTTCATGGCGTCGGCGTCTGCACTGCCCACGATCTTCGTCGCGATTCCGATCGGAGTGACCCTCTCGATCCAGTTCGGGTTACTCGCCGGACAGGTCGGAGCGACCTCGCTGGCGGGAGCGGCAAGCGGGCTGGCCGTGATCAAGCAGGGCGCCCCGATGGTCGCGGCGTTGTTGATGGCGTCTGCGGCCGGCTCCGCCGTCTGCGCCGATCTGGGTTCGCGCAAGATCCGAGACGAGATCGACGCTCTCGAAGTGATGGGGATATCGGTGGTCAGGCGACTCGTGGTTCCGCGGTTCGCCGCGGCAATCCTGGTCGGCCTCGCGTTGACCGGACTCGTCTGCTTCGTCGGTTTTCTGTCCGGATATCTTTTCAACACCTTCGTGATGAACGGTACGCCGGGTAGTTTCGTTGCCACTTTCGCGTCGTTCGCGACGGTCGGCGACTTCGTTCTCACGATGATCAAGGCCATGGTGTTCGGCGCGATCGTTGCGGTGGTCGCGTGTCAGAAGGGGCTGTCGACCAGTGGCGGCCCCGCGGGTGTAGCGAACTCCGTCAACGCCACGGTGGTGGCGTCGATCCTGCTTCTGATGATCGTCAACGTCGCCTTCACACAGCTGTACGTACTGCTGTTTCCGCGGACGGGGTTCTGAGTGGCTTCCCGCTACTTCCCCCCGGGAGTGAGGCCGATCGTCACCGCGGTCAGGTCTCAGGCGACGGTGATCGCTCGTCTCGGCCACATGGTGACGTTCCTGGTGCGAGCACTCGCCGCGATCCCCACCACACTGCGGCACTACCGGAAAGAATTCCTCAGGATTCTTTCCGACGTGACCTGGGGTAACGGGTCCCTGGTCGTAGGTGGCGGCACGGCAGGCGTGATCATCGTGCTCGGGGCGGCCGCGGGAGCGATCGTGGCAATCGAGGGGTACAACGCGCTGCACCTCCTCGGGCTCGAGCCGGCAACCGGGATGATCGCGTCCACCGCCACGACTCGGGAACTCGCGCCCATCATGGCGTCGCTTGCCTTCGCTGCGCAGGCCGGCTGCCGGTTTACCGCGCAGCTCGGTGCCATGCGGATCTCCGAGGAAATCGACGCGATGGAAACGCTCGCGATTCGGTCCATCCCCTACCTCGTGACCACAAGGCTTCTTGCCTCAGTGGTGGCGGTGATTCCCCTCTACCTCGTCTGCTTGGCGGTCAACTACGTCGCGGTGCAGGTTGTGATCGGTATGGCAGGCGGGGTCTCGTCCGGAACCTACGACCACTACTTCTCCTTGGTCCTCAGCGGCACCGATATCTTCTACTCGCTACTGAAAACCATCGTCTTCGTCATCATCACCACCACGATCCAGTGCTACTACGGCTACTACGCCGCCGGTGGTCCGCAGGGCGTCGGTACTGCGGCCGGACGAGCGATGCGAGCGAGCATATCCGCGATGATCGTGATGAATCTTCTGCTTACCCTTCTTTTTTGGGGACTCGGCTCCGGCGCAAGGCTCGGGGGGTAGTCGATGTCGTTTCTGTTGGAGAGCGATCCGCACAAGGCCTCGCTCCGTGACCTCGTCCTGCGGGGCAGCATTGCGCTCGTGGTGGCGGTGTTGTTCGTCGCGGGGATTCTCGCCAAGATGGGCGGTGTTTTCGACAAGGGTTACGACATCACCGCGACCCTGGCCGACGTCGGGGACGGCCTACCCGCCCGGTCCGACGTCAAGTTCCGTGGTGTTCTCGTCGGGGAGGTGAACGACGTCGAACTCCCTGCGGGGGATGGTGCCAATCTCGTGAATATCTCCATCCTGCCCGAACATCTCGCAGGAATCCCCGCAACGGTGACCGCACGCGTGGTGCCGAGCAACGTCTTTGCCGTCTCGTCCGTGCAGTTGGTCGACAACGGACCCGCGCCCCATCTCGAAGAGGGGGCAACGATCCCTCAGGACGAGAGTTTGTCCACGGTGCAACTGCAGACAGCATTGACGAAGCTTCGCGACCTCACGGCCGCGACCGCACGTCTCAGCTCGCAGGAGACTCTCGGAGTCCTCGCCACCGTGGCGCAGGCCACCGATCGGCGGGGCGACGACATCGTCCGTGCGGGAGCGCAATTGCAGCGAATCGTGCATGAGGTCGGCGCCGTCGTGACTCCCGACGGCGGCCCGTCGACCCTGTCCGCACTGGCGGATGCGGTGGAAGGATTGCAGCACTCGGCGCCGGAACTGCTCGATGCCGTCAATCATGCTGTCGTGCCCATGCGCACGATAGCGGAGAAGCAGGAGCAACTCTCGACGCTGTTCTTCGGAAGTGCCAACACGCTCTCGACGATGGCGACGTCGCTGGAGAACAACACCGACCGGATCATCGGCATCACCACCGAACTCGAACCCGTGCTGGGGGTGGTCGCCGACGGCGCCCACGAATTCACTCCGATCGTCACCAGGATGAATTGGATCTCGGGAAAGTGGTGGACGGAGTTCTGGCCGGTCGGCCAACAGAACGGCACAGGCAAGTTCGTCTTCCAAGCGACGCCCCACATCGAGTACACGCGCACCGACTGCCCCCGCTACGGAGATCTGGCCGGGCCCAGTTGCGCCACAGCCCCGGACACGGGCGCTCCACCTGTGGCCGAACGACTCGGATCGACAAGCACGATCGAGCGGGCCCCGATAGGAGGCAACGTCGGACAGGTCGGTGCGCCAGCCGAGAAGGACATTGTCGATCAGATCCTCGGCGGTGACTTCGGCGGGGCGGCAGACCTTCTCCTCGGACCCATCACACGCGGCGTCGACATCCGAGTGACCCCCGAGACGGACGGAGCGCCGCGATGACGATACGGAAGCCGCTGATCGGCCTTATCGTGTTCCTCTTGATCTCCGCGGGGTTGACCTGGCCGGTCGTGGTCACCCTGCAGCGAGGAGTTCAGGGTTCGACGAGCTCCTACTCTGCGGTATTCAGTGATGTGTCGGGTTTGCGTGTGGGCGACGACGTCCGGATGGCCGGCGTGCGCGTGGGCCGGGTCGACTCGATCTCGCTCGACGAGACGGTTGCGAGGGTCGGGTTCAGCATCGACTCGTCTCAGCAGGTGTTTGCGAACACCGAGGCAGCGATCACCTATCAAAGCATCATCGGCCAGCGCTATCTCGGACTTTCTCTGGGCCAGACCTCTGATACGGCGATCCTCGAGGCCGGCGCTGAGATACCCCTCGCGAGAACAGAGCCGTCCTTCGATATCTCCGTGTTGCTCAATGGGTTCGAACCCTTGTTCAGTGTGCTCGACCCGGAACAGGTGGACAACATCACGGCCTCTGTGATCGCCGCGCTCCAGGGCGACGGCGGATCCGTGACCACCCTTGTGGCCGAGACATCGAGACTTGCGGAGTCGATGGCCGAGCCGGATCGCATCCTCGGCGACATCATCGTCAACCTCGACGGCATCATCTCCGATCTCGCATCGCAGAGCGGTGAGATCGACTCGGTGATCACCGGTGCACACTCGATCTTCACGGAGCTGAACGCCAGGCGCCCGGAACTTGTCGGTTCGCTCGACAGGATCGCCACCACAGCCGACAGCCTTGCATCGCTCACCGGTGAAGTGCAGCCGGATCTGCAGGAAATGCTGCGCAGACAACCGGGTTTCACCGGCCACTTCGTCGACACCAAACCATCGTGGGAGTACTTCGGTTTCAATCTCCCCGGTCTTCTGAAGGGGCTGGCTCGTGTGAGTGAGGACGGTGCGTACCTCAACGCCTACCTGTGCAACATCAACGCCACCCTCGTTCCCGAATTGAGTCATGTCATCCCGTCGATCGTGGCGGGGGCCACTCCCGGCGGCGAAACCAAGAACTCCCCGATCTGTAGGTGACGGCATGACACGAACAGGATCTACCTTCGCTCGGAGATTCCGGTTGCGACCGGTCGAGTCGTACAGCGCTGTCTCTCTCGGCGTGGTGACCGTGGTGGCGATCATTGCCGTGTTGGTCGCGACCGTCGGGGTTGCAAATCTGGGTCTCGGAAAGGCGACCTACGAGGCGGAATTCGTCCAGGCAGCTCAGATCGCGCCCGGGGACGGGGTGACGGTCGCCGGGATCCAGGTTGGCACGGTCGAAGGCGCACGACTCGAGGGTGACCACGTGGTCGTCGAAATGAAGATCGACAACGGTGTGAATCTCGGTGCCGACACGGTCGCGTCGATCAAGCTCACCACGCTGCTCGGGTCGCGCTATGTGGAGTTGCGTCCGGCCGGCGAGGGAAGCATCCCGGACAATAGGGTAAGGTTGTCCAATACCGTTGTGCCCTATGATATTCAAGAGGTTCTCGCCGACGCGACAACGACCTTCGAGCAGGTCGACGCGGAACGACTGGGTGCGACACTGAACGAACTCGCCGCGGAACTGGACGATCTTCCTGCGCTGATGCCGCAAGCGCTGGAGAATGTCGAGAGCCTGTCGAGGGTGATCGCAGACCGTCGGGACCAGGTCGGATCTCTCGTATCCGCAACCTATGAGCTCACGGAGATCATCCGCGCGCAGCAGGGCGACCTCGGTTCCCTTGTGCGAGACAGCAGTGAGATGGTGAACGAACTGGCTCTTCGGCAGAATCTGGTGGAGCGGTTGTTGTCGTCCACCAGCGGTCTTGTGCAGCAGCTGCATACGATCGTCGTCGACGATCGCGTGTCACTCGACGCATTGATCACCGATCTCGACTCGATGCTGCAGAGTCTGGGCAATCAGGATGAACTGCTCCGCAATATTCTCCAGATTCTCCCGGTCCCGATCCGCAACTTCACGAACGCGACGGGTACCGGACCCGAACTGGATTTCACCTCCGTTGCCGGCCCGTTCATCGACTCGTGGATGTGCGCGATCAGCGGAAACGACGAACTGCATTCGCTCCCTCCCTATTTCGAGGACTGCCAATGAAGAAACGTAGATGGGTGTCGATAGCGGCGGTGATCGCCGTTGTCGCAGGGCTTGCGTTCTTCGGTGCTCGATCGTGGTTCGCCGGCAACAGCGAGATCACTGTCACCGCGAAGTTCGACAACGGTGCCGGACTCTACGTCGGGAACACCGTGGCGGTGCTTGGTCTCGAGGTCGGCAGGGTGACCGCCATCGAACCGCATGGGACGCACGTGGCGGTGACGATGAATATCGATGGCGCCATGGATATCCCGTCCGATGCGCACGCAGTTGCTGTCTCGACATCGGTGCTTACCGATAGGCACGTGGAGTTGACCCCGGTGTATCGCGGCGGCGACACCCTCGAGGACGAGGCTGTGATCGGACTCGAGCGGACCCGCACCCCCATCGAGTTCGACAGACTTCTTGCCATGGCCGACACCATGGCGCTCGAACTCCAGGGTGACGGCGAGGGCAACGGAGCCGTCGCCGAACTCCTCAGCGCGGGCGCGTCGATGACCGAGGGGCAAGGCAGCAGTATCAGATCTGCGCTCGGAACGTTGTCGGAGGCTTTGAGGATCGGACCCGACGGAGGTGCCCGGACGCGCAACGAACTCACCACGATCGTCGACAATCTCGCAGTGCTGTCCGAGGCTGCGGCGGTCAACGATCAAGACATTCGTGAGTTCGGTGAAGTGACGAGCCGACTCAGTGCCGTGCTGGCCGAATCCGGAATAGGCCTCGGCGACACCGGAACCATGATCAATGACATTCTGCTGCAGACGAATGATCTGCTGACGGCCAACCGCGGTGCGGTGCAAGCGACGGCGACGAACGCCGAGACGCTCACCCGCGCGCTCGCCGACTACCAGCGGGAGGTCGGAGAGTTCCTGGACCTGGCCCCGCTCCTGCTGAACAACGCCTACCACGTCATGGATCGGGAGAACGGCGGAGCCCGCGTACACGGACTGCTCGAACGGGTCGCGCTCGACGGTCAATTGGTCAAGGAGGTCTGCAATCTCATGGGAATGCGGGATCTGGGTTGTGACACCGGCACCGTCAGCGACTTCGGCCCGGATTTCGGGATGTCGGGGATGCTCGAAGGACTTGCGGGGATGCACCGGTGAATCTCAGGATCAGGCGATGCGTAGGCGCTGCGTGCGTGATGGTTGCGGCGTCGTCGACCGTGGCCTGCTCGGTGGGGCTGGAACAGCTTCCGCTGCCTGCTCCGGGTTTGAGCGGTGACTCATACACTCTCACGGCAACATTCGAGAACGCGCTGAACCTACCGACGAAGGCCAAGGTGAAACTCGGCGGCGTCGATGTGGGGGAGGTCGACTCGATGGCGGTGGAGGGGTATCAGGCGGTCGTGACCATGCGCGTTGCGGAAGGTGTCATGGTGCCCGCAGGCAGTCGTGCCGAATTACGCTCGGCGACACCCCTGGGGGATGTCTTCATTGCGCTACAGGCACCCGAAGGGGAAGCTGTGGCCGCGCCTCCGCTCGGCGACGGCGACGCGATTCCGATCGCAGACACTTCTGCGGCCGCGACCATCGAGGAGTTGCTCTCGACCGCATCGGTCCTCGTCAACGGAGGTGCAGTTCGTAACCTCACCAAGATCGTGAACGGGCTCGGTAACGCTGTAGACGGGCGGGGTGCGAACATCGAGAGCCTTCTCGACGAATCCGCTCGTCTGGTCACGCAGCTCGGCTCGCGTTCCGCCGAGATCGAACACTCACTTGTCCAAACCGACATGCTCATCGCGACACTGGCGGAACGGAAGTCGACGATCCGCGAGGTGGTTGCCGCGGCCGGTCCGGCGCTCGACGTCCTCGCCGGGGACACCGCGGAGATCCTCGATCTCGTGACCCAGGTGGATCGGATCAGTTCGCAGATGGCGAAGTTCCCGTCGGTCAACGGTACCGATACGCGGTCGATGGTCGCCGATATCAACAGGATTGCCGCCGAACTCAACAATGCGGCGACCTCCCCCGATGCTTCACTCGAAGCCGTCAACAGCCTCTTTGCCCCGATCATGAAGACGACGAACTCGACGTCTGCTCACGCCGACGCGGACTGGCAGCAGCTGATCTTCGGCGCGATTCCGTCACCCGGTCATTTCGGGGATCCGGGAAGCCGGCTGCCCGAGACATCGGACATCGACACGATGGTGGGTGCCCTCACCCACTCCTTGCTGCGTCTGCAGGGCAGGTTGACGGGAGCGGGCGGATGACGACGAAGATGAGCGCGACAGACAGGATTGCAGCGCCGGTGGTCGGTGCGGTCCGGAGCGGATATCGACATCGTCTGGGTTTGTCCTTGACGGCGCTCGCAATGACACTGGTACTCGGAATCGTCTATCTGGTATTCGGGATATTCGAACTGAATCCGACCGATCGAAAGATCCAGGTGCAGGTGCATTTCGATCAGTCCGGTGGAATTCTCCCCGATCGCGACGTGACGTTGCGCGGAGTTCCGGTGGGCCGTGTGACGTCGGTGGATCTCACCGGGGACGGCGTCGTCGCGGTCGCTTCGATCGATTCGCAGACGAAGATCCCCCAAGGGTCGGAGGTTCGTGTTGCGGGTCTGTCGCTCGCCGGAGAGCAGTATCTCGACTTCCGTCCGAGTACCGATGACGGGCCGTATCTGACGGATGGCGCCGTGATCTCGACGAGGGATACCTCCACGCCGGTACCGCTGTCGGACCTCATGCACAATCTGGATGGCATGCTCGCACAGATCGATCCCGCCGAAGTCCAGGTGATCGTCGAGGAATTGGGAGTCAGCCCCGAGGCGCCCGAGAAGCTGTCCGACATCATCGACGGAGGGACCTTCCTCATCTCGACGCTCGATTCCGTCCTGCCGCAAACTGTGTCGATACTCAATACCAGCAAGGTGGTTCTCGATACACTTGCCGACGGGAGTCCGGGCCTTCAGACCACGTCGGCCAACCTGTCCGGATTGCTGCAGGGCGCGGAGGAGATGGACGCGGGGTTCCGGACATTCGTCGATGCTGCTCCCGCGACCCTCGGCGCAATCGACTCGATCATCGCGGACAATTCTCCGACGATGGTGCAGCTGCTCGGCAATCTTGCGACCGTCTCTCAGATGGCATATCTACGGGTTCCGGCCCTGCAGGAGTTCTTCTTCCCGACCGAGCGGGACGGCTCGACACTCGAGGCGATCGGAACCGCGTTCCGTGACGGCGGCATCTGGGCGTACGTCAATTTGTACCCGCGCTACACGTGCGATTACGACCTTCCCCGCCGGCCGCCGTCGGTCCCGGATTTTCCGGAGCCTTATCTGTATACCTACTGCAACAACCCGGACCCGTCGGTTCTCATCCGCGGCGCCCGGAATGCTCCCCGCCCGCCCGGGGAGGAAGGGGAGGCCGCGCTTCCGCCGGGTGCCGATCCGGCTCGTACCGCCGATCCGACTCCGGTGGGGCCGCTGTCGGTTCCCTTGACCTACGGGGGTCCGCCCGCCGAGTACCTCTACCCGCGGTAGCCGAGATCTTCGTGCCCATCAGCTCTCTGGAAGGAGAATGCACATGAGCAAGACCAGTTCCACTCTCGCAGTCGACGCAGCCGTGACCGACACTGTCGACCCGGCGAATCAGAACGTCACCGAGGAAACCGGTGCCGAGCATGCCGGTGCCGATTCGGGTCGACGCATGCGGCGGATCCGCACCGCCGTGCTCGTCATGATCACCGTGGCGTCAGTGGCGTGCGCCGCATTCTTTGCGTGGAAGGCGCACGAGGTCAGGTCCGTCGACGCGGCGGCCACCGAGGCGCTCGCGACCGCGCAGGAATACGCGGTGACGCTGACCTCGGTCAGTCCCGGTGCACTCGACAGCAACTTCGATGCAGTGTTGAACGGCGCCACCGGCGAGTTCAAGGAGATGTACGCGCAGTCGAGCGGTGAACTGCGCCAGCTGCTCGTCGACAACAATGCGCAGGCGGAAGGCACGGTGGTGGAAGCCGGCGTCAAGTCGGCCACGACCGATCGCGTCGAGGTGCTGCTGTTCATCGATCAGACGGTGACGAACTCGGTCGTCCCGGAACCGCGACTCGATCGCAGCCGTGTCGTCATGACGCTCGAGCTCGTGGACGACCGCTGGCTGGCCTCGCAGGTGGACCTTCCCTGATCTAGGAAAGCCGACCGTTCGGCAGTGGTGGCAGTGCGGTGGTACCGAGCCACGCGTCCCACAGCGGTCGCAGTGACACATCGGTGAATCGTGTTGCCAGATCGATCAACTGGTCGGTGGTGACGTTGGAGTGCCGGTACTCGGTCGTCCACATACGCAGAAGGGTGAAGAAGCGTTCGTCGCCGAGTCGTAACCGCAACGCGTGCAACGTGAGGGCGCCGCGCTTGTAGATCCGGTCGTCGAACATGTCCTTCGGTCCGGGGTCGCCCAGGAGTATGTCCTGCGGCAGGCGGGTAAGCCCGGCGTGCGCCAGCCGCGCGTGTTCGTGCGCTGATGACCCCCCGGAGTTCTCCGACCACAACCATTCCGCGTAACACGCGAAACCCTCGTGCAGCCAGATGTCCTTCCATTGTTTCAAGGTCAGGCTGTTTCCGAACCACTGGTGTGCCAACTCGTGCGCCACCAGCCGCTCCTCGTCGCGATTACCACTGCAGAAGTTCGCGCCGAAGACGGACATCCCCTGGGACTCGACCGGGATTTCGAGGTCGTCGTCGGTGACGAGCGCCGTGTAGTGCGCGAACGGATACGGCCCGAACAGCCGCGAGAACACTTCGATCATCTGTGACTGACGTCCGAAGTCCCTGTCGAACTTGGCGCGCAGCCGCGGCGGGTGCACAGCGAACTGCGGCACGGGCGACGACGCGACCCGGCGAACCTCGTAGTTCCCGATCTGCACGCTCGCGAGATACGTCGACATCGGTTCGGGCTGCTCGTACACCCACGTCGTGCGGCTGGACTTCGTCGTCTTGCGGAGCAGCGTCCCGTTGGCGATCGCATGGAACGGCGCATCCGTGGTGATCGTGACGCGGTAGGTGGCCTTCGAACCGGGATGGTCGTCGCACGGAAACCACGTCGGCGCACCGTTCGGCTGGCTGGCGACCAGCGAACCCTCGTCGAGTTCTTCCCAGCCGACCTCGCCCCACATGGTGTGCCGCGGGGTCGGGGTGCCTGCGTACTGGATGGCGAAGGTGAGAACCGCCCCGACCGGGACCGTCTGCGAGGACGTCACCGTCAGCTTGTCGTTGCGGTGGGTGAACTTTGCGGGACGTCGCCCGTTGACGGTCACTTTGGTCACGCGCATCGCCTGTGCGAGGTCGAGTGTGTACTTTGCGCGGACGTCGGTCGTGGTGGCGATGATCGTGGCGCGGCCGTCGAGCCGGTTGGCGGTCACCTTGTATGTCAGGTCCAGTTCGTACCGCGACACGCGATAGCCACGGTTCCCGCTCTGGGGGAGGTACGGGTCGAGGGGGCGATCGGGCCCGGTCGGGGCCACGGGCTTCGCCGGTTTGAGGGGCTTCATCGCGGTGACCACTCGCCCGGCCGGGACCATGGCGCGATCGGATTGCCCTGCCACCGAGTGGAAGGGGGAACCACGTCGCCGCGCATCACGAGGGACGCAGGTCCGACTGTGGCGCCGGCGCCGAGCCCCGATGCGGGCAACGCGACACATTGCGGGCCGAGCGTGGCGCCGGCTTCGAGGGTCACGGTGTCCATGGCCATGATCCGATCATGGAACAGGTGGGTTTGAACCACGCACCCCCTCTCCACCGTCGCGCCGGGGCCCAAAGTCACGAGATCGGCCTCCGGCAACCAGTAACTTTCACACCACACACCGCGGCCGATCTTCGCTCCGAGGCCACGCAACCACAGGTTCATCACGGCGGTGCCGGGGGTCGCCTGACCGAACCACGGCGCGGCAACCATCTCGACGAAGGTATCGGACACTTCGTTGCGCCACACGAACGAACTCCACAGCGGGTGCTCTTCTTTCCCGATGCGTCCGACGATTGTCCACTTCGCAGCGATGGTGACGATGCATGCGACCGCACCGGCAGCCATCAACACGAGGCCGCTCACCAGTGCCGCCGCCGGGTAGCCGAAATGGACGGCAATGGAGTTGAGGGAGAACAGGACCAGCAGCCCGATGCCGAACGTGACCACCATCGGAACGAGCCGGAAGGTCTCGACGGCCCCGCGCGCGATCTTGAGCTTCAACGATGGCTCGAACGTGCGACTCGAATCGGATCCGCCGGAGGACCGGCGCAACCGTACCGGGGGACTGCCGAGCCACGAAGACCCCGACTTCGCCTTCTCCGGTGCGGCCGAGAGGACCGCGACCAGACCGTGTTTGGGCACGCGACGACCGGGCGCTGCCATGCCCGAGTTTCCGAGGAACGCCCGCTTTCCGACCTTGGCATGCGATATGTACAGCCAGCCTCCGCCGAGTTCGTACGAGGCGACCATGGTGTCGTCGGCGAGGAACGCGCCGTCCGCGACCTTGGTGAACTTCGGAACCATGAGCACCGTTGATGCCTCGACGTCCTTGCCGATATCGGCGCCGAGCAGCCGCAGCCAGATCGGGGTGAGCATCGACGCGTAGAGCGGGAACAGGAACGTGCGCGACGAATCCATCAGGCGTTCGGTGGCCCACACCTGCCATCCGACACGGCTTCGGACCGGATGCCAGCCTTCGGTCATGCCGATCGACAACAGTCGCACGGTGATCAGGGTGAGCACTGCGAACACGGCCATGGTGAGAATTCCACCGGCGGGCAGCATCGCAAGGGAACGGACCACGGCCTCGGTCACGCTCGAAGTGTCCTTCACCCACCAGACGAGCAGCGCGACACCGGCGCCGATCGACATGATCGGAAGTCCTGCGAGGAGAATCGACGTCACGCCGAAGATGGGAACCCAGCGGGATCCGCGGGGCGGGTCTTCCGACGGCCACTGCGGTTCGGCCTTTCCGGTCTTCCGCGCGGGCGAACCGGCCCAGTGCTGGCTCGCCTTGACCCGGCCGAACACCGCCGACCCGGCCTCGACCTCGGCGTTCTTGCCGACGCGCGAACCGGGGGCGAGGAACGAGCGCGCACCGATCGACGCTCCCGCCCCGATACGGATACTCCCGATATGGACGACGTCGCCGTCCACCCAGTACCCCGACAGGTCCACTTCGGGTTCGATCGAGCAGCCGTCGCCGAGTTCGAGCATGCCGGTGACCGGGGGGAGGGTGTGCAGGTCGACGCCGTGGCCGATCTTCGCGCCCAGCGCCCGCGCATACTGACGCATCCAGGGCGCTCCCGACAGGTTGGTCGCACCGGACGCCTCCGACAAGCGCTGGGCGGTCCACAAACGCAGGTGGACCGAGCCACCGCGTGGATAACTGCCGGGTGTCAGTCCGCGGAGGAGGGTCCGGGCGCCCAGGACCGCGGTGCTCATCCGGCCGAGCGGAGAGAGGAACACGACGATTCCGACGGCGACCCACCACCACGACAAGGTCACGGTCCACGGCACATCGGTGACCATCGCGATGATGTTGTTCAGAATCGCGAGCCAGGTGATCCAGTGGAGGCCCGTCAACGTCATGAGCGGCACGGTCGCGGCGAGCTGCAGGAACTGTGCCCCCCGCGATACGGGGGCGACCTCGCGTGGAGCCGTGGTCTCGGTCGGGGCGAGTTCGTCGAGATAGGTGGCGAGGGATCCGAGCCGGGGTCGGTCGTAGAGTTCGGCAACCGTCATCTCGGGATAACGCTCACGCAGTGCGGTGACGAGTTGTGCGGCGGACAGGGAACCTCCGCCGAGTTCGAAGAAATCGTCGTCGAGCCCCTCGATTCGGGCGCCGAGCAGTGACGACCACAGCCCCGCGACCCATTCCGCGGTCGGGGGGAGCCCGAGCGCTTCCACGGAGTCGGCGTCGACGCCGGGCAGCGGCCACGGCAACGCGTTGCGATCGACCTTCCCGGACGTGCGCGTGGGCAGCTCGTCGACGAGCGCGAGACGCGGCACGAGGGCAGCGGGGAGTTGTTCGGACAGCAGATCGTGGGCGGACGCGACGTCGAAATGAGGATCGGTGGAGGCGATGTAGCCGACGAGGATCGAACTTCCGGCGGAGGTCTTACGGACCGCGCATGCACCGCCTGCGACTCCGGGCAGGTTCTGCAGGGCGTTGTCGACCTCGCCGAGCTCGATGCGTCGCCCGCCGATCTTGACCTGGTCGTCGGCGCGGCCCTGGAAGAGTAGCCCGGCGCTGTCGAGGACGACGAGGTCACCGCTGCGGTAGGCGCGGTCCCAGCCGAGCGTCGGCATGGGAGCGTACTTCTCGGCGTCCTTCGCCGGGTCCAGGTAGCGTGCGAGCCCGACCCCGCCGATCACGAGCTCACCGGCCTGCCCTTCGGCGACGGGAATGCCTTCGCTGTCGACGACGGCGAGATCCCAGCCGTCGAGCGGCAGGCCGATGCGGATGGGTCCGGTTCCGTCCATGATCGCGGCGCATGCGACCACGGTGGCCTCCGTGGGGCCGTAGGTGTTCCACACTTCGCGACCCGGAACGGCGAGGCGCTCGGCGAGGTCGGGCGGGCAGGCCTCCCCCCCGAAGATGAGCAGACGTACCGCTTCGAGTGCCTCCCCCGGCCACATCGCGGCGAGGGTCGGGACCGTGGAGACGACGTTGATGTTGCGGGAGACCAGCCACGGGCCGAGGTCCATGCCCGAGCGAACCAGTGAGCGCGGCGCCGGAACGAGACACGAGCCGTGCCGCCAGGCCAGCCACATCTCCTCGCACGACGCGTCGAAGGCGACGGACAGGCCTGCGAGTACCCGGTCGCGGGGGCCGAGCGGTTCGTCCCGGCAGAACAGGTTGGCTTCGGCGTCGACGAAGGCTGCGGCGTTGCGGTGTGTGACGGCAACACCCTTGGGGGTGCCGGTGGAACCGGAGGTGAAGATGATCCATGCGTCGTCGTCGAGGGCCGGCTCGCGCACGTCCGGTTCGTCGGCCGGTGGTGCTGTGCCGGGACCGATGCCCGCATCGGTGACGATCGCGGTGACCTTCGCCTCGGAGAAGACGAGCTCGGCGCGTTCGTCGGGATCGTCGGCGTCCACCGGAACGTAGGCGGCGCCCGCAGCGAGGACGGACAGGATGGTGACGTAGAGGTCCTTGGACCCCGACGACATGCGGACCCCGACGCGATCGCCGGCGCCTACGCCGGCCTCCGCGAGTCCGCGGGCTCCCACGAACACCAGGTCGAGGAGCTCGGTGTAGTCGAGCATCGTGGTGCCGTCGTCGATCGCGGGAGCGTGCGGATGCGACTCGGCGGTGGCACGCAGCACGTCGACGAGTGTGCGTGGCGAGGGTGCGTGCGATCCGCGCAGGAAGATCTCAGGGACGAGCGACGTGTCGTCGGGTGCGGGCGGGTGGTGAGCAGACAATCCGCTGTCCTTCTACTCGGTGGGGCGATCCGGTTTATCTCACGTGAAGGTGGACGGCAGATGAACTTTCGGTGGGTGCAGTGGGTGAGGCGGGCGTTGCGGTGTCGCGCTTCAGAGCAAAGCACGGCGGCGGATTCTCTGCAGGTCAGAAGGAGAAACTCGGCACTGCTCTCGAGCGGGACCTCGGCCGCGATCGAGCGCCGACTTGACACGAAGTGTGCCCGGTGTCATTGTCTTCGGCAGGTCATGAGTACCAGCGTCAAGCCCCGGCTCGCTGGTCGGCAACCCTCCACCGCGGTGGGGTGCTCCGGGTGACGACCTGGCTGACGTTCCGAACCTGGACGCAGCAAGCGCGGACTCCGCCGGCGAGCGAATCACCTTCGTCGTGGCGATCACCGACGGGTCCCTGATACACGAGGGAAATTCGTCATGACTGTTGCCACCACCACCTGTATCGCTCCGTTTGCTCGCGTCTCGGGTTGTGACGTGCAGGTTCCACTCGTGCAGGGCGGCACCTGCACGTACGCGAACTTCGACTATGCGGCGAGTGCTCCTGCTCTGGCGAGCGTGACGGACCGGATTTCCGAACTGCTGCCGTTCTACGCCAGCGTGCACCGCGGTGCGGGCTATGCGTCGCGCATCAGCACCGCGAGCTACGAGGATTCGCGTGAGTCGGTCTCCCGTTTCGTCGGAGCCGACGAGGATCAAGTGGTGGTGTTCACCCGCAACACCACGGATTCGATCAACCTGCTCGCCGGTGCGGTTCCCGGCGACGTAGTGGTACTCGACATCGAGCATCACGCGAACCTGTTGCCGTGGAAGAGCACTCGTGTTGTCGAAGCTGCGGATTCGATCTCCGAGACCGTGTGGCGGATCGCCGTGGAGCTCGAGCGTGCTCCGGCAGCCCTGCTCGCGGTGACCGGAGCATCCAATGTCACCGGTGAGGTTCTGCCGATCGCGGAACTCGCCGATCTCGCTCACGGGTGTGGTGCGCGGATCTTCGTCGACGGTGCCCAGCTGGCCCCTCATCGCCGCATCGATCTCGTTGAGTCCGGCGTCGACTACCTCGCGTTCTCGGGGCACAAGCTGTACGCGCCGTTCGGTGCCGGCGTGCTCGTCGGGCGTCGCGACTGGCTCGATGCGGCGGAGCCGTACCTTGCCGGCGGCGGTGCGGTGCGCGAGGTTTCCCTCGACCACACCGAGTGGGCGTGTGCCCCAGCCCGTCACGAAGCCGGTTCTCCGAATGTGCTGGGGGTCGCGGCGATCGCCGCCGCATGCGACACCCTCGCGGCGCATGATGCCGAGGCCGCCGCTCGTCACGAGGAGCTGCTGTGTGCGCAGCTCATCGACGGTCTACGCGACGTCCACGGCGTGGAAATTCTTCGCCTGTGGGATGATTCGGCGGACTGCGTCGGTATCGTCACGTTCGGCGTTGAGGGCTTCGAGCCCGGTGAGGTTGCCGCGTATCTCTCGGCCGAACACGGTATCGGGGTTCGCGACGGTCGTTTCTGTGCCCACCCGTTGCTCTCCCGCGTCGGACTTCCCGGCGGTGCGGTGCGCGCATCTTTGGGTCTGGGAAGCTCTTCCGCAGACGTCGACCGTCTGCTCGCAGCGCTTCGGCAGCTGGTGGAAGATGGGCCGTCCTGGTCGTACGCCAAGTCCGATGGAGCCTGGAGTCCGTCGCCGGAGACCCGGCCCGGTCTCACGCAGTCGGGCGACGGTGCGGCGGAATGCGTCTGACGGTCACCGTAGCGATCGACAATTCCACACAAGCTCAGTAGGATTTCGCGCATGGCAGTATGGAGTTCGACCGAGGCAGCGGCGCAGTGGTGCCGCCGTCACGTCGATCTGTGCCGTACGGCCTCCTGCATCTGTATGGACTGATGAGGTTCCCGTTTCCGTTTTTCGATGCCGTATTCGGCATATCGAGAGGAATTCTCATGTCCTACAGTAAGTTTCCTTCAACCAAGAAGTCCCTGCGTGTCGCGGTCGAATTCATAGGGGGGCCGGTTCCCGATGTGTGGGCCGACCTCACCGTCGATCGTGACGGGGGAGGGCCGCTCGACCTCAGTGCTGCTCCGCGCACGGTCGTTCGGGTGCGTGCCGCCGATCTGCGGGAAGCGCGCAAGATCCGCGATCGGGTACGAGCCGAGGCTGCCGCGGAGGGCCGCGATCCCGACTCTCTCACTGTGCTGGTCGATCTCGAAGTGATCGTCGACGTCGAAGCGCGTGCGGCCCGTCGTCGGGCCCAGGAGGCGTGGCGCAGGAACGGCGGGGGAGCGACCGGTCTGTCCTATGTCGGAACTGCGCGCGGCCTGGCCGGTCTGATCGCCGACATTCACGCGGTGAAGGTGGCCGACGGTGTCACGTTGATTCCGGTGGCCGGCCGCGTCACCGTCGACAACATCATCGACGGAACCCTGCCGTGGCTTCGTACCCTCGGCCTGGTCGAGATTTCGCCGTGGGCGGCGGAGATCGGTCGCAGGTACGTCGACGGCCGAGGCGCCGCGCTCGCATCCTGACCTGCCGGGCGCATTCTCGTCTAGTCGACCTCGACGTCGATTCCCGCGGTCACGCGTAGGAGTTCGGTGTACGAGGTGCGGAAGAGAGTGCCCGGGCACCCTCCTGATGCCCACAGTTCGGGGTATCCCGCCAGCGCAGTGTCGACGTAGGTCGGAAGGTTGGTGGGATGCCCGAGCGGGGCGACGCCGCCGAGTTGCTGCCCGGTGACCTCGGCGACCATGTCGTCGGATGCGGGAGCGAGGGTGCCGCCCAACCGGCTGCCGGTGCGCTCGAGCGACACCCGGTGGGCGCCCGAGACCAGGAGCAGTACCGGCTCGTCGTCGAGGAGGAACACGAGAGACTCGACGATGGCGCCGACGTCGGCTCGCACTGCCGCCGCTGCCTCATCGGCGGTGTGTACGGGAGCCGACTGCGTGGTGATCAAGCCGTGGTGGCCCCGGGCGATGAGTGTGTCGGCAACTCTGGCGGCATTCGGATGCAGTGGCCTGGGCATGATGCCACCCTATGAAAACCGGTGACTGCTGTGACCGGATCCACAAGGATCGGCGTGATCGGAAGCTCGGTGCGCTTTCCTCGCCCAGATATTACTGTCGAGTAATGACTGATTCATCCAGCTGGAAGGCGTTCACCGTCGAGCGCACCGAACACGTAGCTCAGGTCACGCTCATCGGCCCGGGTAAAGGTAATGCGATGGGACCGGACTTCTGGTCGGAATTGCCGGAGATCTTCGCGCAACTCGACGCCGACCCCGAGGTCCGCGCCGTCGTCCTCACCGGCTCCGGTAAACACTTCTCCTACGGGCTCGACCTTCCCGCCATGGCAGGCGATCTGGGATCCGTGCTCGCAGACAAGGCACAGGCCAAGCCGCGCACAGACTTCCACGCGATGGTCAAACGCATGCAGGGCGCGATCACCGCCGTCGCCGATTGCCGCAAGCCTGTCGTCGCCGCGATCTCGGGTTGGTGCATCGGTGGCGGAGTCGACCTCATCTCGGCGGCCGACATCCGCTATGCGAGCGCCGACGCCCGGTTCAGCGTCCGCGAGGTCAAGGTCGGGATGGTTGCCGACGTCGGCAGCCTCGCTCGCCTGCCCCTGATCATCGGCGACGGCCACCTGCGTGAGCTCGCGTTGACCGGCAAGGACATCGATGCGGCACGAGCCGAGAAGATCGGCCTCGTCGGCGACGTCTTCGACGACGCCCCCGCTGTGCTCGCGGCGGCGCACGCGACCGCCGCCGAGATCGCAGCCAACCCGCCGCTCGTCGTCCACGGCATCAAGGACGTCCTCGACCACACGCGCTCCGCGCAGGTCGACGACAGCCTCCGCTACGTCGCAGCCTGGAACGCGGCGTTCCTGCCGTCCGAAGACCTCACCGAGGCGATCACCGCCGTGGTGCAGAAGCGCACGCCGGAGTTCAAGGGTCGCTAGCGACCACTGGGCACTGCTCGCCAGCGACCACTGGGCACTGCTCGCCAGCGACCACTGGGCACTGCTCGGTAGCGACCACCGGGCGTTGCTCGGTAGCGAACGAAAAATCTCCCGGCCGATTCGATGATCGGCCGGGAGATCTCAGCTTCGGAGCTCAGTGTCCGCCGTTGTCCTTCAGGCGCGCGATCGATGCGGTGACCTCGGCCTCCGCATCGGCGCGGCCGGTCCAATCGGCAGCCTCGACGTGCTTGCCGGGCTCGAGATCCTTGTAGTGCACGAAGAAGTGCTTGATGGCGTCGAGCTCGAACTGCGGGACGTCGCTGATGTCCTGGATGTGATCCCAACGCGGATCTCCGGCCGGAACGGCCAGGACCTTGTCGTCGCCACCGGCCTCGTCGACCATCTTGAACATGCCGACCGGGCGGGCATCGACGATCACGCCCGGGTACACGGACTCGGGCAGCAGCACCAGGCAGTCGAGCGGATCGCCGTCCTCGCCGAGCGTGTTCTCGATGTAGCCGTAATCGGCGGGGTATCCGAACGAGGTGTAGAGATAGCGGTCGAGCTTGACGCGGCCGGTCTCGTGATCGACCTCGTACTTGTTGCGCTGCCCCTTGGGGATCTCGATCGTGACCTCGAACTCCACGCCTTGCCTCACTTCGTCGATGTTTGCCAGTCGATACGACGTCCGTATCTGCGGCGATGGTCCGAAGTGAGGATAACCGCCCCGGCGCTACGCTGTAGGTGCAGGTACCGGACCGCCACGCGACCACCAGGGGCGCGAGTGTGTGGAGCCGAGGGTGTTGGACACAGCGGAGGCGTGTTGGCGGGGCAAGGTAAGAGCAAGAAGCAGGGTGCGCTCGAGACCCGCAAGCGTCGGAGCTTTCGGATCCTTCTCGGTATCTGGATCGCGGGCTTCCTCGCGCTCGTGGTCGGTGGCGCATTCGCGGTGTACGACGTACGGAGCACCGCATCCGCCTCCGTGGTCCCGGCTCCGGCGCCCGTCATCGCGACCCCGCAGGTCGTGGCCGTCGTCGACTCCGCCCCCGAGCCCACACCCGCCGGACTCGCTGCCGCACTCGATGCGGCCGTGGCGAACCCCGGACTCGGCGCATTCACCGGATCGGTCACCGACACCGCGACGGGCACGGTGCTCTGGTCGCACGAGCCCGAACGCCCGATGACACCGGCGTCGACCACGAAGCTGCTCACAGCGGCGGCCGCCCTGATCGCTCTGCCCGCCGACCACCGGATCACGACGAAGGTGGTATCCGGGTCTCGGCCCGGCGAGATCGTGCTCGTCGCCGGAGGTGACCCGACACTGACCGCGCAGCCCGTCGGGCAGGACGGTTTCTATCCCGGGGCTCCGCGCATCGCCGATCTCGCCGATCAGATCTCGAGGTCCGGCGCCGCTGTCGACTCCGTGCTCGTCGACATCGGTGTGTACAGCGGCGACACCCTCGCACCCGGATGGTTCCCCGAAGACATCGGCGACGGGTTCATTGCGCCCCTCGAACCGGTGATGCTCGACGGCGGGCGATCGAATCCCCTCGAAGACGAATCGTCGCGCAGCGCGACACCGGCCCTGGACGCGGGGCGGGCACTGGCGAGCGCGCTCGGCGCCGACCCCGCGACCGTCGCCTTCGGCTCAGCAGCTCCCGCTGCCACCCCCATGGCGTCGGTGCAATCGGCACCGTTGCGCGACCGGCTCGGACAAATGGTGAGCCGATCCGACAATGTGCTCGCCGAGGCCATCGGCCGCGAGGTCGCCCTCGAGGCCGGAGCCGGGGCGTCGTTCTCCGGTGCCACCGGCGCCGTCCTGCGCACGTTGCAGGGCGCAGGCTTCGACACCACCGGTGTGACGCTGGCCGACCTCAGCGGCCTGTCGATCGACAACCGGATCCCGGCCGGTCTGCTCGACTCGGTCATGGCGGCCGCGGCGGGACCGGACAGTCGCGAACTGCGACCCATGCTCGACCACCTCCCCGTCGCCGGTGGTACCGGCACCCTCGCCGACCGCTACGGCGAGGTGAATCGGGCCGGAGCCGGGTGGGTTCGAGCAAAGACGGGCACACTGAATCTGGTGAGCGGACTTTCCGGTTATGTCGTCGACGTCGATGGTCGCGTGCTCTCCTTCGCGTTGCTGTCCAATGATCGTTCCCCCGGCGAGGCCAGGCCCGCACTGGATGCAGTGGCCTCGGTCCTCCGAGAATGTGGGTGCCGATGAGCGGGGCCGACCGCGCACTCGGCGACGCGATCGACTGGCCGTTCGCGGCGGGCGTCGGCGCCCGGCTGGCGCGTCCGGCGCCGGCGATGTCGCGCTACACCTACGACACCGCAGCAGCCGAACTTGCGTCGGCCTCCGACCGGGCAGAGGCCCCGGTCCGGGATCTCACCGGCCTCGGCGACGGTGCCGCACCACTTCCTGCGCTCGTCGTGGACCGACCGGGGTGGGTCCACGCCGCGGCCGCCTCGATGTCCGAGCTGGTCGGAGGGGGCGAGAACCGCTCGTGGGCCGCGAAACCCGCCGGGGCGCAGGCCGGTGCGATGCTCGCCTACCTGTCCTCGGCCGTGCTCGGGCAATACGACCCGTTCTCGGGGAAACTGCTGCTGGTCGCCCCGAATGTCGTCGCCGTCGAACGTGCGCTGAAGGTACCCACCGCAGACTTCCGCATGTGGGTATGCCTGCACGAGGTCACGCATCGGGTGCAGTTCGCGGAAGCGCCCTGGATGGCCGATCTCATGCGCGATGCAGCGGGTCAACTGTCGGCCGCTGTCGACGAGCCGATCGGTGACATCGCCGGACGTGTCGTGTCGGCGGTCCGTGACCTGCGCGAGCCCGAGGGTAAGTCGATGTCGCAGCGCGGCATGCTCGGTCTGATGCGTGCGTTGCAGGCCGAGCCCCAGCGCGAAAGCCTCGATCGAATGCTCGCGCTCGGCACCCTCCTCGAGGGTCACGCCGACCACGTCATGGACGCGGTCGGACCCTCGGTGGTTCCGTCGGTGGTCCGTATCCGGCGCGCATTCGACAGTCGCCGCCGACGCAGCAGCAACCCGATCCACCGCGTCATCCGCATACTGCTCGGGATGGACGCGAAGATCGCGCAGTACGTCCACGGCAAGAAGTTCGTCGACGCTGTCACGGCGAAGGTCGGGATGGAGCAGTTCAACGCGGTGTGGTCCGGGCCGGACGCGTTGCCGACGCTCGCCGAGATCGACAAGCCGGAAGCCTGGATCGCGCGAGTGCTGGGCTGATCGTGGCCGCGGCACCGCCACCCCTGCTTCCCGAGACCCCCGCGATCCACGAGATCCGCCGGGCGGTGCGCGCCTGGCTCACCGAGCACGACGCGACCACCGTCGTCGTCGGGCTCTCCGGTGGCGCGGACTCGGCAGCTCTGACCGCCGCCGCCGTCGCAGAAGCCGACGCCGTGCACGCAGTGGTGGTGGACCATCGTCTGCAGGTCGGGTCCGGCATCGTCGCCGCGCGGGCAGTCGAGTTCGCGGAGTCGGTCGGATGTGATTCGGTGCGGGTACAGGCGGTCGATGTCACCGGCCCCGGCGGTCTCGAAGCTGCCGCGCGTCATGTGCGGTACCGGGCCCTCGACGAAGCACGGTGCGGTGACCCGGTACTGCTCGGCCACACTCTCGACGATCAGGCCGAGACCGTTCTACTGGGCCTCGGCCGCGGCTCGGGTCTGCGCTCGATCCGCGGCATGGCGCCGTTCGACGATCCATGGGGGCGTCCCCTCCTCGGCGTCCGGCGCGACACGACCCGGCTGGCATGCGAGGAACTCGGGTACCGCCCGTACGAGGACCCGCACAACTCGGATCCGCGGTTCACCCGTGTGCGGCTGCGAAGCGAAGTCCTGCCACTGCTCGAGGACGTTCTCGGGGGCGGGGTGGCCGCAGCACTCGCGCGGACTGCGGCGCAATTGAGGGAAGACGGCGACGCCCTCGACGACGCCGCAGCGCGCGTTCTCTCGGACGCACTCGTGCCCGAAGAGCCGTGCGCCGTGCCCCAAGGACAGAGCCTGGATGTCTTCGGACTCGCGTCGGCTCCACCCGCGGTCCGGCGTCGTGCGGTGAGGGTGTGGTTGATCGGAATGGGAGCCTCGTCACCGACCGATCGAACCCTGCGTGCCGTAGATGCCCTGGTGGGAGAGTGGCACGGGCAAGGACCGGTGGCTGTCGGCCGGGGCCCGCAACGGGGTACCAGGTTGGTGGTGGCACGACGGCGTGGCACTCTGAGCGTGGAGTTCGTCGACCAGCAACGGTGTGCGGACGACTGACGGAAGGTAGGTAGGACCCGGTGTACGAAGGCGATATTGCGTCGGTGCTGATCTCGCAGGAAGAGATCGAGAAGCGCACCGCAGAACTGGCAGAGTCGGTTGCCAAGCGGTATCCGCCGGGTGCTCCCGAAGGGGATCTGCTCCTCATCGGCGTGCTCAAGGGCGCGATCTTCTTCATGACCGACTTCGCTCGCGCACTGCCGATCCCGACGCAGATGGAGTTCATGGCCGTCAGCTCGTACGGTTCGTCGACGTCGTCCTCCGGTGTGGTGCGCATCCTCAAGGACCTCGACAAGGACATTGCGGGCCGTCACGTGCTGATCGTCGAGGACATCATCGATTCGGGTCTGACCCTGTCGTGGCTGCTCCGAAACCTCAAGACCCGCAACCCCGCCTCACTCGAAGTCGTCACCCTGCTGCGTAAGCCCGACGCCGTCAAGATCGATGTCGAGGTCGCGGATGTCGGCTTCGACATCCCCAACGAGTTCGTGGTCGGCTACGGCCTGGACTACGACGAGCGGTACCGCGACCTGCCGTACATCGGCACCCTCGATCCGAAGGTGTACAGCAGCCGGCGCTGAGAAGACTACCGAAGCCGACGGTCGGGACGGACCGCCACGGACCGCTGCAGTGCCTCGAGATCCTGCTCCATGAGCCGGAACAGCCAGTACACGAGGACGAACGCGCCGATGCTGCCTACCGAGAGCACACGGACCGCGAGCTGAACCTGAGGGACCTCGTCGATCGTGAGGAACGTCGACCCCGCGACCGCGGTGAGGGGCACGGCCGCTGCGACGGCGAGATAGCGGATGCTGCGACGGTGCAGCCCTTCGAGTTCGCGGGCATCGGTGGGGTCCGTCGCTCCGTGCGGCAGGAACGCCGGGTAGATCGACCGCACCATGTAGAACGAGACGAAGAAGAACGGGTATGCCACGGCGATCGCCCCGCACACGACGATCGAGGCGACGAAGTGGGTGATCGCCCTGCCGTCGAGGGCCCCCGACACGAACTCCATCACCACCGGGAACAGAATTCCCGACAGCACCCAGAGTGTCATCACCACCGCCGTGACGCGATCTGCGATGAGTAGTGCATCGTGTCGGGCACGCGCGAGTGCGACGGCGTCGTACTGCCGCCCGCGGCGCAGTCCGCGAGGCACAGTGATCAGTCGCCGCGCCAGATAGATGATCACCAGCGCACCGAGAGGAAACACGGTGGCGTTGATGATCAGCGCGACGGTCTGGAACTGGAGCTGAGCCTCCGGCGCCAGGTGGTCGACGATCAGATTCCGATTGTGCTGGAAGTTGTAGAGCGCCCCCAGCACGTTGGGGATGCCGATTGCCGCGATCATCAGCGGGGTCACGGGCCTGCGTAGCCGTGCCCGCCAGCTCTCGGGCGGTGGGTCCACGAGTTCGCGGGCGCGCGCGTCGAGACACAGGTCGAACTGTTGCGCCAGTTCGGCGCCGGAGGCCCACCGGTCGGTGGGCTCGGGTGCGAGACACCGCATGAGCACACGTCGCAGGGTCTGCGGACAATCGTTCGGCAATTGCGCGAGAGCGTCGAGGTCGGGTGGGGCGCCGCGCCTGCGGAGCATCGCGTCGAGGGCGTCCATCGTGGGTGCCTCCGCGACGTGGGCGCCGCGGTCGTCGGTGGGTCTGCTTCCGGTGAGCAACTCCCACAGCATCACGCCGAGCGCGTAGATGTCGCTGCGGGTGTCGAGGTCGGCGGCACTGCGGGGCAGATGGGGGTGGCATGCCTCGAGTTGCTCGGGCGACATGTATGCGAGCGAGCCCCCGAGATAGGCGAGAGGTGAGCTGTCGTCCACCGACTCGGCGAAGCTGATGTTGAAATCGGCCAGCTTGGGCACACCTTCGGCCGTGAGCAGTACGTTCGCCGGTTTGATATCGCGGTGCAGCACGCCGCGGCTCTCGGCGTAGTGAAGCGCCTCGGCGAGACGCCTGCCCAGCCACGCTACGGTCTCCGGCCACGTCAGGCCCGCGAGACATTCCCGGACGGTGGATTCGGACGGTCTGATCTCGCCCTTGTCCTGGAGGGCTTCGTCGACGGAGTCGAGGAGCAGCCGACCGGAGCGTTGCTCCGGCGGCGTCGCCCGCACCTTGTGCAACACACGCAGCAGCGTCCCGCCCGGCAGGTACTGCATGTAGAGCAGTCGCAGGCCGTGTTCGGGCAGGATCCGCTGGTCGAAGACCCGCACGATGTAGTCGTGATCGAGCTGAGCGAGGGTTTGTGCTTCGTTTCCGCTGTTTCGTGAGACCTTCACCGCGACGAGACGCTGCATCGACTGTTGGCGTGCGAGGAACACGCGGCCGAACGCGCCGGTCCCCAGAGCCGTGAGCAGGTCGAAGTCGTCGATGCGTTGCCCGGCCTCCACATCGTTGAGAGTGATCGGGTCGCCGGAGTCCAGCATGTCGGGGCGCGTCGGTGTCGCGACGGTGAGGTCGACCGGTCGGGTGCCGGCCGTCCGGGTGGGGTCCGGATCCCGCGTGGCCATGCCCGATTTTCCCACATGCCGACGCGTCGGATACGGCACAATGCGCTGCCGGATGGTGCGGGAACCTCGGAGTGTTTCCGCGCGTTGTCATACCAGGCCACCTACGCAGAGGCGTCATGGCAACGCCACGCGGTAACCTTGCGGTGCCCGATTGGTCACGGGTACGGCAGAGCCACGACCACCTTGCTGACATCACTATCGAAAGGACCGGCCGACCCGGCCGAACCTGTATGAACCGCAAGACAGTGTTTCGTAATCTGGGGATAGTCCTCGGCATCCTGTTGGTCATCTATGCCTTCAGTTACTTCGGCGACGACACGCGCGGATTCACGAAGGTCGATACTTCCGTCGCGATCGCGCAACTCGACGCGGGCAACGTCAAACAAGCACAGATCGACGACCGTGAGCAGCAGGTTCGGTTGTGGCTCGAAAGCGGTAACGACGCGACCGAGGGCTCGGCCGAGATCCTCGCCAAGTACCCGGAATCGGCGTCCGAGCAGGTCTTCGACAAGGTCGCGGCGTCGGATGCCGAGTCGTTCGACACACAGGTCACTCAGGATAGCTGGCTGACGTCGATCCTTCTGTTCGTGTTGCCGATGATCATCCTTCTCGGTGTCTTCATCTTCGTGATGAGCAAGATGCAGGGCGGCGGCCGCGGCGGCATGATGGGCTTCGGCAAGTCGAAGGCCAAGCAGCTGTCGAAGGACATGCCGAAGACGACCTTCGCCGATGTCGCAGGTGCGAACGAAGCCGTCGAAGAGCTGTACGAGATCAAGGACTTCCTGCAGAACCCCGCCCGCTACCAGGCGCTGGGCGCGAAGATCCCCAAGGGCGTGCTGCTGTTCGGGCCGCCCGGCACCGGTAAGACCCTGCTCGCTCGCGCTGTCGCGGGTGAGGCCGGTGTCCCGTTCTTCACCATCTCCGGGTCCGATTTCGTCGAGATGTTCGTCGGTGTCGGCGCCTCCCGTGTTCGCGACCTGTTCGAGCAGGCCAAGCAGAACGCGCCGTGCATCATCTTCGTCGACGAGATCGACGCGGTGGGTCGCCAGCGCGGCGCGGGACTCGGCGGCGGACACGACGAGCGTGAACAGACGCTCAACCAGTTGCTGGTGGAGATGGACGGCTTCGGCGACCGACAGGGCATCATCCTCATTGCGGCCACGAACCGTCCCGACATCCTCGACCCCGCACTGCTGCGGCCCGGACGCTTCGATCGGCAGATTCCCGTCAGCAACCCGGATCTGGCCGGTCGCCGTGCGATCCTCCAGGTGCACTCCAAGGGCAAGCCGATCGATCAACACGCCGACCTCGAAGGCCTGGCGAAGCGCACCGTCGGCATGTCCGGCGCGGATCTCGCGAACGTCGTCAACGAGGCCGCGCTGCTGACTGCCCGCGAGAACGGCAGCGTGATCACCGAGGCGATCCTCGAGGAATCCGTCGACCGCGTCATCGGTGGTCCGCGCCGTAAGAGCCGGATCATCAGCGAGCACGAGAAGAAGATCACCGCCTATCACGAGGGCGGACACACCCTTGCTGCGTGGGCGATGCCCGACATCGAACCCGTCTACAAGGTCACGATCCTCGCGCGCGGCCGTACCGGCGGACACGCGATGACAGTGCCCGAGGACGACAAGGGTTTGATGACCCGCTCCGAGATGATCGCCCGGCTCGTCATGGCCATGGGTGGCCGCGCCGCGGAAGAACTGGTGTTCCGCGAGCCCACCACCGGCGCCTCGTCCGACATCGATCAGGCGACCAAGATCGCGCGCGCGATGGTCACCGAATACGGCATGAGCCCGAAGCTGGGCGCTGTCCGGTACGGCCAGGAACAGGGCGATCCGTTCCTGGGCCGGTCCATGGGTGTGCAGTCCGATTACTCGCACGAGGTTGCGCGAGAGATCGACGAGGAGGTGCGCAATCTGATCGAGGCGGCGCACACGGAAGCATGGTCGATTCTCAACCAGTATCGCGATGCGCTCGATCTGCTCGCCGGTGAACTGCTCGAGCACGAGACCCTCACCCGGAAGGACCTCGAGAGGATCCTCGCGTCGGTCGACAAACGCCCCCGGATCACCGCGTTCAACGATTTCGGTGATCGCGTTCCGTCGGACAAGCCGCCGATCAAGACTCCCGGCGAACTCGCCAAGGAACGCGGCGAGCCGTGGCCGCCGGAGCCGCCGTCGCTGACCAAGCCGGAGCCGCCCCAGCAGCAGCAACTCCCGCCTCAGCAGCAGGCGTACCCGCCTCAGCAGCCTGCCGGTCAGGCACCGCAGCCCGCTGGGTCGGCTCCGACCCAGCAGATGTTCCCGCAGCCGCCCGCAGGCCAGACGCCGCGGCCGGCCGGGCCGGCCCCTCAGCAGCACCAGCCATCCGGTCCGGGCAACGGCTACCAGGCTCCGCAGCCGGTGCCCGTGTCGGAGCCCATGCCGGGCTTCCCGCCTGCCGGCCAGAATTCGGGCGGACCGCGCCACGCGACCCGTCCCGACTACGGTGCCCCCGCTGGCTGGTCCGCGCCCGGGTGGCCGCCGCAGGAACAGCCCGAGCAGTCGCAGGACCAGTCCGGCGGCATCTACCAGCGGGGATACCCCGACTGGACGCAACAGGGCAGTGCCGACGGCGTCAACGGTGCAGGAGGTGACCCGGGCGCTCAGCGCGGTGACCCGGGCGCTCAGCGCGGTGACCCGGGCGTCCAGCGCGGTGACGACGAAGGTCGGAACCAGCCCGAGCCTCCCCCCACTCAACCGTGGGACGGCCCGACCGGTCATCGTTGAGATAGTCGGTTGCAGCGTAGTTCCCAGATCACATCAGAAAGTGGAGGACGTCGGGTGTCGGTGAATCACCTCAATACGGAGGCGAGTTCTGCCTCGGGCAACCATGACGGCGCGGAGTCGTTGAGCTTGTCGTCGGGCCGTCCCTTCGATCAGGATCGGGCCGAAGCAGCCGTGCGGGAACTGCTCATCGCTGTCGGCGAGGATCCCGAGCGTGAAGGGTTGCGCGACACCCCAGCACGTGTCGCGCGGGCCTACCGCGAGGTGTTCAGCGGATTGTTCACCGTTCCCGACGAGGTGCTCAACACCACCTTCGACGAAGGCCACCAGGAACTCGTCCTGGTGCGCGACATTCCCATGTACTCGACGTGTGAACACCACCTGGTCTCGTTCCACGGTGTCGCGCACGTCGGTTACATCCCCGGGTCCACCGGACGCGTGACGGGTCTGTCCAAGCTCGCACGACTCGTCGACCTCTACGCGAAGCGGCCGCAGGTGCAGGAACGCCTGACGAGCCAGATCGCCGACGCACTCGTGCGTAAGCTCGAGCCGCGCGGCGCCATCGTCGTGGTCGAGGCCGAGCACTTGTGCATGGCGATGCGGGGCATCCGGAAGCCCGGAGCGAGCACCACGACATCCGCGGTCCGCGGGTTGTTCCAGACGAGTTCGGCGTCTCGCGCAGAAGCCCTGGATCTCATCCTGCGCCGGTGAGCTTCCTTCAGGACACGCAGTGGCCCATCGTGCGGGACGCACAGTGGCCCATCGTGATGGGTGTACTCAACGTCACCAGCGATTCCTTCTCCGACGGAGGGCGCTACCTCGATCGTGACACCGCCATCGCGCGCGGACTCGAACTTCGTGAACTCGGAGTCGACATCGTCGACGTCGGCGGCGAATCGACTCGTCCGGGCGCGGCGCGGGTCGACCCCGCGATCGAGGCGTCGCGCGTCGCGCCGGTCATCGAGGCTCTCTCCGCGGCCGGAATCGCCACCAGCGTCGACACCATGCGCGCGTCGGTCGCCGAGGCTGCCATCGAGGCCGGGGTGACGATCGTCAACGACGTCTCGGGCGGCCGGGCGGATCCGAACATGGCGTCGGTGGTGGCGTCGGCACACATCCCGTGGATCCTGATGCATTGGCGGCCGGCCGGCGACTTCGTGCACGCAGGGGGAAGCACCCACTACGACGATGTGGTGCGCGAGGTGCGCGACGAACTTCTCACCCAGGTCGATGTCGCTCTCGCGGCGGGAGTCGCCCGCGAGAACCTCATCCTCGATCCCGGTCTGGGATTCGTGAAGGGCCCCAACCACAATTGGGAACTCCTGCAGCGGCTACCCGAACTCAACGAACTCGGATTCCCCGTGCTGATCGGTGCGTCGCGTAAACGATTTCTCGGGTCGCTGCTTGCGGCACCCGACGGGACCACACGCGCGCCCGACGGGCGGGAGGTCGCTACCGCAGTGGTCTCGGCCCTCGCAGCGGCACACGGTGCGTGGGGTGTGCGAGTACACGATGTTCAGGCGAGTCGCGATGCGCTCGCCGTCGTCCGGGCATGGCAACGGGGCAGTGCGGAAGGTGTGCACGATGGGTGATCGCATCGAGCTGCGCGGACTGAAGGTCCGCGGAAATCACGGTGTGTTCGACTACGAGAAGCGTGACGGACAGGATTTCCTGATCGATATCGTCGCCTGGCTCGATCTGGCTCAGGCGGGAACGAGCGACGATCTCGTCGACACCCTCGATTACGGGGGGTTGGCAGAGCGCGCCGCAGCAATCGTTGCCGGTCCCGCGCACGACCTCATCGAGACCGTGGCCGGCCGGATCGCCGAGAGCGTCCTGGCCGATGGCCGGGTGTCGCGGGTGGAGGTGACCGTGCACAAGCCGTCGGCGCCGATTCCCTTGACGTTCGCCGACGTGGCGGTGGTGGTGGACCGGACCCGGAGCGCCGAATGAGTCGTGCGGTCCTGTCGATCGGCTCCAACCTCGGAGACCGGCTCGCGCACCTGAAATCCGTCGTCGACGAGCTCGGGCCGCGCGTACGAGCAGTGTCGCGTGTGTATTCCACGGCGCCGTGGGGCGGTGTCGAGCAACAGGATTTCCTCAACGCGGTCGTGGTGGCCGAGGACGAGAATTTCGGTGAGTACGACTGGCTGACGCTGGGTCGTGACCTCGAAGCGGCTGCTGCGCGCGTGCGGGTGCAGCATTGGGGTCCCCGCAGCCTCGATGTCGACGTCGTCGTCTGCCGGACCGGTGCCGGCGAGGTGCGCAGCGACGATCCGGAGTTGCTCCTTCCACACCCCCGTGCACACGAGCGTGCGTTCGTCCTGGTGCCCTGGCTCGACGTCGAACCGGAAGCGGACCTGACGGCGAACGGGCACACCCGACCGGTCTCGGACTGGCTCGCGGGCCTCGACGAGACCGAACGTGACGGCGTGCACCGCACCGAATTCGTCCTCGTCGATCACGCGCCGGACGCGGGGTCCCACCCCGGGGATCGCCCGTGATGAAGGCGACCCGGATCCGCGACCTGCTGGCTCTTGCGCTGCTCGCCGCGGTCATCGCCTGGTTGCTCATACGCACCATGTACGGTTCGCTGCCGCCGATTCCCGGCTATGCCGGTGCCTCGTTGTACCTCGTGGCTGCGCTCGAAGCGGTGCTCGCATTCATGATCCGTTCACGTGTGAACAACCATCAGCTCGGCGACGGTCCACGCCAGTTGCATCCGATCACCGCGGCGCGGTCGGTGGCGCTCGCGAAGGCGTCTGCGCTCGTCGGCGCAGCGAGTACCGGCGTGTGGGTGGGCTTTCTGCTGTATCTCCTGCCGCAGCGGGGCATCGTGCGGGCGGCGTCGGAGGACACCACGGGCGTGATCGTCGGCGCGGTGGCAGGTGTGGTGCTCGTCGCTGCCGCGTTGTGGCTCGAGCACTGTTGCCGGACACCGGAGGATCCGGATGAGCCGTCCGAGCCTGCCACCTGACGGCGTGTTCGGTCACAGCCGCTGATCGTCGACGCACATGCGTCGACGTATCGCTGCGAGATCCGACCTGGTAGGCCATCGACCAGTACGCTGGTAGCCATGGTGTTTCGGGGGCGCGAGAGCAAGGATCGGCGGCAGTGGCGCAGTTCCGGCTCGGTCGTCGTCGCCGGGCTGCTTGCATTGGCCATGGCGGCCTCGTTGCTGCTCGTGTTCAGCGACAGCGTCCAAATGCTCCGGATCGCCGTGGTCGTCGCCCTGTGGTGCGCGGTCGTCGGGGCAATCGCGATGACGAAATATCGCCGTGAGTCGGCACTCGACAAGGCCAAGGCGGAAGATCTCAAGACCGTGTACGAGCTGCAGCTCGAACGAGAGATCTCCGCGCGTCGCGAGTACGAACTGGGCGTGGAGGAGAAGGTCCGATCCGAGCTCCGGATCGACGTAGACGAGATGACCGCGCTGCGGACCGAACTTGCGGCTCTGCGCCGCAGCCTCGAAGCGTTGTTCGACGGGAAGCTCCCCGACGATGCTCCCGCGCTGAAGGGCGCCTCCGTCCGCGAACTCGACGGTGCGCCCCGAGTGAACGCGCCCAGCCCCTCGGGTCCGGCGTTCGCATCGCCCGACGACGAGCCTCTGACCGCGGAGACGGAAGTCGTGACTCTCGGCGCCGAGACGTCGAATACTGACGCCGAGGCAGCAGAAGAACGCGACACCGCGGAGGGGGAGTCGGACACCCCGGGCGTGCCCGCAGGTCGCCGCGCCCGCCGTCGCCTCGATGCAGAGTCGTCCGGTAGCCACGCGCAAGGGCGTTCGGTCGCCGAGATCCTGGCGAATCTGTCGTCGGATCGCTGAGACTCCGTCGGGGTGCTGAGACGTCGGGGGTGCTGAGACGTCGGGGGTGCTGAGACGAGGGGGGTGCTGAGACCCGAACCCGCTGGTCGAGCTGGTGAGGTATAGATCACCCCTGTTCGCCATGGCCTGTCACAAAGTCCGCGCGCTATTGTCGTGCAGAACGTCTGGTACCCGCCGCGCGGGACTGGAACGAACGAGAGGACCCCCGTGACTTCCTTCGGGATCACAAACGCGCCTGCACCTGCCCGGTTGTCAGTGGGCATCATCTCTGCAGGACGTGTCGGAACCGCACTCGGAGCGGCGCTCGAACGTGCAGGCCACGTCGCCGTCGCCTGTTCGGCTGTGTCGGAAGCGTCCAAGCATCGTGCCCGGACGCGCCTGCCGGATTCGCAGATCCTGCCCGTCGACGAGGTCGCGAGCAATCGCGATCTGCTCCTGCTCGCAGTACCCGATTCGGAGCTTGCCGGCCTGGCCGCAGGTCTCGCCTCCACCGGAGTCGTCCGCCGTGGAACCTTGGTGGTGCACTGTTCCGGCGCGCACGGCATCGAGATTCTCGCGCCGCTCACCGCAGTCGGCGCGACACCGCTCGCGATTCATCCCGCGATGACCTTCACCGGTCACGACGAGGACACTGCACGCCTGTCGTCGGCGTGTTTCGGGATCACCGCCGCCGACGAGATCGGCTACGCGATCGCGCAGGCACTGGTCATCGAGACCGGTGGTGAACCTGTCCGCGTCTCCGAATCGATGCGCCCGCTCTACCATGCAGCTCTCGCCCACGGCAGCAATCACTTGGTCACGCTCGTATCCGACGCCGTCGAAGCTCTCCGGGTCGCGCTGGCGGGGGAGGAGCTCCTCGGCCAGCAACTCGTCGACGCCGATCCCGGTGGCGTCGCCGAACGCGTGATCGCGCCGCTGCTCACCGCAGCCCTCGACAATGTGCTTCGGCGTGGCCCGTCGGCCCTGACGGGCCCGGTGGCGCGTGGTGATACCGATGCGGTGGCCACACACCTGCGTGTGCTCGAGGAGGTCGATCCACGGATCGCCGCCGGATACCGCGCACTTTCGCTGCGATCGGCGCAGCGCACCGGTTCGAAACCGGAACTTATGGAAATCCTCGAAGGGGCTGATCACGGTGAGTGAAACGACACAGCGCGGATACGTGCGTGGAGAACTGACCGTGCACCACGACCCGGCTGCCTTGACCAAGGTCACCAAGGCGCTGCGCGGTGTCGGTCGCACTGTTGCCCTGGTGCCGACGATGGGAGCTCTCCACTCCGGGCACCTCGAGCTCGTGCGTCAGGCGAAGCTGACCGGTGCAGTCGTGGTCGTGTCGATCTTCGTCAACCCACTGCAGTTCGGTGCGAACGAGGACCTCGATGCGTACCCGCGCACCGTCGACGCGGATCTCGAGTTGCTGCGCGAAGCCGGCGTGGAGCTCGCATTCGTCCCGTCCGCCGCCTCGATGTACCCGGCCGGACGCCGCACCGTGATCCACCCGGGGCCGCTCGGTGCCGAACTCGAGGGCGCATCCCGCCCCACCCATTTCGCAGGCATGCTCACGGTTGTCGCGAAGTTGCTGCAGGTCGTCGGACCGAACAGCGCGTACTTCGGCGAGAAGGACTACCAGCAGCTCACGTTGATCCGCCAGATGGTGACGGATCTGAACTTCGACGTTCGGATCGTCGGCGTGCCCACCGTCCGTGAATCCGACGGTCTGGCGTTGTCGTCGCGTAACCGCTACTTGGACGCCGAACAACGCGAGGTTGCCATGGTCCTGTCCGCGGCGCTGGTCGCAGGCGCGCATGCCGCCTCCGGCGGGGCCGACGCGATCCTGTCTGCGGCCGGCGATGTGCTGGCCTCCGCACCTGCGATCGAGGTCGACTACCTGGAGTTGCGCGGAGCCGACCTCGGCGACGCACCCGAGCGCGGAGACGGTCGGTTGCTGGTGGCCGCACGGCTGGGGTCCACCCGTTTGATCGACAACGTCGGTGTCGCAGTCGGAACCGGTTTCCTGGAACGGGCTGCCGGCCCTGTCGACCCGGATGTCGAAGACGACCTGCTTGCTCACTGACGCGAGTTCACGACGAGACGAAAGAAACTGAGGACCGACATGTTCCGCACCATGATGAAGTCGAAGATCCACCGCGCAACGGTGACCCACGCCGACCTGCATTACGTCGGTTCGGTGACGGTCGACCAGGACCTGATGGACGCGGCGGATCTGCTCGAGGGTGAGCAGGTGTGCATCGTCGACATCGACAACGGCAACCGCCTCGAAACGTACGTCATCGCCGGCGAGCGGGGCTCGGGAGTCATCGGGATCAACGGCGCTGCAGCACATCTCGTCAACCCCGGCGATCTGGTGATCCTCATTGCCTACGGCGTGATGAACGAGCAGGAATGCAAGGACTACGCTCCGCATGTCGTGTTCGTCGATGCGGAGAACCGTCAGGTGGAACTCGGCAGCGACCCGGCGCACGCCCCCGAGGGATCGGGTCTGATCACCCCTCGGATGCTGTCGACCCTCAACGCCGCATCGATGGTGTAGCGGTGCTCCTGGCTGTCGATGTCCGGAACTCCAACATAGTTCTGGGCCTGTTCACCGGCAGCGGTTCGCACGCAAAACTGCTGCGAGATTGGCGTATTCGTACAGATTCGCGGATGACCGCGGACGAACTCGCATTTGCATTCCGAGGATTGCTGGGCGATCACGTGGAGCAGATCACCGGCGTCGCAGCGTTGTCGACGGTCCCGTCGGTGTTGCGTGAGTTGAGGGTGATGCTCGCCCGGTATTGGGATCGGGTTCCCCATGTGGTGGTCGAACCCGGTGTGCGTACAGGTGTTCCGCTGCTCGTCGACAATCCGAAGGAGGTCGGCGCCGACCGGATCGTCAACAGCCTTGCCGCCCATCATTTCTACGGTGGCCCCTGTATCGTCGTGGACTTCGGTACCTCGACCTGTGTGGATGTGGTGTCCGCCAAGGGTGAGTTCCTCGGTGGATGCATTGCCCCGGGCGTGCAGATCTCGATGGACGCACTGGCGTCCCAATCGGCGGCCTTGCGCATGGTAGAACTCGTGCGCCCGCGCGCCGTGCTCGGCAAGAACACTGTCGAATGCATGCAATCGGGAGCGGTTTTCGGCTTCGCAGGCATGGTCGACGGACTCGTGAGCCGTGTGTGTGCGGAGGTCCCCGGATTCGGTGGTGACGACGTCGTGGTGATCGGCACCGGCGACAGCGCGCCGTTGATCATGGAAGAGTCGCGCCTGCTCGAGCACCACGAACCCGATTTGACTCTCGAAGGGTTGAGGTTGGTCTACGAGCGGAATCAGGAACGCCGTGTGGCGCGGCGGGGAGTCGTGGAGGCTTCCACGCGGCGGGATTCTGTGTAAGAATGCTTCCCGTGATCCGCCGCATGAGTGCCCAGGAGTGTTGTCGAGGCTGACGTCCGCCTCGACCGATAACACATTCCCGGGAGTTCTCTCATGCGCGCTGCGCTTGTTTCGTCCTTTTCTGCATCTGTCTCCGCTCCGGTTGCGCTTCTGCCGCTTGCCGTCGAGCGCACCTACCCCACCGAGCTGGCTGCCGCTGTTGCTCGAGGTGCGGTGATCGTCGATGTCCGCACCAACGCTCAGCGCGAGGTTCAGGGCACCCTGCCGGGTGCACTCGCAATCTCAGCGGAGCTGGTCGCAGAACGACTCGACCCTTCGCATCCCGGTCGCCTGGCCGTCGCCGTCGACCCGGATGTCGAATGGATCCTGGTGTCCGCCGAGGGCACCGATTCGCACCGCCTCGTCACGGGCCTGCAACTGCAAGGGCTGCGTCGTGTCATGCACATGGTGGGCGGTTACGACGCGATCAGGTCGGCGAACATGGTTCACGCCGTCACTCAGGCCGAGCACATCGTCGCTGACGTGGAGCGCGTCACTGCACACTGAGGGCGCAGAAGACGCGGTACAGAAGGAACTGTACGGCTGAGACGTTGTGATGCGGCGCTCTCGGATAGTCTGGTTACCCGTGAGTGATGCCAGCGTTCAGCAGCCCGACGATACCCCCGAGCAGATCCGGGTCCGCCGCGAAAAGCGCGAACGACTCCTCGCCGAAGGCAGGGATGCGTACCCCGTCGTCGTGCCGCGCACGCACACGCTCGCGGAGATCCGTGCGGAGTACCCGGACCTCGAGCCGGATACTGCGACCGGAACGCAGGTCGGGGTGGTCGGACGTGTGATCTTCATGCGCAACACCGGCAAGCTGTGCTTCGCCACGCTGCAGGAAGGCGACGGAACCCAGCTGCAGGTCATGGTCAGCCTCGCCGCGGTCGGGGAGGAATCCCTCGCCGAATGGAAGGGGCTCGTCGACCTGGGCGATTTCGTGTTCGTCCACGGTGAGGTGATCAGTTCACGGCGCGGTGAGCTCAGCGTCATGGCCGGCTCCTGGACGATGGCCTCGAAGGCGCTGCGCCCGCTCCCCGTCGCGCACAAGGAGATGAACGAGGAATCCCGGGTCCGGCAGCGCTACGTCGACCTGATCGTCCGCCCGGAGGCACGCAAGAATGCACGTATGCGTGCCGAGGTCGTGCGTGAGTTGCGTAGTGCGCTCGAACGCCGAGGATTCCTCGAAGTCGAGACGCCGATGCTGCAGACGCTCCACGGTGGTGCGGCGGCACGCCCGTTCGTGACGCACTCGAATGCGCTCGACCTGGACCTGTATCTGCGCATCGCGCCCGAACTGTTCCTCAAGCGTTGTGTTGTCGGCGGAATCGACAAGGTCTTCGAAGTCAACCGAAATTTCCGCAACGAGGGCGCCGATTCCACCCATTCGCCGGAATTCGCAATGCTCGAGACCTACGAGGCCTACGGCACGTACGACGATTCTGCGAAGATGATTCGCGAGGTGGTCCAGGAGATCGCACTCGCCGTGTTCGGCAGCCACGTCGTCACCCTGGCGGACGGCACCGAATACGACTTCGGCGGGGAATGGAAAGTTCTCGAAATGTATCCGTCATTGTCGCTGGCGATCGGAACCGAAGTCACCCCCGACACCACGATCGAGGATTTGACCGCGCTGGCCGGCAAGGCGGGGCTCGAAATTCCCGAGGGTAAGGGATGGGGCCACGGCAAGCTTGTCGAGGAGCTGTGGGAGCACATGTGCGGCGACCAATTGAACGAGCCGACTTTCGTCCGTGATTTCCCGGTCGAGACGTCGCCGCTCACTCGCGATCACCGCACTGTGCGCGGAGTCACGGAGAAGTGGGATCTCTATGTGCGTGGGTTCGAGCTTGCCACTGGCTATTCCGAACTCGTCGATCCGGTGATCCAGCGCGAGCGTTTCATGGATCAGGCGCGTCTCGCTGCCGAAGGTGATGATGAGGCGATGGTGCTCGACGAAGATTTCCTCGCCGCCATGGAACAGGGAATGCCGCCCACCACGGGAACGGGGATGGGAATCGACCGGTTGTTGATGGCGCTGACCGGACTGGGAATCAGAGAAACTATCCTCTTCCCCATTGTTCGCCCGACCACTCGCTGAAAAGGCCGGAAACCTCTCGGTATAGACATGCGTTAATTGCGGGGTATTGTGGTCTCGTCCCGTGGGGGGAGAGCGCATTTCTTCATCGAGAGGGTTTCCAGCACATGGCAAAGAAGGTCACCGTCACACTTATCGACGATGTCGACCAGGAATCGACGGCAGACGAGTCGGTGGAGTTCGGACTCGACGGCGTGACCTACGAGATCGATCTGTCGGAAGACAATGCGGCAGCGTTGCGGGAACAGTTGGAATACTGGATTCAGCACGCGCGCAAGGTCGGCGGCCGTAAGCGCAGCAAAGCTGTTCAGAGTGCACCGGTGGCAAGCAAGTCGTCGCGGGGAACTACTGATCGCGAGCAAACCGCGGCAATCCGTGAATGGGCGCGAAACAACGATCTCCAGGTCTCGGCGCGTGGTCGGATCTCGGCCGACATCATCGAGCAGTACAACAACGCGCACTGAGTTTTCCCCACCAGCGACAGCACCGTCGGTTCCGCAACTGTGGATTCCGGCGGTGCTGTCGCATTCCGGGCACGCGCGCTTTCGGCGCCGCCGCCGGGCGTATAACATCCGCACCATGGTCGATCGTGTGCTCGTGCCCGGGAACACCTGCTGGCGGACGGAATCTGCCGACCGTCTCACGTTCATCGTCGACGCGGCCGATTATTTTCGCTATGCGAAATCGGCAATGCTGCAGGCGCGTGAACGCATCATGCTGATCGGCTGGGATTTCGACACACGTATCAAGTTCGAACCGGACGGCCGGACCCTCGACGGTCCCAACCGTCTCGGTGCATTTCTGGACTGGCTCCCGAAGCAGAACCCCGATCTCGACCTTTATCTGCTCAAGTGGAACATCGGCGCACTCGCCGCGATCGGACGCGGTATGACGCCGGTATTCGTACTCGACTGGCTCAGCAGCCCTCGCCTGCATTTCGAGATGGACGGGGCGCATCCTGTCGGCGCTGCCCATCACCAGAAGATCCTCGTCGTCGACGACACACTCGCGTTCTGCGGCGGCATCGACATGACCGTAGATCGGTGGGACACCTCGGAGCATCGCGACCTCAGCCGATATCGACGCGAACCGAGCGGACGTCGATACGGTCCGTGGCACGACGTCACCACTGCCGTGGACGGTGCGGCGGCGCGAGCGCTCGGCGACCAGGCGCGGGCGCGATGGAAGGCTGCGACGGGGGTGGAACTCGACCCGGTCGGGCCCCGCGACGCAATCTGGCCGGACGGACTCGACTCGACCCTCACCGACGTCGACGTGTCCATTTCCAGAACTCTGCCGAAGTACGGCGCGGACGAAGGCGTCTTCGAGGTCGAGGCCCTCTACCTCGCGGTGATCGAGGGAGCACAGCGGACGCTGTACCTGGAAAGCCAGTACTTGGCGTCCCGCACACTCGCGGAGGCGATCGCCGCTCGTCTGCGTGAGCCCGAGGGACCCGAGGTCGTGCTGGTGATACCCCGCAACGCGGAAGGCTGGCTCGAGCGGAAGGCGATGGACGGTGCGCGACGCTCCCTGTTGCACATGCTGTGGGACGCCGACGTCCACGGCAGATTCGAGACGTACTACCCGGTGACCGAGGCGGGGGAACCGATTTATGTGCACGCCAAGGTCGTCATCATGGACGACACGCTGGTGCGGATCGGTTCGTCCAATCTGAACAACCGGTCGATGGGCTTCGACACCGAATGCGATCTCGCGATCGAGTCGGCCGAAGCGGGCGACGCCGTGGGACGCGTCGCGGCAGAACTGCGCACCAGGCTGCTCTCCGAGCATCTCGGTGTCGACGCCGAGACCTTCGACCGGGCGGTCGCCGACGAAGGGTCGTTGCTCGCGGCCATCGAGCTGCTGCGGGGTTCCGGCCGTTCCCTGCGCCCGTTCGAACCGGGTACGGTTGGACGGGAGGACAGTCCTCTCGCGGGGAACGCGCTCATGGATCCGGAGCGGGCACCGAAGAGTGCCGCTCGATGGATCCAGCAGGTTCTCACTCGCTGACCGCCTGTTCGCTTCTGGCGTACAGGTTGCGGAAACGTATGCGTCACGTGCAGCGTTACCTCTTGTAGCCGTGTTTTCCGCTACCACCTTCCAGGGTGGAGGGGAAGCGTGTGGAATTCACGCCAACTAGAGTGTCGAGTGGGATCGTAGAACCTTTCGCAGGGTTCGATGTGAACGACTCGAGAGCCGGAGCGAAGAGCGGCTGCCGGGGTCCGGACAATCCTCGTACCGGATCCGTCGGCCGAGAGTGTGAGGGAGTGCGATGTTCGAAAGGTTCACCGATCGCGCGCGGCGCGTCGTTGTCCTGGCCCAAGAAGAAGCCAGGATGCTCAACCACAACTACATCGGCACGGAGCACATCCTCCTGGGCCTCATCCACGAGGGTGAGGGCGTGGCGGCGAAGTCGCTCGAGTCGTTGGGGATCTCCCTGGAGGGCGTCCGCAGTCAGGTCGAGGAAATCATCGGCCAGGGACAGCAGGCCCCGTCCGGGCACATCCCGTTCACTCCCCGTGCCAAGAAGGTGCTCGAGCTCAGCCTCCGTGAGGCGCTACAGCTCGGTCACAACTACATCGGCACCGAGCACATTCTCCTCGGCCTGATCCGCGAGGGCGAAGGTGTGGCGGCCCAGGTGCTCGTCAAGCTCGGCGCCGACCTGAATCGGGTCCGTCAGCAGGTCATCCAGTTGCTCTCGGGCTACCAGGGCAAGGAGCCTCAGGAAGCAGGCACCAGTCGCGGCGAGGCAGGTACCCCGTCGACATCGCTCGTGCTCGATCAGTTCGGCCGGAACCTCACGCAGGCCGCTCTCGAAGGCAAGCTCGATCCGGTCATCGGTCGTGCGAAGGAAATCGAGCGGGTCATGCAGGTGTTGTCCCGCCGTACCAAGAACAACCCGGTGCTCATCGGCGAGCCCGGCGTCGGTAAGACCGCCGTGGTCGAGGGCCTGGCTCAGGCGATCGTCAACGGTGAGGTCCCGGAAACCCTCAAGGACAAGCAGCTCTACACGCTCGACCTTGGTTCCCTGGTGGCGGGCAGCCGGTACCGCGGCGACTTCGAGGAACGCCTGAAGAAGGTGCTCAAGGAGATCAACAGCCGCGGCGACATCATCCTGTTCATCGACGAGCTGCACACGCTCGTCGGCGCGGGTGCAGCCGAAGGCGCGATCGATGCCGCATCGATCCTCAAGCCGAAGCTCGCTCGCGGTGAGCTGCAGACGATCGGCGCGACGACTCTCGACGAGTACCGCAAGTACATCGAGAAGGATGCTGCGCTCGAGCGCCGCTTCCAGCCCGTCCAGGTCGGTGAGCCGACGGTCGAGCACACCATCGAGATCCTCAAGGGTCTGCGCGACCGCTACGAGGCGCACCACCGCGTGTCGATTTCCGACAAGGCGCTCGTGGCTGCGGCGACCCTCGCCGATCGCTACATCAACGACCGCTTCCTGCCCGACAAGGCGATCGACCTCATCGATGAGGCGGGCGCGCGTATGCGCATCCGCCGGATGACCGCACCGCCGGACCTGCGCGAGTTCGACGACAAGATCGCCGATGCGCGTCGCGAGAAGGAATCTGCGATCGATGCGCAGGACTTCGAGAAGGCCGCGAGCCTGCGCGACAAGGAGAAGCAGCTCGTCGCCCAGCGCTCCGAGCGGGAGAAGCAGTGGCGTGCAGGCGATCTTGATGTAGTCGCGGAGGTCGACGAAGAGCAGATCGCCGAGGTTCTCGCGAACTGGACCGGGATTCCGGTGTTCAAGCTCACCGAGGAGGAGACCAGCCGTCTGCTCCGCATGGAGGACGAGCTGCACAAGCGGATCATCGGCCAGGAGGACGCCGTCAAGGCGGTCGCGAAGGCGATCCGTCGTACGCGTGCCGGACTCAAGGATCCGAAGCGTCCGTCGGGCTCGTTCATCTTCGCAGGCCCGTCCGGCGTCGGTAAGACCGAGCTGTCGAAGGCGCTCGCGAACTTCCTGTTCGGCGAGGACGACGCGCTCATCCAGATCGACATGGGCGAGTTCCACGACCGGTTCACCGCGTCGCGTCTGTTCGGTGCGCCCCCCGGATACGTCGGATACGAAGAGGGCGGCCAGCTCACCGAGAAGGTCCGTCGCAAGCCGTTCTCCGTCGTGCTGTTCGACGAGATCGAGAAGGCGCACCAGGAGATCTACAACACCCTCCTGCAGGTCCTCGAAGACGGCCGCCTGACCGACGGTCAGGGTCGCACGGTGGACTTCAAGAACACGGTGTTGATCTTCACGTCGAACCTCGGAACGTCCGACATCTCCAAGGCCGTCGGGCTGGGCTTCACGTCCGGCAAGGGCGACCAGTCGAACTACGAGCGGATGAAGAACAAGGTCAACGACGAGCTGAAGAAGCACTTCCGGCCCGAGTTCCTCAACCGTATCGACGACATCATCGTCTTCCACCAGCTCACTCAGGATCAGATCATCCAGATGGTGGACCTGATGGTGGGCCGCGTCGAGGTGCAGTTGAAGAACAAGGACATGGGTATCGAGGTCACCGAGAAGGCGAAGTCGTTGCTCGCCAAGCGCGGATTCGACCCCGTTCTCGGTGCCCGGCCGCTGCGTCGCACGATCCAGCGCGAGATCGAGGATCAGCTCTCCGAGAAGATCCTCTTCGGCGAGATCGGTGCCGGTCACATCGTGCTGGTCGACGTCGAGGGCTGGGACGGCGAAGGCTCCGGCGAGAACGCGAGGTTCACGTTCACGCCGAGCGAGAAGCCGGCCGAGGTGCCCGACACCCCGGCGGTCGCGCTCGCCAAGAGCAGTGAGGGCGAAGCCGAAGCCAAGTAACAACACGCATACGCCTCAGGGGCGGCACTCCATCCAGGAGTGCCGCCCCTGAGGCGTTGTGGATCCGTGCTCAGTTCTTCCGGGGCTCAGTTCTTCCAGGGCTCGGTCACACGGCCGGACCAGTTGGCGAGACGTTCGGTCGCGCCCGCGGCCGGAGCGGAATCCACCACCGGGCCGAACGGAACGGGCCCGCCGCGCGGGGTCTCGGGGAGCGCACGCTGCATGATGCCGAGCGCTGCGTTCGCCAGGTCCGGGTCGGCTTCCGCGGGCTGCCCTGTTGCGGCGGCCAGGTCCCATCCGTGCACGAGTGCTTCGTTGAGTGCGATGAGGACTGCGGCGCGTCCCGGAAAGGTGCCCCAGGGGGCGGTGACGACGGTGTCGAGCAGCGCGTCGTCGTTCCACACCTCCCAGTAGTGGTCGGCGCTCGTGCGCAGTGCGGCGACCCATCCGTCGTCGGGTGCGGTGAGCACTTCCGGGACGGTCAAGGGGTCGCCGCCTGCGCCGATGACGCGGCCCCGGTCGATGGTGGATACCAGGTGGCCGATCAGGGAGCGTACGTCGAAGTCGGGGCACGGTGTCGGGTCGGTGAACTGGGCCGGCCGGACTCCGTCGATGAGTCCGGCCACCCAGTCGAGGGCGTCACGGAACAAGGGGCGCGGGTCTGTCTGCATCGTGGTCATGACACTCAGCGTGACGCCCGAACACGACACCTTCTGTCAGGTATATCCCGCTTCACTCGACTGCGGGGAAATCACCCCGCTGTCACGGAATCTTTGTGCTTGGCTTCGTAGAGCTTCGCCCACTCGGCACGGGATCGGATCGACACGTCCACGTCGGTCGCCTTGGCTCGCAGCGCCCCGACGGTCGCGTCCTCGCGCTTGATCTTCGAGAACGGGTCCCAGTCGAAGAAGCGGCAGGAGTTCTGCCAGGTGATCTTGTCGATCTCGGGGTCGGTCGCGCCTGCGGCCTCGAGTTCACCGAGAACCTTCTCCGGCGCATCGGGCCAGAAGCAGTCGGAGTGGGGGTAGTCGCACTCCCACGCGATGATGTCGATGCCGATCTCGTGGCGCAGTTTCAGCGCGGTGGGGTCGGTGACGTAGCAGGCGAGGGAATGCTCCTTGAAGACGTCGCTGGGCAGCTTGCCGCCGAAGTCGCGACGAAGCCAGCGCTGGTTGGTGTAGTGCCGGTCGCAGCGGTCCAGGAAGAACGGGATCCAGCCGATTCCGCCTTCGGAGAAGGCGAACTTCAGATCGGGATACGACCGCATGGCCTGGCCCCACAGGAGGTCTTGAGCGGCGATTGCGGAGATCTGGGTGGCGAGCACGATGAGGTTGTCGATCGGTGCGTCCTTCGCCATCGAGATCGCGCCGAACCCGGAGCCGATGTGCAGACACATCACCACGCCCTCGTCGGACAGGGTCTGGAAAACCGGGCCCCAGTAGTCGATGTCGTGGTAGCTGGGCAGTCCCTCCAGGTGGGGGAGTTCCGGCATGGTGACGGCCCGGCAGCCCTTCGCCGCGACACGCCGGATCTCGTCGCACATCGCAGGCACGTTCCACGTGGGCAGGAGGGCGAGCGGCAGGAATCGGTCGGGGTAGGCACCGCACCATTCGTCGATGTGCCAGTCGTTGTAGGCCTGCACCATCACGATGGTCACCTCGGCCTGGTGCTGGTTCAGGTGACGGGCCGAGAATCCGGTGAAGGTGGGGAAGCACATGGATCCGACGATGCCGTTGCGGTCCATGTCGCGTACGCGCTCGTGGATGTCGTACACGCCGGGGCGCATCTCCGCGAAGCTGGCGGGGTCGCGGCCCCATTCTTCGGCCGGCCACGACACCACCGCGTTGAGTCCGCTGACGCCGGTCGGTTTCCCCTGATAGACCCACTGATCGACGCCCTGCTCGGTGACGATGACCTTGGGTGCCTCGTCCTTGTACTTCGCCGGAACGTGGCGGGCGAACATGTCGGGTGGTTCGACAACGTGGTCATCGATGCTCACGAGAATCATGTCGTCGAGTTGCATTGTCACTCCTGGTGCTGCTTGTCACATAGTGGCTACTCCTGTTGTACCGTTCACGGACATGACCGTCTCCACACAATCGGCCATACATCGTGCAGGATCGGACAACGTCAAGAATCTGCGTCGCAGCGCAGCCGTGACCGCCGGGAGTTACCTCTACGAGGGCGGCAGTCTCGTCACGGACTGGCACAGCCACGACATGCATCAGATCGAGTACGCCGTGGGCGGCGTGGTCGAGGTGGAGACCGCGACCACCCACTACCTGCTACCGCCGCAGCAAGCGGTGTGGATACCCGCGGGACTGAGGCACCAGGCGACCATGAGCCCCAGGGTGCGCTCGATCGCGGTGATGTTCGATCCGGAACTGGTGCGGTTCCACGGCGACCGCGCCGCCGTCCTCGACGTCTCCCCGCTGATCCGGGAGATGATCATCTACGCGCAGCGGTGGCCCGTCGGAAGGCTGTCCGACGATGACACCGCAGAGCGCTTCTTCGCGACCCTCGGCGGTCTCGTCCTCGATACCATCGATTCCGACGAAGCGCTGCTCAGCCTGCCGATGTCGGACCACCCGGTGGTGCACGACGCCATGGCGTTCACGAAGGCGAATCTCCACGACGTCACCATCGGCGAGGTCGGCCGCGCGGTATCGGTATCGGATCGCACCCTGCGCCGACTGTTCGACGAGCACGTGGGGATGTCGTGGCGCACCTATCTGCTCCAGGCCCGGATGTTGCGCGCGATGGCGCTTCTCGCCTCGCCCGAGCAGTCGGTGCAGGAAACCGCCCGTGCCGTCGGGTTCGACAACGGAAGTTCGTTCGCTCGGGCGTTCAGCGACTTCTGCGGGCAGTCCCCGTCGTCGTACCGGCACCGCAGCGCAATCGAACGGTCCTGAGCTCGGCCGGCAAACACGACACTTCATGTCAGGTTTCGGTGCCATGATTCGGTGATGCGCGCTGAACGACTGCTGTCGCTGGTGTTGATGCTCAGAAACCGGGGGAGGATGACCGCCCCGGCGATCGCCCGCGAACTCGAAGTATCGGTGCGGACGGTCCTGCGCGACGTCGAGGCGCTGTCGTCGGCCGGTATTCCGGTGTATGCAGAACGCGGCCCCCACGGAGGGTTTGCGTTGCTCCCTGGATTCACCACCGACCTCACCGGGCTGACGGTCGACGAGGCAACCGCGTTGCTCGCCGCGAGTACCTCCGCTGATCCGTCTGCCCTCGGCATGGCGCCCGCGTTCGCCGCCGCGATGCGGAAGGTCACCGATGCACTGCCCGAGGCGGGGCGCACGGCGGCGATCCGGGCATCGGAACGGCTCCTGGTCACCGGGTCCGGATGGATCACGGAGGCTCCGGTCGATCCGAACCCCCGCCGGGTGCAGCAAGCGGTGTTCGACGGCATCCGCCTACGAATCCGGTACCGCCCGCGCGGACGGGACTCCGGGTGGCGGACCGTCGACCCGATCGGTCTCGTCAGTGCTGCTGGGCGGTGGTACCTGGTGGCCGTGCACCGCGGCGAGGAACGTACATACCGGCTCTCGCGTATCGGCGAAGTGAAGGTGCTGGACGTGCCTGCCGAGCGCCCCGCCGCCGTCGACCTCGCCGAGATCTGGAATCGCACGCGCGCACGATTCCGTGCGGGAATGCCCACCGTCTCCGCGACCGTGCGGGTACGCGAGAGCCGCCGAGAGGAACTCGCTGCGGTCGCAATCTCCCTCGTCGAGTGTCATGTGGACGGCTGTCATACCGACGGTGAGGGGTGGTGCTGCGCCGAGGTGGAATTCGGCGGTTCAAGTCATGCAGGAGCGGTGATGTGGCAACTCGGTGACGACGCCGAACTCCTGTCGCCGCCCGAACTACGCGACGAGATCCGCACGAAGGCGCTGCGGCTTTCGGCGCGTCACGGATGACCGGGCGGTGCACCTTTCGTCGATTGTCCGCGAACAGGAGACCGAGGTGCAGTCGACGGCGTAGGTTCGGGCAGGACTGTAGTTTCGGGCCAGATGGAGGGAATCACTATGCCGACACGGAGCGCACGGACCGCATGGAACGGCGGACTCGAAGACGGCTCGGGTCAGGTCGAACTGACCAGCTCGGGGCGCGGCACATTCGATGTGTCGTTCCCGAAGCGAGCCGCCGATAACGCCGACGGTACGACGAGCCCCGAGGAGTTGATCGCCGCGGCCCACTCGACATGTTTCGCGATGCAGTTGTCCGCAGTGATCGCGGAAGCCGGCGGTACCCCACAGAGCCTCGAGGTCAATGCCGATGTGTCGCTCGGACCGCACCCCGAGAGCGGGTTCCGGCTCACCGAGATCAAGCTGACGGTCCGCGGTGAGGTCGAGGGCCTCGACGCCGCAGGTTTCGCGAAAGCAGCGGAGACCGCGAAGGAGACCTGCCCGGTGAGCCGGGCGCTGACAGGTGTCCCGATCACGCTCGACGCCGCGCTCGAATCCTGACCGAGAGCTCGGAGACGGTGGCCGGGGAACAACCCCGGCCACGACGTCGTTGATCGAGCCGTGACCTCACCTGCCGGAACCGTGCCTCCCACCGCCCACGTCGAAATCTGGTCCGACATCGCATGCCCGTGGTGCTACATCGGCAAGCGCAGATTCTCGGATGCACTCGCTGACTTCCCGCAGCGCGACCGGGTCTCGGTGACGTGGCGGTCGTACCAGCTTGCGCCCGACACCCCGGCGGGACTGCGGAAGCCCGAGATCGAGGCGCTGGTCGAGATGAAGGGGATGCCCGCCGAGCAGGTGCGGCAGATGTTCGCCCAGGTGGCCGGGTCCGCCGCGCAGGTCGGGCTGGACATCGACTTCGACACGGTGATCGCGGCGAACACCTTCGACGCGCACCGGCTGCTGCACATCGCCGGCGACAAACGCGAAGATCTGCTCGAGGCGTTGTTCCGCGCGCATTTCGTCGACGGCGAGGTCGTCGACGATCGCGACGCGCTGGTGCGTATCGCCGTCTCGGTGGGACTGGATGCAGATCAGGTCCGCGCGGATCTCGATTCCGGCGCCGCTGCAGACTCCGTGCGCGCCGATCTCCTCGAAGCCCGGCAGTTGGGTGTCACGGGCGTTCCGTTCTTCGTCGCCAACCGCGCGGTCGCGGTGTCGGGTGCGCAGCCGAAGGACGTGTTCGTCGCATTGCTCGAACGTGCGGTTTCCGACGCCGACAGTGTGGAGCCCATTTCCGCCGAGGATGCCGACGGGTGCGAGGGAAACACCTGCGCGGTGTGAGCGCGTACGTCACATCGATCGGAGAATGCTCGCGGTTGCCGCGTCGGCGGGAAAGAATGTTTCGATCGCGATCTCGTCGAGTGTCACATCGTGCGGGGACCCGAAGACGGTCATCGTGTAGAGCAGGGCGAGCTCGCCGCGGGCCGACGCGAATACGAGAGGCATCGCGAGATCGTTCGAGACAGTGTGGATGTCGGACTGTCCTTCCGGCACCGGGTATCCTGCGAGTTCGTCGCGCAGCTCGGCAATCTCCGGCATCGCCGTGTGCGACAGGTGGCGCTCGACCCGTCGCAGGATGTGGGCCCGCCACGGCACGAAGTTGCGAATGGCCGGCGCCAGACCTTCCGGGTGGAGCGTCGCCCGCAGGACGTTGATGGGCGGTTCGAGCAGATGGGGTGCAATCCCTGTGAGCAGACCGTGTGCAGGTGTGTTCGCCGCGAGGAGTTCCCAGCGGGCGTTCACGGCCATCGCAGGATTCGGCTCGTGTCCTGTGAGCACTGCTTTCACCGCATCGTGCGCGGCTCCCAGATCCTCGAGCGGATGCTCGGGATGAGCCGGAGCGTAGCCCGCCGCGAGGTACAGCCGATTGCGTTCACGGAGCGGAATCTCGAGCTCTTCCGACAATCGTTCGATCACTCCGCGGCCGGGTACGGATCGGCCGGTCTCGACGTAGCTGAGATGGCGGGTCGACAGGTCGGCGGCGATCGACAGCTCGAGCTGGGAGCGTCCGCGCTTTTCCCGCCATGACTTCAGCAGCTGTCCGACATCGTCTGTACGTGTTGCGGGGTCTGTACGTGTTGCGGGGTGGGCAGCCATGTCTCCACGATCCGCGACGGCGCGCGGTGCGGCAATGACCTCCGACGTCATCGACTTGCCGCACTCGGGTGGAGCAGGCTCGAAGAGTCGCACAACTTCGCGACCACGATCCCCACAGGAGGGCGACATGACCGATACGAAGAATCTAGAAGGAACCGACATTGCGGCAGCAGTCGAGCGGTATGTGCGATTCTGGAATTCGGGTGCCGACGACGTACTCACCCGCGACACGTGGTCCGACGACGTCGAATATTGCGCGCCGGTCGGTGTGCTCCGCGGTCCCGCCGCGCTCGTCGACTTCCGGAGACAGTTCGGCGAGCACATGAGCGGCTACGAATTCCGGCGTCGCCGTGAACCTGATCTCCATCACGATCGGGCGCGTGTGGCCTGGGAGCTGATCACTCCCGATGCGGATCCGTTCGCCACGGGCACCGACGTCCTGGTTGTGAACGACCGAGGCCGGGTGTGCGGCGTGACGACATTTCTGGACCGGGCTCCGGAAGGTTTCGATTCGCACGCTCATGTCTGACCGGCGACGATCCCGTCGAGATAGCGCCGAGTGATCCGATGCTGCACCAGGCGGCCGAGCGGACCCGCGATCCGGGTGTACCAGCGTGCCGGGCGGGAGAAGGCCGTGATTCGGGCGGTGACGCGTCCGTCGGTGTCGCGTTCGACGACGAAGGTCTCTTCGCCGCTCTCGGGGTGCCCGGTCAGCGTTCCGTACGAGAAACCTCGACGACCGGGTTCGTCGATGACGTCGACCACCCGGCACCACGCAGCCGAGCGGATCGGCCCGACGCCCCATTCGAGACACACGTCGACTCCGGGAGCGGGCGTCGGGGTCCCGGGCGCGACTCGGATGCCGGCTGCGCGGTGCATGTGCCAGCCGAACAATCGTGCGACGGCAGCATCGAAAATGCGGTCACCACAGCCGATTTCTCGCTCGATCGTGAAGTACCGATAGCCGGCCGGGGGAGAGCCCCGGCCGGCGCCGACATCGGGATAGGTGAACTCGCGCCCGGACTCACCGGGCACGGGCATCAGGACTTCTTGACGTCGAGGACGACCTCGAACTCGAGCAGCGATGCGCCCGACGCAACAGGCTTCTTTGCCTCGCCCGCATGGGCTGCGCGGGCATCGCCGTCGCGCCATGCAGCGAAGTCCTCTTCGGTCTCCCACTGGGTGACGACGAAGTAGCGGGTCTCGCCCGCCGTCGGGCGAAGGAGCTGGAATCCGAGGAAACCCTTGGAGTTGTCGACGGTGTGCGCGCGATTGGCGAACCGCTTCTCGAGTTCGGGGCCTGCGCCCTCGGGGATTTCGATTGCGTTGATCTTCACGACTGCCATGCGCGCGAGCTTACTCCGCTACCTTGGGCGATTGTGTTGCACGACGAGGGTGGTAGCGGACGTCCGATCCTGCTGTTGCACGGATTGATGGGAAGCGCGCGTACGTGGCGCCGCCACGTGCCGTGGCTACGAGAGCACGGGCACGTCCACACCTTCGATGCGGCGGGGCACGGACGCCTTGCGCCCGCGGAGTTGACCACTGACGCGTTCGTCGCGGATCTGATGTCCCATCTCGACAGGTTCGACGAACCACTCGTGGTCATCGGGCATTCGATGGGCGCCCTGCACGCGTGGTGCCTCGCCGCGGCACATCCCGACCTGGTGGCGGCACTGGTGCTCGAAGACATGGCCCCGGACTTCCGCGGTCGTACGGCAGCGGACTGGGCCGCGATGATCGAGCAGTGGCCGCAGCCGTTTCCGACCGAGCAGGCGATGATCGACTTTTTCGGTCCGGTGGCCGGACAGTACTTCCTCGATTCGTTCGAACGCCGCGACGACGGCTGGTATCTGCACGGCGAGGTCGCGACGTTCCGTGACATCTCGGAGGAATGGGGCACCCGCCACTTCTGGGACGAGTGGCGCTCGACCTGTGTGCCCGCGCTGCTCATCGAGGGCGAGTTCACCATCACCCCGGAAGGACAGATGCGAGAGATGGCCGATCAGCCGGGCGCCGAGTACGTGCGTATCGCAGGCGCCGGACATCTCGTTCACGACGACAGACCCGACGAATACCGCGCAGAAGTGGAACGGTTCCTGAAGGCCCTCGACTGACACGCCGGGCTCTCGATCAACGAGCGCCTTCCCCGGCGAGGGCGAAGCGCCCGTCGTCGGTCTGTTCGACGAGTCCGTCGACGAGCAGCGAGTGCAGTGCTCGGTCGCGCTGTCCGGTGTCAATGAGCCACACCTGATCGAGTACCGGACGCTCGACGGGTGTGTCGCTGTCGCGGAGCACGGCCATCAGTTTTCCGCGGACCTGGCGGTCGGTGCCTGCGAACTTCTGCACTCGCCGGGGCGGGCCGTCGTGGGCCGGCCGGCCGGCCTGAACCCAGGCGCATTCGGGTAGCGGGCACCGGCCACAATCCGGGTTCCGCGCGGTGCATACCGTAGCGCCGAGTTCCATCAGCGCGGCCGAGAACGTCGCGGCTCGCGCGCGAGTGCGAGGCAACAATTCCTCGACATCTGCGAGGTCCCTTCGGGTGGAAGGATTCCCGGGTTCTGCATTGCCGTGGACGGCCCGTGCGACGACGCGCCGCACGTTGGTATCGACCACCGGAACACGCTGCCCGTACGCGAAGCATGCGACCGCCCGCGCCGTGTACTCGCCGACCCCGGGCAGAGACAGCAGGACGTCGACGTCGTCGGGGACCCGATCGTCGTGCTCGGCAGCGAGGACCCCGGCGCATTCGTGCAGGCGCAGCGCCCGGCGCGGATATCCGAGCTTGCCCCACGCCCGCAGCACCTCGGCCTGATTCGACGCAGCCATCGCGGAGGGAACCGGCCAGCGCCGCACCCACTCCTCCCAGATCGGTGCGACCCGCACGACGGGAGTCTGCTGCAACATGACCTCCGACATCAGGATCTGCCAGCCCGTCACGCCCTCGTGGCGCCACGGAAGATCCCGTGCCTCGGCGGCGTACCACCGCAGCAATGTGGCGGTATCGACCGGCATCTCTCGTCTCCTTCAGTCGCAGCAGGCGGTGTTGTTCACCGGGCGGGAACATATCCGCGTGAGTCCGGTCATCAGCGCGGGTGAATAATGTGCCTATGCCGAACTCGAATCCCATCTCAGCCTGGAAGGCCCTGACCGAGGGTAATCAGCGATTTGTCAGCAACACCCCGCTGCACCCCAGCCAGGGCATCGACCGCCGCGCGGAGCTCGTCAACGGTCAGAACCCCACGGCCGTTCTCTTCGGATGCGGCGACTCCCGGGTTGCCGCCGAGATCATCTTCGATCAGGGGCTAGGCGACATGTTCGTCGTCCGCACCGCGGGCCACGTCATCGACAGTTCCGTGCTGGGTTCGATCGAGTACGCCGTCGAGATCCTCGATGTGCCCCTCATCGTCGTGCTCGGCCACGACAGCTGCGGTGCGGTCGGTGCGACGCTCGAAGCACTCGACGGCGGTGAGGTTCCGTCGGGCTTCATCCGCAGCATCGTCGAGCGGGTCGCTCCGTCGATTCTCCTCGGACGTCACGAAGGCCTCTCCACGGTCGACGAACTCGAGGCTCGTCACGTGGTGGAAACCGGCAAGGTGCTCAACGAACGATCACGGATCATCGCCGAGCGTATCGCCGACGGTCGGTGCGCTGTCGTGGGCGTGACCTACAAGCTCGACGACGGTCACGTTCAGCTGCAAGGCCACATCGGCGACATCGGTGTGACCTCGGACTGACGCGACACGCCGACGATCATGTGGCTATCGTCCGAGCTGGGACATACCGTGTGAAGCGTGCTTGAACCCAACGGCCCACTTCCCCCCGAGATCTACCGGCGTCGCCGCGTTCTTGCGATCGTCGTTGCGGTGGTCGTGCTGGCGTTGGTGATCTGGGCAGTTCTGGCCTTCACCAGCGGTGATGATCCGGAAACGGAACCTACCGCCTCCGAGACCACGATGTCCGAGACCACCACGACCGCACCGGACGGCGCCGGCGTAGAAGCCGGAGCCGAGACCGGCTCGGGCGTCGCCGGTTCGGGTGGTAGCTCGGGCGATGCCGGATCCTCTGGGGAGAACGACGCGGACTCCTCCGCGTCGTCCTCGACCTCGGGTGCTGCCGAGTCGGGCCCGGGGGCGGGCACCACCCCGGCCTCGGCATCGACGGCTCCCGGGCAGTGTTCCGATCAATCGCTCGCAGTGCGGGTGACGGCAGGCGAGCCGAACTACCAGGTCGGGACCGAGCCCGAGTTCACGATCGTCATCACCAATATCGGGACTGCCGCGTGCGAACGTGATCTCGGTGCAGGACTCCAGCAGGTTCTCGTGTACACCCTCGACGGCAACAACCGGGTGTGGGCGAACACCGATTGCTTTCCCGACTCGACCGCCGACCTGCGTTCGCTCGCGCCCGGCGATCAGGCGGCGTTCACGGTGCAGTGGTCGGGCACGACGTCCGAGCCCGGATGTGAGGCACCGAGGGAGCCGGTCGGGCCGGGTGCGTACACGGTCGTCGGGCAGCTCGGCGGCCTGCGCAGCTCGCCGGAGCCGTTCAACGTCACAGCGTGAGTCGGGCACGGCGTCGTCGGCGCTAGTCGTAGTGGGTGATCGACGCCTCGGCCAGGCGTGAGAGTCCTTCGCGGATGTACCGAGCCCACAGGGCGCCGATTCCTTCGACGGCCTGAAGATCCGCGGCTGTCGCGGCGAGGAGACCCTGCAGGGTTCCGAAGGCGCTCACCAGCCGATCGATCTGACGGGCCCGTAGCCGCGGCACGCGGTTGAGGACGCGGTATCCGCGCGGGCTCATTGCAGTGTCGAGTGCTTCGATGGTGTTCGGGTATCCGAATGCCCGCGCGAGCGTCGTGAGGTCCAGCAGATCGACGTCGGTCAGGCATCCCAGCGCATCGAGCGCCTGCTCCACGTCGAGGACCGACGGGGAATCGGTTCCCGCCAGGTAGTCCAGCACGAGCAATTGCCGGGCGAGTTGATTGTCGCCGACGAGTTCTTCGAGTTGCAGTGCGAGCTGTCGCCCGTCGGTTCCGAGCTCGAGCACGTCCTGCTCGATTTCCACCGACAGGCGATGCATCATCTCGAGGCGCTGCGCGACGGTGAGCGCATCACGCAGGGTCACGATGTCTTCGATCTCCACCACCGAGAGCTGTCGGGTGACCTCGTCGAGACGGGCCTTGTATCGCTCGAGTGTCGCGACGGCCTGGTTGGCGCGGGAGAGGATCATCGCCGAGTCGTCGATGACGTGCCTGCGTCCCTCGACGTACACGCTGACGATGCTCATCGACTGGCTCACCGAGACCACCGGATATCCGGTCTCGATGGCGGTGCGTTCGGCAGCGCGATGCCGGGTCCCGGATTCGACGGTGGGAATGCGGTGGTCGGGCACGAGCTGCACGTTCGCGCGCACGATCCGGGTGCCGTCGGTGGACACCACCACCGCGCCGTCCATCTTCGACAGTTCGCGGAGCCGGGTGGGGGCGAATTCGACATCGAGTTCGAAGCCGCCGTCGCAGATCGATGCGACGTGCTCGTCGAAGCCGAGCACGATGAGCCCACCCGTTCGGCCTCGCAGAATGCGTTCGAGCCCGTCTCGCAGAGCTGTGCCGGGTGCCAGGCGCGCGATCGTCTCGTTCAACGTCGCCGCGGCGGCCGACTCGGTCATCTGCGAAGTCCTCCCTTGGCGGCGCATGCGGTTCTCGTCACATCGGCGCAGGCCACGGAAAAGCTGCAACCGAGCGCGCAACTACATTACTTGCTCATGAGTAGCCTCTGGACCTTGCCCGACGACCTCGTCGTTCCTGATCTTCGCGAGGATCATCCCGGTCCTGGTGCGCCGATACCGCAGCACTGGTCCAAGTGCCTCGGGTGCGGCGATGAACAGCCGACCGGCCTCGGGATGCAGTGCACGGTCGGTGAAGGACTGTCGGTGAAGGGCCGCTTCGAGGTGGCCACACGCTTCCAGGGCGGGCCAGGGTTCATCCACGGCGGCATCCTCATGACCGCGTTCGACGAGATCCAGGGTTTCGCCTGCAACGCTGTGTTGCGTACGGCCGTGGTCACCGGACATATGGGCACCGATTTCACGCGACCCATCCCGCTGGGTGCGCTCCTCGAGTTCACCGCCCGGGTCGACGGGACGGTGCGCCGCAAGGTGTACACGAGCGCCGACGTGCGCATCGTCGATGGTCCGTTTGCTGATCCGGACGTGATCGTCGGACGCTCCCACGGACTGTTCGTGATCGTCGGGCACGAGCATTTCGAGAAGGGAAAGGACTTCGCGGACGGACTGCCCGGCGCCGAGGACATCTCGTCGCTCTGAGGATCTCAATCCGGGAGCATCGGCACCCCGGGCCGGTTGTCGCGGCCCAGCAGCGTCGCCGACGTGAGCGACCCCGCTCCGAATCGGCTGTGGACGTCGTCGAGGACGGTGTCGAGGGCGTGCCTGTCGATCGGGCGGTGTGTCGGGGAGGTCTCGTCGGATGCCGGATCGCGTGACGGCACGGGTTCGTCGAAGGGCAGTTCGAGTTGCTCGGTGCCCTCGCCGTCCAGGTTCGTCACCGAAACACCGATGAGGGTGAGCCCTCCCTCCGTCACCAGCGGTCTCGCGGACTCCAGCAGGGCTCGCGCGGTGGTGCTCAGGACATCGGTGCGGGCGGTGGAGACACCGAGTGTGTGCGACCTCGTGGCACGCGTGTAGTCGGCGAACCGCAGCCGCAGCACCACGGTGCGACCGGTTCGGTGGGCTCGCCGCATCCGCCGGGCGACCTTGTCGACGAGGAGTTGCAGCGTCGCGTCGACCGACTCGATGCTGTGGGCTCCTCGGCCGAGCGCGTGCTGGGCTCCCATCGAGCGTCGACGTTGCCGTCGAACCGGCCGGGGGTCGTGTCCGGTTGCGAGCGCGTGCAGGTGTCGTCCCGTCGCCGGGCCCAGTAGCGCGGTGAGGTCGGATTCGGATTCGTTCGCGATGTCGGCCACCAGCCGCAGGCCGTGCGAGTGCAGGGTGGCTGCGGTGACCTTGCCGACGCCCCAGAGGCGTTCGACGGGCAGTGGGTGGAGGAACTCGAGCTCGCGGTCGGGTGGGACGACGAGCAGCCCGTCGGGTTTCGCGACACCGCTCGCGACCTTCGCCAGGAACTTGGTCCGGGCGACACCGACGGTGATCGGCAGGCCGACTTCGGCCATGACCGTGGCGCGCAGTCGCGCTGCGATCTCATCCGGCTCGCCCGAGATGCGCCGCAGACCCGACACGTCGAGGAAGGCCTCGTCGATGGAGATCCCTTCGACGAGTGGCGTGACCCGATCGAAGATCGCGAACACCTCTTTCGAGGCGCGCGAATAGGCGTCCATGCGCGGCGGTACCGAGATCACGTGCGGGCACAGGGCGCGCGCTCCACGGCCCGGCATGGGTGTCGTGATTCCGTAGGCCTTCGCCTCGTAGCTCGCGGCCAGGACGACTCCGCCGCCGACCACCACGGGTTTGCCTCGCAGCCACGGATCGTCGCGCTGCTCGACCGACGCGTAGAACGCGTCGAGGTCGGCGTGGAGGATCGTTGCTCGAGCGGACACGAACATATGTTCGCATGCGGGTCCGACAGAATGACCGATGCGACAGAACAGGCGCGGCGGCGGTGCTAGAAACGACACATGCCCGTCTCCGACGCCGGTGCCCCCGACGTCGTCGTCGAACGCGACGGCGCCGTCACCACGATCGTGCTCAACCGTCCCGACCGCAGGAACGCCGTGGACGGGCCGATGGCCGTGCAACTTCGCGAGGCCTTCGAACAGTTCGACGCCGACGACGAGCAACGTGTCGCGGTGCTCTGGGGCGCCGGTGGTCATTTCTGCGCCGGTGCCGACCTCACCGCGGTCGGCGATCCGCAGCGGCGGCACGAACTGGACCCGCAGGGCGGCGGAACCGGTCCGATGGGACCCTCCCGGATAGCGCTGACAAAACCGCTCATTGCGGCGGTGAGCGGCTACGCGGTCGCCGGGGGGCTCGAACTCGCGCTCCTCGCAGACCTGCGGGTGTGCGAAGCCGACGCGGTCTTCGGGGTGTTCTGCCGACGCTGGGGTGTGCCGCTCATCGACGGCGGCACGGTGCGGCTGCCGCGGATCATCGGCCAGGGGAGAGCCCTCGACATGATCCTCACGGGCCGTGCGGTGGAGGCAGCCGAAGCCCTGTCGTCCGGCCTTGTCAACCGCGTCGTCGAGGCGGGGACGTCACTTGCTGCAGCGCGGGAGATCGCGCAGCAACTGGCTGCATTCCCGCAGGAATGCATGTCTGTGGACCGGGCATCGGCGTACCGGTCGTTCGACCTGCCGCTCGACGACGCCTTGCGCGCCGAGGGCGCCCACGGTGTGCCGATCGTCGAACGGGAAGGTGTCGACGGTGCCGCGCGGTTCGCGTCCGGGGAGGGCAGGCACGGCACCTCGGTCAGCCGATGGTCATGAGGGCCTGTCCGAGATTCGTCACCTCGTGGACCTTCATGTCGGTGGGGGCGCCGTCGGTGTTGCGGGGGACCACACCGCGGGTGAACCCGAGACGGTGGGCTTCCGTGAGTCGTCGACCGGCCCCGGCCACGCGTCGGACCTCGCCCGCCAGTCCGACCTCTCCGAGGAGGACGGTGCCGGGCGGGACCGGCTGATCTCGCACCGCGGACACGATGGCGAGCGCCAACGCGAGGTCGGCGGACGGGTCGGTGATCCGCATGCCGCCGACAGTCGACGCGTATACGTCGCACTTCCCGAGATTGCGGATGTTGCAGCGCCGTTCGAGCACGGCGAGGACCATTGCGACGCGCGCCGAGTCCAGGCCGCTCACCGCGCGCCGGGGTGACGGATTCTGGGTGTGGACCACGAGTGCCTGCACCTCTCCGAGCAGTGGGCGTTTGCCGTCCATGGTGACGGTCACCGCGGTGCCCGAGACTTCTTCGTTCCGATGCTGGAGGAACAATCCCGACGGGTCGGATACCTCGACGATGCCGCCTTCGGTGAGTTCGAAGCAGCCCACCTCTTCGGCCGCTCCGAACCGGTTCTTGATGCCGCGCACCATTCGCAGCGTCGAATGCTTGTCTCCTTCGAAGTGCAGCACGACGTCGACGAGATGCTCGAGCGAGCGTGGACCCGCGACCGCGCCGTCCTTGGTGACGTGACCGATCAGCAGCACCGGGATGCCGCTCGCCTTCGCGAGTGAGGTCAGGGCGCTGGTGACGGCCTTGACCTGGGTGACACCGCCCGACACGCCGTCCACGTCGGCGGCGAGCATCGTCTGCACCGAGTCGACGACGAGCAGCGTCGGTTTGACCTGCTCGACGTGGCCGAAGATCGTTGCCAGATCGGATTCGGCGGCCAGATACACCCGTTCGTGTACGGACCCGGTGCGGTCGGCGCGGAGCCTGACCTGGCCGGCGGATTCCTCGCCCGTCACATACAGCGACCGGTCGTCGGCGCCGCGCTGAGCCCAGCGGTGCACGACTTCGAGGAGCAGCGTCGACTTGCCGACACCCGGCTCACCTGCGAGCAGGACGACGGATCCGGGCACGATCCCGCCGCCGAGGACTCGGTCGAGTTCGGAGATGCCGGTGGACTTGGCCGCGGTTTCCTTGCTGTCGATCCGGGTCAGGGGAGTGGCCGGGGTGGTGGGCAGTACTGCCGCGGCGCCCGCGCGAGCGAGCGAGGTACCCGGACGCGAGGCGACGGCTGCGGGCTGCACCGGCGCTTCGTCCAGCGATCCCCACGTTCCGCATTCCGGACAGCGTCCGACCCACTTGGCGACGGTGTGCGAACAGTCGGAGCAGCGATAGATCGTTTTGGTTCTGGCCACGGCCGGAGGATATGCGAAGGCGGTGACAGAACGCGGATGGCCCGGACGAGGATGTTCTCGTCCGGGCCATCCGGTGTGGTGCGTGGGAGCCGTGTCGGCTCAGTGGGTGTCGCCGATGATCGGGGACATCTCCGATTCGTTGCGCTCGAGCAGGGGCCCTGCGTCGACCGGGACGGACAGGGTCACGTCGCCGGCTTCCTCGAAGGAGAAGGTGAGGGGGATCGTCAGGCCGGGCCGGACACCCTCCTTCAGGTCGACCAGTTCGACGGTCTCGACGCCGGCGGGCACGATGGGGGTGTCCTCGGGCGAGGTGGGCTGCGGTGATTCGTCGACGGACTCGACGAGCTTTGCGGTCTCCGGGGAGACGCCTGCGATGACGGAGCCCTGTGCCGGGATCTCGATGTTGTCTGCGCCGGTCACCGAACCTGCGTAGTCGGTCTCGATGCCGGTGAGCACGTCGTCGCGGTAGCCGTCGAGATTCGCGATGGTGAAGCCCAGCAGAGCGGTGCCGCCCGGCTCGATGCTGTACTCCTCGGAATCCGGGTAGATGATGTGCACATTGCGCAACGCAAGGGAGCCGGCGTCCGTGTTGGTGCCGTTGATCGCAGCCACCTGCTCGGAGGTCTGGGTGATCTGACCAGCGCTGCACGCGGACAGCGCCAGCGTCGCCCCCGCGGCCAGTGCGACAGCGGTTGCGACTCGACGAGTCGGCGTGTTGAGAGCAGTCACTTTTCCTCCACTCGGGGTTGGCCTCGCAATCCACTAGGCAGAGTAGTAGTTGCCCCGCGAGGAGTGCGCGTCGGGTCATCGATATTGCCATTTTGTGCACGACAACGGGCCATAACGCCGCGTCAGAGCTGGTGTGTCGCACATCACCGAATGCACGTAACCGGTTGCCTGTCAAGCCCTGCGCTCGCGTGTCGATGCCCCTGACCTGCGCAGTTGATGAGAGCGCGATGTGGTCACGTGTTAAACTCGAAGAATCGAAAGGGGCACGGGACACATGATTTTCAAGGTCGGAGACACCGTCGTATACCCCCATCACGGTGCGGCGCTGATCGAAGCAATCGAAACACGCACCATCAAGGGGGAGCAGAAGGAATATCTGGTTCTGAAAGTCGCGCAGGGCGACCTCACAGTGCGGGTACCTGCTGAGAATGCAGAATACGTCGGAGTTCGCGACGTAGTGGGGCAAGAAGGCCTCGACAAGGTTTTCCAGGTGCTGCGCGCACCGCATACAGAAGAACCGACCAACTGGTCACGGCGATACAAGGCCAATATCGAGAAGTTGGCCTCCGGAGATGTGAACAAGGTTGCCGAAGTAGTACGCGACCTGTGGCGCCGGGAACAGGACCGTGGCCTTTCTGCTGGTGAGAAGCGAATGCTGGCGAAGGCTCGGCAGATTCTCGTGGGTGAGCTCGCGCTCGCCGAGGGAACTGACCAGGTGAGGGCAGACAGCATGCTCGACGAGGTTCTCGCCGCCGCATCCTGATCGGCGACGCGACGCTCGAATCAAGAGAAGTGAATCGAATACAGCAAGTACACGATCGCCGCGGGCCGGTCGTCGGAATCATTCCGGCGGCCGGCCGCGGCGTCCGTCTGGGGGAAGCACTCCCCAAGGCATTCGTCGAACTCGGCGGGCGCACGATGCTCGACCGGGCCGTCGAATCGATGCTCGGCTCCGGCGCGGTCGACCGCGTCGTGGTGGTGGCGCCCCCCGAGCTCGCTGCCACACCTCCGGCGGAGCTCGTACTCGAGGAGTACGCCGATCGGGTCGTGATCACTGCGGGCGGTGCGGAACGCGCCGACTCCGTACGAGCCGGCCTGAAGGCCGCACCCGACGCGCAGTTCGTGCTCGTGCACGACGCCGCGCGGGCGCTGACTCCACCGGCATTGTTCACCAGGGTGGTCGACGAACTGCGCGCAGGACGACGCGCGGTGATCCCAGTCCTGCCGGTCGCCGACACCATCAAGAGCGTCGACTCGGGCGGTGCCGTCACCGGCACCCCGGAACGCGCGACGCTGCGGGCGGTGCAGACGCCGCAGGGGTTCGATGCGGACCTGCTGGACCGGGCCAATCGCGATACGGGCGACGCGACCGACGACGCCGGTCTCGTCGAAAGGCTCGGCGAGTCCGTGCAGACCGTGGCGGGCGACCCACTCGCCTTCAAGATCACCACACCGTTGGATCTGGTGCTGGCACGAGCGCTGCTCGAGGCCGCCGCCCGGACCGAAGAGGGGAACTGAACACACGTGCGTGTCGGAATAGGAACAGACGTGCACCCGGTGGAGCCGGGGCGCCCGTGCTGGATTGCCGGTCTGCTGTTCGACGATGCGGACGGCTGTTCGGGACACTCCGACGGCGATGTCGCCGCGCACGCGTTGTGTGATGCGCTGCTGTCGGCCGCCGGTCTGGGCGACCTGGGGTCGGTGTTCGGGACGGATCGGCCCGAGATGGCGGGCGCCTCGGGAGCCTCGATGCTCGTCGAGGTGCGGCGGTTGCTGGCCGAGCAGGGCTGGGCCGTCGGCAACGCAGCGGTGCAGGTGATCGGAAACCGTCCGAAGATCGGTCCGCGTCGCGACGAGGCGGTGCGCGTGCTGTCCGATCTGCTCGGCGCGCCCGTGTCGGTGTCCGCCACGACCACCGACGGCCTCGGGCTGACCGGCCGCGGAGAAGGTGTGGCGGCTATCGCTACCGCACTCGTATTACCTGACATCGATCAACGGTAGGATGGTCTGTCGTGACTTTGCGCCTTTTCGACACCGAAACACGAGCCGTGCGGGATTTCGAACCGCTGGTGCCCGGACATGCCTCGGTGTACCTGTGTGGCGCCACTGTTCAGGGTGAGCCGCACATCGGCCACGTGCGCAGCGGCGTCGCATTCGACGTGCTGCGACGGTGGCTTGCAGGGAAAGGCCTCGATGTCGCGTTTGTGAGAAACGTCACAGACATCGACGACAAGATTCTCCGCAAGGCCGGCGACGCAGGCCGTCCCTGGTGGGAGTGGAAGACGACGTACGAGCGCGCCTTCACTCGCGCCTACGACGCGCTCGGTGTGTTGCCGCCCTCCGTGGAGCCGCGCGCGACCGGACACATCACCCAGATGGTCGACCTCATGCAGCGTCTCATCGACGCGGGTCATGCGTACGCATCCGACGGCAACGTCTACTTCGACGTGATGAGCTTCCCCGAGTACGGCGCGTTGTCGGGTCACAAACTCGACGACGTCCACCAGGGTGAGAGCGCCGGACAGGGCAAGCGCGACCCCCGCGACTTCACGCTGTGGAAGGCGGAGAAGCCGGGCGAACCGTCGTGGCCGACTCCGTGGGGGCGCGGCCGCCCGGGCTGGCATCTCGAATGTTCCGCGATGGCCGAGTTCTACCTCGGCTCTACTTTCGACATCCACTGCGGCGGTATGGATCTGGTGTTCCCGCACCACGAGAACGAGATCGCGCAGGCCCGCGCCGCGGGCGACGGCTTCGCTCGCTACTGGCTGCATAACGGCTGGGTGACCATGGGCGGCGAGAAGATGTCCAAGTCGCTCGGTAACGTGCTGTCCATCCCCAACGTCCTCACCCAGGTGCGGGCCCAGGAGCTGCGTTACTACCTGGGCAGCGCCCACTACAGGTCGATGCTCGAATACTCCGACACGGCGCTGGCCGAGGCCGCCGCGGCCTACCGCGGACTCGAGTCGTTCGTGCTCAAGACACGCGATCGGGCCGGTGACGTTCCCGTCGGAACGTGGACCGACGCGTTCGCCGAAGCACTCGACGACGATCTCGGGGTGCCCAAGGCGCTCGCCGAGATCCACGGCAGGCGCAGCGAGGGCAACAAGGCACTCGACAACGGAGACCTGGCCGAAGCGGTGCGCATCGCTTCCCAGGTCCGTGCGATGCTTTCCGTCCTCGGCGTCGACCCACTCGATGCACACTGGCAGGAGAGCTCCGGCGACGAGTCGGGTGCGCTCGCCGCCCTCGATGTGCTGGTGGGAGCAGAACTCGATCGTCGACAGAGCGCCCGCGCCGAGAAGAACTGGGCGGTCGCCGACGAAGTACGTGACCGGCTGACAGCGGCGGGGATCGAAGTAACGGATACGCCGAACGGACCCGAGTGGTCCCTGAAAGCAGGGCAGTGATGGCAGGCAATTCCCAGCGTCGCGGAGCAATCCGCAAGGGCGGAACGAAGAAAGGTCAGGTCGTCGGCTCGGGCGGTCAGCGCCGTCGCGGACTCGAAGCCCGCGGAGCGACCCCGAAAGCCGAGGAACGTTCGTACCATCCCGCTGCACGGCGCGCCCGTGCAGCGGCGAAAACCGCCGACACCCGCGGTCGTCGCCCGGGTGGACGCAAGCCCGAGGACGGGCCCGAAATGGTTCTCGGCCGCAACCCCGTTGTCGAGTGTCTGCGGGCAGAAGTACCCGCGACCGCGCTCTACGTCGCGGTCGGCGCGGAAGCCGACGATCGGCTCAAGGAATCCGTGCAGCGGGCCGCCGACATCGGTATCTCGATCCTCGAAGTACCGCGCGCAGAACTCGACCGGCTCAGCGCCAACGGCATGCATCAGGGCATCGGTCTTCAGGTGCCGCCGTACCGGTACATGCATCCCGACGACCTGATCGTGCGCGCCAAGGAGAGGCACGAGAGGCCCTTGCTGGTGGCGCTCGACAACATCTCCGATCCGCGTAACCTCGGCGCGATCATTCGTTCGGTGGCCGCGTTCGGTGGTCACGGCGTCGTGATTCCGCAGCGTCGCAGCGCATCGGTCACCGCCGTCGCATGGCGTACCAGCGCGGGTGCTGCCGCGCGGCTCCCGGTCGCGCGGGCAACCAACCTGACCCGCACGCTCAAGGACTGGCAGTCCCAGGGTGTTCGCGTCGTCGGGCTCGATGCAGGCGGCGACACCGATCTCGACGATTTCGACGGCACCGATCCCGTGGTCGTCGTGGTCGGATCCGAGGGCAAGGGACTCTCGCGGCTCGTCCGCGAGACCTGCGACTCGATCCTGTCCATCCAGATGGCCGGCGACGTGGAATCACTCAACGCGTCGGTGGCGGCAGGCGTCGTGCTCGCCGACATCGCGCGCCGTCGTCGTTCCTGAATTTTCGGCGCTCGCACGGGAACCGATCGGGCCCCCGCTGCGTCTGTATCGGTAGGACCGGACGGAAGCGGGGGCAACGAGTGGCATACACAACGGCGTTCGACGGGCGATTCGAGATCACACCGCCGTTGAACCGGCAGGAGATCGATTTCCTCACCCGGTTCGCGGGATCTGCGAGCGGTCCTCACAACGCGGGCCGCGACGGTCTGCCCACCCGCGGGCGGCCATTGTCGTGGTGTCAGTGGGTCCCGACCGGTGACGGCAGCGCCCTCGAGTGGGACGGCGACCAGGTCTTCTATCGCTACACCGAATGGCTGGAGTACCTGATCGCCGCGTTGCTCGCGCCTCGCGGCCACGTGATGTCCGGAATCGTGGAGGTACGCACGAGCGCCGGCGACTTCGGCCGGATCACTGTGCGTGACAACGAAGTCGACGCTCAGATCAGTCGGACGAACCGCACACGCCGACCCGGCCGGAGCTGCGCCGCCGTGGGAAGGTCCGCTGTTCTCACTACGGCGATCACCGGATATCCGCCGGTGACGGGATGATCCGCGAGGAACAACACCGGGTGCCCCTCCGGCGGCACCTGAATCGAACCCGCAACCATGCCCTCGCTGGGAAGTTCGTCGTGGCGTGAGCGGTGCAGGGGGCCGGGGCCGCGGAACCTGATCCCCACCCGATCGAGTTGCGGTGTCACCGTCCACGGTTCGTGCAGGAGTGCCCGGACCGAGGCGGGAGTGAACCAGTCGTCGCGGGGACCGATCCGCACACGGAGTTCGACGGGATCGCCGACCGGGGCGGGCGGCGGAATCTGCTCCTCACTCGGGAGTGTCTCCGAGAGCGCACCCACCAGCAATCGATCGCCGGCGCGCACAGGCGCGGGGCCGGTACCCGACAACGTGTCGGTCGAGCGGCTTCCCAGCACCTCCGGAACGTCGATGCCGCCGCGGACCGCCAGATACGACCGCAATCCCTCGGCCGGAATACCGACCGAGACGACGTCCTGATCGCGGAGCAGCACTCTCGCGTAGTCGCCCACCGTGCGGCCGTTGACCGTCACGTCGACCCGGGCCCCGGTGATCGCGATGATCGTGTCGCCGACACTGCGGACGGAGAGCCCGCCGGTCATTTCGAGTGTGGCGGCATCCGGGTGATTGCCGACGAGCCTGTTTGCGGCGTCGTGCGCCGTGCGGTCGGCAGCACCGGATCCGGTCACGCCGTCGGTCCCGTGTCCGATGCGCCCGTGATCCTGCACGGTCGTGAAGATGCCACCGATGACGACCTCGAGCCATGCCATGGACCCATCGTCTCGCACACCGCGGTCGGGCGCGAGCACAGTTCGGTGGGCGCACCCGGAGCACGTTAGGTTGGAGTGCCGCAGTTCGAGGGAGACGTGATGAGCCGAGACGATCAGATCACCCGTGTCGAGGCGACCCGTGTCGAGTCGACCCGGATGGTCGAGCGTGCATTGGGCGACGGCGATCTGGCCGCGGCGCACGCTGCGGTTGCCGACCTGAGCGTGGAACTGCTCGTCGACGTGCTCGAGAGGCTGAACAAGACCGACCGCGCAGTGCTCTACCGGTTGCTTCCCAAGGACGAGGCGATGGAGGTGTTCGAGCAGCTGGATCCGAGTCTGCAGAGCGCTCTCGTCGGGGGTCTGCAGGACGATCAGGTCGCCTCGATCTTCGCCGATCTCGAGCCCGACGATCGAGTCGAGCTGCTCGACGAGTTGCCTGCCACCGTTGCCGCGAAGCTCGTGCGCGGTCTTCCGTACGACGAACGTGAGATGACGGCAGCGATCCTCGGCTACCCGCAGGGCGCGCTGGGGCGGCGTATGAGCCCGGAGTTCGTTTCGTTGCGCCTCGACATGCCGATCGACCGAGCGCTCGCGATCGTCCGAAGCCGCCTCCACGATGCGGAGACGGTCTACACACTGCCGGTCGTCGACAGGAACCGGATCCTCGTGGGCGTGGTGGGGTTGCGAGAGTTGATGGGCGCGCCGGCGGACAGCGTCATCGGTGACATCATGAACGAGCCGTACTTCGCGCGGGCCACCGACGAAGCGGAGGAAGCGGCCCGTCGCTGTGCCGAGCTGAAATTGCTGGCGCTGATCGTCGTGGACAGCGAGACACGGCTGGTAGGGATCCTCACCGTCGACGACGCGTTGCGCATCCTGGAATCGGCCGAGAGCGAGGACCAGGCCCGCATCGGTGGCACCGAGCCGCTGAGACAGCCGTATCTTGCTACTCCCGTGGGGCAACTGGTGCGCTCACGGGTCGTGTGGCTGTTGGTGCTGGCAGTGGGCGCGACGCTGACCGTGCAGGTGCTCGAGGTGTTCGAGTCGACCCTGGAGCAGGCCGTGACGTTGGCGTTGTTCGTGCCGTTGTTGATCGGCACCGGCGGCAACACCGGGAACCAGGCGGCGACCACCGTTACGCGTGCTTTGGCCCTCGACGACGTGAGTCCCCGCGACATCGGTCGTGTCGTCGCCCGTGAGAGCCGGGTGGGGCTCTCACTCGGGGTACTGCTCGGAACAGTGGCGTTCGTGCTCGCGACTCTCGTCTACGACATGTCGGTGGGAGCGGTGATCGGATTGACGCTGCTCACCGTGTGCACGCTCGCGGCCACCGTCGGTGGGGTCATGCCGTTGGCGGCCAAGGCGATTCGTGCAGATCCCGCGGTCTTCTCCAATCCGTTCATCACCACGTTCGTCGACGCGACGGGCCTGGTGGTGTACTTCCTGATAGCGAAGGCCGTACTGGGAATCTGACGAGGCGGATCGGCGCCTCAGAGGGGTTCGAATCGCACCGTGGCGCCGGGCCGCAACAGTGCAGGTGGGGTCCGGTCCGGTTGCCACAGCACCTGTTCCGTGGTGCCGATCAGCTGCCAGCCACCGGGGGAACTTCTCGGATAGATGCCGGAGAACTCGCCGGCCAACCCGACCGCACCCCCGGGCACCGAGGTGCGCGGGGAGTCGCGTCGCGGCACGTGCAAGCGGCTGTCGCCGCCCGTGAGATACGCGAAGCCGGGGGCGAACCCGCCGAACGCCACCGTCCAGAACTGGCCGGTGTGTGCCGCGATCACTCCGCTGACACCCAGTCCGGACAGTTCCCCGACCTCCTCGAGATCGGGGCCGTCGTACCGGACTTCGATCACCACTTCCGTACCCGCGGCGGGGTCCGCACGCATCGGCGGTGTCTCGACGAGCCAGCGGCGTACGTCGTCGGCGTGGGCCGTCTCGGCGTCGAAGCAGACCAGGAGTGTGCGGGCGGCGGGAATCAGGTCGACGACACCGTACATGCGCACCGCATCGAGTGCCCGGAAATGCGCGAGCACGTCGTCGAGAGAATCGAACTCCGCGAGTATCGCGGAGTCGCCGTTGGGTAGGAGTCTCACGCGCGAAACCTAGACGAATGCGCGGATGTCGATGTTTTCGGCGTCCAGCAGCGTCCGGACGGCCACGGCCATGGCGGTGGCGTCGGGAGAGTCGCCGTGGATGCATACGGATTTCGCGTCCACCCGTACGTCGGTGCCGTCGATTGCCGTGACCACACCCTCGGTGACCATGCGCAACACACGCTGGGCCACGACGTCCGGGTGGTGCAACACGGCACCTGGTTCGCGTCGTGACACCAGGGTGCCCTCGGGTGTGTATGCGCGGTCGGCGAACGCCTCGGTCACCACGACCAGTCCCGCGCGCTCGGCCTCCTCGAGGAACACCGATCCGGGAAGGCCGAGAACAGGCAGGGAGGCGTTGTACGAGCGGATCGCCTCCACCACGGCGCGGGCCTGCTCGCGGTGGTGCACGATCGCGTTGTACAGGGCGCCGTGCGGTTTGACGTAACTGACCGCCGAACCTGCCGCACGAGCGAGACCGTCGAGGGCGCCGATCTGATAGATGACCTCGGCGGTGAGTTCGGCGGGCTCGACGTCGATGAATCGTCGACCGAATCCCGTCAGATCGTGATACCCCACCTGTGCACCGATGCGCACGGAATGATCTGCAGCGCCCCTGCAGGTTTCGAGCAGCGTCGACGGATCGCCCGCGTGGAACCCGCACGCGATGTTGGCGCTCGTCACGAGTGAGAGCATGGTCTCGTCGTCGCCGAGGCGCCACTGCCCGTAGCTTTCGCCCAGGTCGCTGTTCAGGTCGATGCGGGTCACGTGCCCAATTCTAGGCTGCCGAGGCGTCGGGGGAATCGCCGCCGGAAGCGACGGACACGAGCCGTTCGGTTTCTGTCGGGCGGATCATCGTCGCGGTGAGAATGGCGATCAGGCAGAGCACTCCCGAGATCGCGAACGACCATCGGGCCCCTGTCATCTCCGCGGCCGGTCCCACCTCGGATGCCTTCGAACCGCCGAAGGTCATCGCCGCTACCAGCAGTGCTGTACCGGCGGCCCCGGCCAACTGTTGGAAGGTATTCATGATCGCCGCCCCGTGGCCGTAGAGGCTGTGCGGAAGCGATGAGAGCGAGGTGGTCAGCAGCGCCGTCAGTACGAATGCCATGCCGGCTCCGTACGTCGTGCTGAAGAGCATCACGTACCAGATGGGCGTGTCGGCGGAGATGAATGCCAGAGCGAACATCGAGACGGCAAGGACGACTGTCGCGGGGATCACGAGCGGTCGCGGGCCCACACGATCGAAGGCGCGCCCGACGAACGGTGCAAGCACTGCCTGTATCAGGCCGGACGGCAAGAGCAGCAGGCCCACCGCCAGTGGGCTCATTCCCAGTCCCTGCTGCAGCACCATGGACAGGAGAACCACGGAGCCGAGGAGTAGACCGAAGCTGATTGCGACCGTGATGAGGGAGAGCCGGAACGTTGGTACCGACAGCGGGCGGAGATCCAGCAGCGCGGCATCATGCTTTTGTAGTGCGCGCTGGCGGGATACGAACAGCGCGAGTCCGAGGACACCCACGGCAAGGGCGATCACGGCGGGTGCCCAGGTTCCGGTCAGAGCTGCTTCCGCGCATGAGATCACGTACACGATTCCGCCGAAACCGAACGCGGACAACGCAACTGATGTGAGATCGAAAGGGGCGCGGCGGGATTCGCCGCCCTTGGTGAGGAGGGCGGCGCCTACCACCAGCGTCACGGTCGCGATCGCGATCATCATCCAGAAGATCCATCGCCAGCCGAGCCAGGCGAGGATGGCGCCTGAAAGCGCAGGGCCGATGGCCGGTGCGCAGGCGATGCCGATGGTGTTCATGCCCATGACGGCGCCGCGTCGGGCGGGTGGGACTGTTCTGAGGGTGGTGGTCATGAGCAAAGGCATGATGATCGCAGTGCCGCCGGCCTGGATCGCGCGGGCGACGAGCATCGTCGGGAAGTTCTGAGCCGCCCCTGCCAAAAGGGAGCCGACGAGGAACAACGCGAGCGCGGTCATAAAAAGGTCGCGAACGGAAAAGCGTTGCAGGAGGAAGCCGGTGGCCGGAATGACTACGGCCATGGTCAGCATGAAGCCGGTGGAGAGCCATTGGATTGCTGTGGCGTCCACGCTGAAATCGATCATGAGTTGCGGCAGTGCCACCGCCAAGACCGTTTCGTTGAGGATCATCACGAACGCTGAGGCGGCCAGAACGGCGATGGTGCCTGCTGCCCCGGGGGCAAGTTCGGGCCGGGTAGCGGCGGGTGAGGCCGTCGAGGTCAAAGGGATACCTGATTTCTGGGCGGGTGTGCTCGGAGAAAGACGACAAGCGATTGTGTCACATTGTGCCAACTTGTCGCATGTGGACAGATTGGATGATCTGTCGCACCGACCACCCGCCCACATGGCCGCAGGCGGGCGCGCTACCGCCTCGCCTCCCATGCCGATCGTGGCGTCGGTTGGATGCGGCAGGATGGATGCATGTCCGAATCCGTACCCGTCCGGGGGTTGCGCGAGCGCCGTCGCCGCGAGACCACAGCGCTGATTCATCAAGTTGCCGTCGACTGCGTGGAGAGAGACGGACTGGAGGCGACAACGGTGGCGCGGATCGCGGAGACGGCCGGTATCTCTTCTCGAACCTTCTTCCGCTATTTCCCTTCGAAGGAAGCCGCGATCCTGCCGGGGCAGATCGAACTCGGAGCCGCACTGCGCACTCTCACGGCGAACCAGGACGCAGGAACCGGCTGCGTCCTGGCCCCCGAGCAAGCAGTAGAGCACTTGGTGAAATACCTCGGCCGACTCATCCGTGACGACCCCATCGACCATCATGAGCACCGCCGTATCGGAGCGCTCCTGGAAGCAGAGCCGGAACTCCGAGCTCATGTCTCGAGCGAGGACGGCGAGCTGATCCGCTCAGCCACCGCTGCCCTTCGTGGCCTCGCCCCCGACTTCGACGAGGGCGAGGCGCGGCTTCACGCGGAACTGGCGTTCAGTGCCTGGCGCGCGGCGTGGTGGACTTGGGACAGGATCGGTTCCACGTCCGAGTACCCGACGCCACATTCTCGGTGGATATGGGCCCTGGAACGGCTGTGTCCGGCGGTTGCCACCATGGCCGCGGTCGTCGGTGCGAACGGAGTTGGGGCGAACGAGTAGGACGCGTACGGCCGGATGCCGTTGGCTCCCGGAAAGCTACCGGCGGGGGCGGGACGAACGTTGTGTGTGGTGCCCCAGGATCAGATCACGACGCCGACGTCCTTCGCGACGATGTTGTCGAGTGCGCGTTCGGCGACGGCGGCGATGGTCATCGACGGGTTGCACGCACCGGCGTGGCCCGGAAGCAGGGCGCCATCGAGTACGTACAGGCCGCGCTGGCCGTGTACTCGTCCGTCGAGGTCGCAGACTCCGCCCATGCTCGCCCCGCCGAGGGGGTGCCACGTGGACGGCATGATGGCATTGGTGTCGGTGGCGATGCCTGTGCTGCCCACGATCCTGCGCACCGTGGGATCGATGTGGCCGTTTTGAATCGCAACGTCGCCGTCCTTCGGCCAGTGCAGGATCGCGTCGTCTCTCGCGGAGTCGTAGACGAACGAACCTCGGCTGTCGCTGATGCCGTAGCCCACGAGCACGGTGCTACGAGAGTTGACGCCCATCGCCGGAATCGACGCTTGGATCACGGTGAAGGCGGCGTTCGGATCGTCCCAGTTCTTGCTGCCGTAGACGACCGGGCCGCCCTGCATGGCACCGAAGTCCTCGCGCATGTCGGTCCAGAGATAGATGCGATCTGCATTGCTGCCCCAGTTGCGTCCGAGATCGTCGGGGAGATCCGAGATCTGACCCTTCTGTGACGCCCGGACCAGCAGGCGGGTCGTGTTGACGCTGCCGGCGGCCAGGATGAGTGTGTCGGTGGTGAGGATCTTGTTCTCGAGGAGATTCCCCGAGGTGTCGATCCGGTCGACGTGCACGGTCCACCGGCCGTCGGAGGCACGTTCGATGTCCCTGACCTCGTGCTGGGTCTGCACGGTCACCAGACCCGTGGCCTCGGCAGCAGCGATGTAGGTGACATCGACGGAATGCTTGCCGCCGTTGTTGACACCGAGAGCACCGGAGCCGTCGGTGTACGAGGGGGCCATCTCACCGCGCAGCTCGGCGAGGGCGTAGTCCCAGTCGATCGGCATGGGAATCTTCTCGAGCGGCAGGCCGGCCTGCTTCACGCGGTCGGCGAAGATGCGCGCGGCGGCGTAGTTGGGGTGGGAGACGAGTTCGTCGGGGGCCGTCGCAAGCTGCAGCATCCGAGCGACCCGCGGGTAGTGGATGCGATTCATGGTGGCCCAGTCGAGCTCGGTCGGGAAGTGGGTGTTGAACACCTCTTCGCTGGGCTGCAAAGACATTCCCTGGTAGACCAGTGATCCACCGCCGACGCCCGCGGCACACAGGGCGGTCATGTTCTGTCCGACGACCGCCTCGACCAGCCCGGTGTGCGGCTCGACCATGACGGGCCTGCCGAAGAGTTCGGGTGCGGAGCGGAACCACAGCATGCGACCGTCGGGTGCGTCGACTCGCGGGAAGGTTGTCGAATTCGGCCCGGTAGGCCAGCGTTTTCCACGCTCGAGGATGGTGACGGGTACCCCGGCTTCGGCGAGGCGTAGTGCGCTCACGCCGCCGCCGAAGCCGGAACCGATGACGACGACGCGGTGTTCCTCGCGTGTCAGCGGAACCTTGTTCGTTCGGGCAGCGATGCCGGTGGACGCGTGTGCGGCCGATGCTCCCGCCAGTGCGGCGCCGACGGTGGCTGCCCCTGCGAGAAATGTGCGCCTGGTGATGCTCGACAAGATTTCGACCCCCCAAGAGTCCGCTCGACCCCGGCAGATGTCTCCGGGCCGCGTGCAAAACTAGACACAAGGGTTCTGAGTGTCAAGGTTTGGGCATCGCGGGGCCGAGCCATCTGGTGAGAAATCGCCGCAACTCGTCGTCCGAGTGCATCTCCGGATCGTCGAACAGAACCACCGACAACCCGAGGAAGAGCGCGATGTCGGCGATGTCGTCGATCCGGGGAGCGATCTGCGGGTACTTGTCGGTCAATGGTGCAAGCAGGTGATGGACGACCGGTTTCGCCCGGCTCACCATGCCCGTGTCGAAGAAGGGATGCTCGCGTCCCGAACGGTGCAATGCGGCGAGTACCGGATTGTCACGCACCGCCCCCCGGCCGGCGACGAGCAGTTCGACGACGTACTCGCACGGCGTGTCCGTTCCGGACAACCGGGTGCGGATATCGTCGAGTCCTCCCAGCGCCGCGCTCGCGACCGCTTGCGACACCAGATCTTCCCGGCTCCCGAATATCGAGTACACCGTCTGTCGGGAGACGCCGGCCGCCTTCGCAACGCCCGCGATGGTGACGGCGTCGAACCCGTCGCTCGTGATGAGCGCGAGCGTCGCGTCGAGAACTTTCGTACGGGAGCGCATCCGCTGATTGTCCCGCACCGAGTGGACGTCAGGAGGACGGTGCCAGAACCCGTCCCGCGCCCCGGCGACGTTGCACCGACCCGATCGTCCGGCACACGAGGTAGATGACGAAGGCGATCGTGGTGATGAAACTCGAGACCGGGACACCGGGTGCGAGCGCGAGCAGGATGCCACCGACCGCCGCGACCTCGGCGAAGATCACCGACAGGATCGTCGCCGCAAGCGGCCCGCGGGTCACCCGCGCCGCTGCGGCGGCAGGTGTGATGAGCAGCGCCATGACGAGGAGCGCACCGACGATCTGCACACCGAGCGCGGCGGTGATGCCGACGAGTACCGCGAAGACCATGGACAGTGCCCGCACCGGCACGCCACGTGCGGCGGCGACCTCGGGGTCGGTACTCGAGAACAGCAGCGGACGGTACATCAGGACCAGGGCACCGATCACCACGACCGCGCAGCCTGCGAGCAGTGAGATGCCGGTCCCGCCGGGTGCCACGATCTGACCGGTCAAGAGTGAGAACGCGGCGCCGGTGCGGCCGTCGTATGCCCACAGCAACAACACGGCGAGGCCGAGTCCGAAGGCCATGACGACGCCGATCACCGAGTCCCGTTCGCGGGCGCGGGTGCCGAGCAATCCGAACAGGATCGCCGCGACCACTGCGCCGACGACCGCACCGAGCCCGACGGAGACTCCGACCAGCAGTGCTGCGGCGGCGCCCGTGAGAGACAACTCGGAGGTGCCGTGCACCGAGAACGCCATCTGTCGGCTGATGATCAGCGGACCGATGACACCGGCGAGGAGGCCGAGGATGGCGCCCGAGATCAGCGCCTGTTGCACGAAGTCGTACTGCAGCAGGTCGGCGGTGGTCCGGAAGTCGAACAGCCGTCCCATGGCGTCCGTGAACTTGCTGCTCATGCGTGGTCCTCGTGATGGTGATGGTGGACGCCTTCGCCCGGGCGGAGCCCGCCCGCGCTGCCGAGCGCATCGATGGCGTCGCCGGTGCCGACCACGACGAGCCGACCGCGCATCTCGAGCACTTCGACCTCGGTGCGGTACAGCTCGGAGAGCACCTCGGAGGTCATCACCTCGCCGGGCGTGCCGATGCGGAACTGGCCGTCGACGAGATACAGCACCCGGTCGACGAGCGGAAGGATCGGATTGATCTCGTGGGTGACGAACAGGACGGCGGTGTCGTGGTCCTTGCGTCGCTGGTCGATGAGCGCCGAGACGAGATGCTGGTTGGCGAGGTCGAGGCTGAGCAGCGGTTCGTCGCACAGCAGGACCTGCGGATCGCCCACGAGTGCCTGCGCCACCCGGAGTCGTTGCTGCTCTCCGCCCGAAAGGTCACCGACCAGCGCGTTCGCGTACGACTGTGCGCCGACCTGAGCGATCGCGGCATCCACAGCGGCTTTGCGGCGCTTGAAATGCCGTATGCCTGTGCCCCAACGATGTCCGTCCACGCCGAGTCCGACGAGGTCGCGGCCGCGTAGCGGGACACCCACGTCGAGGGTCTTCTGCTGCGGCACGTATCCGACGTGGGGGCTGCCGGTGTGGACCGGTGTGCCCGCGATGGTGGCGGTGCCCGAGCTGAGCGGGAGCTGGCCGAGCAGCACCTTGAGCAGGGAGGTCTTTCCGGCACCGTTCGGCCCGAGTACCGCGATGAATTCTCCGGGGTGCACCGCGAGGTCGAGGTGGTCCCACAGGGTGCGTTCGCCGAACGCCAATCGGGCGCCGCTCAGTTCGACCGCGTGGGGATGGTCGGGAAAGGAAGATGTCACCGGGAGTCCGCGTTCTCGAGCTGTGGTCAGGGGCTGTGCGTGGGGGTCACGACGCAGAATCGAGTCCGGTGGCGAGCGACTCGGCGGTCCGGGTCTGCCACTGAATGTAGTCGAGGCCCTCGGGCAGGGTCTCGAAAACCTCGACGACGGGAATGCCCGAAGATTCGGCGGCGGAGCGCATCTCCCGGCTCACCTTGTCCTCGGTCTGCGGGTTGTAGAGAAGGACTCCGACCTTCTTGTCGAGCAGCAGCTGCCGGGTTTCGGCGATGCTCGCGGGCGAGGGGTCGGTGCCGTTCTCGATCGCGTTGGTGAAGTCGGTGGGGGTCACGTCGTCGAGACCGGCCGACAGCACGAGGTAGTGGCCGATGGTCTCGGTCTGCGCGATGGGTGCGTCGGCGTGGGTGTCTGCGATCCGGGTCGTCACGTCGGAGATGCCGTGCAGGCTCTCGTGGAAGGCGGCGGCGTTGTCGCGGTACACCTGCGCACCTTCCGGGTCGAGCTCGGAGAGTTGCTCGGCGACGGCGTGTGCGACGGCGTCGGCGGTCGCGAGGTCGTACCAGACGTGCTCGTTGACGCCGCTGTGATCGTGGCCCTCGTGACCGTCGCCTGCGTGGTCGTCGCCTGCGTGGTCGTGTGTGGCCTCGTCTTCTGCCGGTGCTTCGGCCGCGGGGGTATCCGTGCTCGCCCCGTGGTCGTGGCCGGCGTGCAGGTCGCTGTGTTCACCGGACTCGAACAGTGCGAATGCTTCGACGGTGGGGACCTCGCCGCCGATGGACTCGAGGATGTCGTCGACGAAGTGGTCGTATCCACCGCCGTTGTACACGACCAGCGACGCGTCGCTGATCGCCGCGGCATCGAGCGGGCTCGCCTCGTAGGAGTGCGGGTCGGCGCTCGGCTGTGAGATCAGCGATTCGACTTCGATCCGGTCTCCCGCGACCGCTTGGGCGATGGAGCCCCACACGTTCGTCGAGGCGACCACACGCAGTTCGCCGTCCGAACTCGGGCCGCCTGCCGTCTCTGAGCCGCATGCAGCGAGGACGGTGACGCACGACAGGGTGGCCGCAGCGAGCGCGGCGCGGGAGGACATACGCACAGTTGTTCTCTCCTGGGTCGGGGTGCGACACGGCGACGGTGAGGCCACCCTAACGCTATTGGAAACCGTTACCGTTCCACTTTAGCGGACGATTTCACGCATTCTGCCCAACCCGCTTGGTCGTGAGTATCGACACAGGACTACGGTCCGATCATGTCCAGGTCCCGTCAGCCGCGCCGACAGGCGACCCTGGCGTCGATCGCCGCCGAGCTGAAAATCTCCCGCACCACGGTCTCGAACGCGTACAACCGGCCGGATCAATTATCCACTGAGCTGCGCGAACGGGTCTTCGAGGTCGCGAAACGCCGCGGCTACGCCGGTCCCGATCCGATGGCTCGGTCGCTGCGCACCCGTAAGGCAGGGGCGGTCGGGGTGCTTCTCACTGAAGCCCTGAGCTACTCGTTCCGCGATCCCGCCGCGATGAGTTTTCTCTCAGGTCTGTCCGAAGCATGTGAAGCCGCCGGGCAAGGCCTGCTGCTCATTCCCGCGGGCCCCGGCCTCTCCGACGCCGATGCCGCGCAGGTCGTGCACCGCTCATCCGTCGACGGGTTCGTCGTCTATTCGGTGCCGCCCGAGGATCCCTATCTGGCGGCCGTGCTCGAGCGGCACTTGCCGATCGTCGCGTGCGACCAGCCGCGCGGTCTCGAGGTGGCCCCGGTCGTCGGAATCGACGACCGCAGCCCGATGCGTGATCTGGCCACCCATCTGATCGAGCTCGGTCACCGCGACTTCGGGATCGTCTGCATGCGGCTCGGTCGCGAACGGCACGACGGTGTCGTCGATTTCGCTACGCTCGGGGACGCCGGCTTCCACGTCCAACGCGAACGCATCCTCGGGGTCCGCGACGCCATGCGCGCCGCCGGGCTCGACGATTCCGCGCTCACCGTGGTCGAACGGTTCACCCACACCTCCGGCGACGGGCAGTCTGCCGCCGCACAGATCATGGGCGTCAACCCGCGTATCACCGCGCTGATGTGCACCACCGATGTGTTGGCGCTCGGTGCGCTCGCGTGGGCCGACCAAGCGGGCCTCGACGTCCCCGGTCACCTGTCGATCACCGGATTCGACGGCGTCGACGAGGCGCTGCGTGAAGGCTTGACGACGGTGAGCCAGCCCCAGAAGGACAAGGGACGCCGCGCGGGCGAACTGCTGTTGGCGTCGCCCGCGCACTCGGGCATACCCGAGCTCGAGATCCTCGACACCCGGCTCGTATTCGGCAAGACCTCGGGACCCGTCGAAAGCACCGGCTGGTACGCAGAGTAGTGCTCAGACGGGTTTCGCGGCCAGCAGCTGAGCGCAGCGCAGCAGCCCGATGTGGCTGTATGCCTGCGGGTGATTGCCCAGCGACCGCTCGGCGACCGGGTCGTACTCCTCACTGAGCAGGCCGGTCGGGCCGGCGGCAGCGACGAGCTGAGCGAACAGTGCCTCCGCGTCGTTGCGCTGCCCGACGAGCAGATACGCCTCGACGAGCCATGCCGCACACAGATGGAAGCCGCCCTCGATGCCCGGCAGTCCGTCCTCGTGGCGGTACCGGTACACCGTCGAACCACTCCGCAATTCCGCCTCGGTGGCCCGGACCGTCTCGCGGAACCGCTCGTCGGTGGGGTCGATCAATCCTGTCAGTCCGATGAACAGGGTTGCCGCGTCGAGATCGGTGCCGTCGTATGCGGCGGTGTAGGAACGGACGTCGTCGTTCCAGCCCTTCTCGAGAACTTCCTCCGCGATCTCGTCGCGGAGGGATTCCCATTCCTCACCGGCGGGTCGCGAGAACGTGGACGCGAGTGCGAGCGCGCGATCGACGGTGAGCCAGCCCATGACCTTCGAATACACATGGTGTCGCGGGTTGTCGCGGATCTCCCAGATGCCGTGATCCGGTTCGAACCAGCGACGTTCGACGGCCGTGACCATCGAGCAGACCAGCTCCCAGTCGCGATCCGTGAGCGCGGACGCGCGGTCGGCGCCGCGTGCGTCGCGCCGATGCGCAACCGCGGAGATCAGATTCACGATGGGGCCGAACACGTCGAGCTGGACCTGCTGATTGGCTGCGTTGCCGACGCGCACCGGTCGCGAACCCGCATATCCGGGAAGGGAATCGAGCACGGCCTCGGGGGGCAACGCGCCACCTGCGAGTGTGTACAGCGGATGCAGGCGCTCGGGTCCGGGCAGCGTCTCGAGGACCCCGTGAACCCAATCGAGGTAGTTCTCGGCCTCGGCGAGTGAGCCCACGTCCACGAGCGCGTGCGACGTCAGTGCCGCATCGCGTAGCCAGCAGTACCGGTAGTCCCAGTTGCGCACGCCGCCGATCTCCTCCGGCAGCGACGTGGTCGCTGCCGCGAGGATCGATCCGGTCGGTTCGTGGACGAGACCGCGCAATGTCAGCGCCGACCGCTTGGCGAGATCGGGCTTGAGTGTGGGGAGGTCGAGTTCCGCGGCCCACTGCCACCAGTATGCTTCCGCTTGTGCGCGACGTTCCACTTCGGAGATTGGATGTTCGTCGAGATCTTCTGTACCGCAACGCAATTCCAAAGTGATATCGCCCTCGGACGGGTCGACCACGGCATGAGCGGTGTGGTGGCCGCCGTCGCTGGTGATGTCCCAGCGCACACCCGGGGACCGCAGGACGTAGGGCTCGTTGAAGCCGTGCACGCGCAGGCCGTCGTCCTCGGCCTCGAGGATCACCTGGCCCTGACCGAATTCCGGTCGCGGTGCGAAGGTCACGACTGCCGTTGCGCGGCCGGCGATCACCCGCGTCAGGTCGGTGCGGCCGGCATCGACGTCGTGCGGCAGGTAATCGATCACCGCCAGACTCGCCCAGCGGGTCACGACGGTCATCGTCGAGTCGATGTAGCGCTGGCTCAGCGGAAGGGCCTCGCGCGTCGGGCCGATCGTGAAATGACCGGCGGCGTCGCCGCCGAGCAGATGGGCGAAGATCGCGGCTGCGTCCGGCTCCGGATGACACAACCAGGTGATGGTGCCGTCGGGCGTGACCAATGCCTTCGAGCGCGGGCTCGCGAGCATGGTGAGTCGTTCGATGGGTGCGGCGTGGGCGCCCGACAACCAGGTGCGTCGTTCCTCGAGGAGGAAGGCCAGCGCGGCCACCACGTCGTCGGATCGATTCACCCGGAACTCGGCGATCGTCTTGCCTTCGCCGACCTTGATGCCCACGTCGGGTCCGCGCAGGGACGCGAACGCTTTCTCGTCGGTGACGTCGTCGCCGAAGAACACTGCGGCGCTGCAGGATTCCTGGTGACGGATGATGTCGAGTGCGCTGCCCTTGTCGGTCGGGACGACCGACAGCTCGATGACGGACTTGCCTTCGGTGACCTGGATGCCGGGGCGCAGCGCGAGATCGCCGCGCACCGCCGCCAGCGCGTGCTCGGCATCCTCGGGCATAGCATTGCGCACGTGCAGAGCGGCGCTTGCGGGCTTCGCCTCCACCCCGACGCCGGGAAAGCGGTTCGCGATCGCCTCGAGCCCGATGACGATGTCGCGGAGCAGGCTCTTGGATTCGTCGTCGATGGCGTGGACGAATCCGACATCGAACTCGGAGCCGTGGCTTCCGACCAGCTTGACCTCCACGGGCAGACGCGAGAGCGCTGCCAGGTCCTTGAGTGCGCGTCCCGAGATCACCGCGGCGGAGGTCGCAGGGAGAACCGCGAGGTTGCGCAGGGCGCGAACCGCTTCGGCATGGGGATGAGCATTGTCCGGATCGGACACGATGGGCGACAATGTGCCGTCGTAGTCGCTCGCGACCAGAAGCCGGGGCACTCGTGCGACAGCAGCCAGGGCGCGGCGCAGCTCGATGGGAAGGTCTAGTGCGCTCACCTGTCCCAAGGTAGGCGAAAAAACCGATGCATCCACCCCGAGTGGAGCCAATCGTGAGGTGTTTCGCGTTACACCGTCGGATTGCGGGACGAACGAGCCGGTCGGCTCACGAATCGCCGAGCGACTCGGCACCGCCGGGCATGGAGTACAGCTCGCGCGGGGAATCGCCGAGCAGCAGGTCGACGGTCAGTTCGAGTCGGCGCGCGACGTCGGTGGCCGAGGAACGGCGGGTCAGCCATGCCACGAGGTTGGACAACCACACATCGCTGATGACGCGCGCGATCGCGAGTTCTTCCTCGGTGGGTTCGCCCTCGTTCATGGCCCGCGCGAAGAGCCGGTCCATCAGCTTGCCCACCTGGTCGACCTCGGCTGCAGCCGAGGCATCGGCGAACATGAATGCCCGGGTCATCGCCTCGGTGAGCAGCGGGTCGCGCTGCATGGCCTTGGTGATCAGGCCCAGGATCAGATGCATGCGTTCGAGCGGGCTGTGGCCGGGCGGGATCTTTCCTCTGCCTTCGATGCGGGCGAATTCGCGCCCGAGCGCCGAGACCAGCAGGTGCACCTTCGACGGGAAGTACCGGTACAGCGTGCCCACTGCGACGTCGGCGCGTTCTGCCACCGCACGCATCTGCACGGCCTCGTATCCGCCCTTGGACGCGAGCGTCAGGGTGGCGTCGAGGATCCGCTTGCGCCGTTCCTTCTGGGCGTTGGAACTGAGATCGTCCTCCGTGAGGGCGGTCAAAGTTCCGTTGCCATTGGAACGCGAGCGAGACGGGGGGGCCATAGATCGTTTCCTCACACCTTGACTCTGAACCGGTGTCATATTAGAACACGTTCTAGGTAATTGTGTCATCTCGAAAGGTCGGAGACCCGCTGTGAGTATTGCCATGACAGAGGAACAGCGGGCCGTTCAGGCTTCTGTTCAGGCCTGGTCACGAGCCGCCACGCCGATATCCAGGATACGTCGGCATCCCGACGACACCTGGCGTGAGGGATGGGCGTCGCTCGCCGAACTCGGGCTGTTCGGTGTCGCCGTCCCGGAAGAGGCCGGAGGGCTCGGTGCCACCGTGGTCGACCTGGCCGTCATGCTCGAGCAGGCGGCACACGAACTCGCCGCCGGCCCCGTCGTCACCACCGCCGTTGCTGCGCTCGTGTTCGGACGCGGCGGAGACGCGGCGGCGAAGACGGCCGCGCTCCTCGCGGAAGGCGCCCTGCCCACCGCCGTCGCACTCGACCCGGTCGCCGCTGAACCCACCGCCGACGGGGTCGTGATCACCGGAGAGGCCGGCGCGGTGATCGCGGCGGAGCCCGGTGTCGCAGTCCTCCTTCGGCTCGATACCGGCAGTGGAAGCGCGGGTGGGGAGGGCGTCGAACGGTGGGCGCTCGTAGACCCCGACGCCTCCGGCGTGCATCTGGACGCGCTCGACACGATCGACAAGTCGCGCCCGCTCGCGCGAGTGCGGTTCGACGGAACGGTTGTCCCCGCCGATCGGGTGGTGCAGGCTCCCGCCGGGTTCGTCCGTGATCTCACCGTGGCGCTCTCGGCCGCCGAACTCGCAGGCATCGCAGGCTGGGCACTGACCACTGCCGTCGAGTACGCCAAGATCCGTGAGCAGTTCGGAAAACCCATCGGCTCGTTCCAGGCCATCAAGCACCTGTGCGCGGAAATGCTGTGTCGTACAGAGAAGATCCGTGCCCTCGCCTGGGACGCAGCCGTCGCCGTCGACACGGATCCGGACGAGCTGCCCGTCGCGGCCGCCGTTGCCGCGGCAGTGTCGCTCGATGCTGCCGTGCAGACCACCAAGGATTCGATCCAGGTGCTCGGCGGTATCGGCTTCACCTGGGAACACGACGCGCACTTCTACCTGCGGCGTGCGGTCGCGACGCGGCAGTTGCTCGGTGGCTCCACCATGTGGCGCGCACGCCTGACAGAGCTCACCCGCGCGGGCGCACGCCGTCACCTCGGAATCGACCTGTCGGAGCACGTCGCCGATCGCGAACGCATTCGCGGTGAGATCGCAGCCATCGCGGCTCGTCCCCAATCCGAACACCGGGAGATGCTCGCCGAATCCGGTTGTCTCGCACCGCACTGGCCCGCTCCGTACGGGCGCGGCGCGGGACCTGCCGAACAGCTCCTCATCCAGGAAGAACTTGTGGCCGCAGGCATTTCGCGACCCGACCTGGTGATCGGAGCGTGGGCGGTGCCGACCGTTCTCGAACACGGAACAGCCGAGCAGATCGAACGTTTCGCGATGCCCACCCTCCGCGGCGACATCGTGTGGTGCCAGTTGTTCTCCGAGCCCGGCGCCGGATCGGACCTCGCGGCACTGCGCACCACCGCGGAGAAGGTCGACGGCGGCTGGACGCTGCAGGGACAGAAGGTGTGGACGTCGCTCGCGCACGAGGCGGACTGGGCCATCTGCCTGGCTCGCACCGACCGCGATGCTCCGAAGCACAAGGGCATCACCTACTTTCTCGTCGACATGAAATCCGCGGGCATCACCGTGGCGCCACTGCGGGAGATCACCGGCGACGCCCTGTTCAACGAGGTGTTCCTGGACTCGGTGTTCGTACCCGACGAGTGCGTCGTCGGTTCGCTCGGTGGCGGCTGGAAACTCGCACGGACCACCCTCGCGAACGAACGGGTCGCGATGGGGGGAAAGTCGTCGCTCGGCCCGGCCATCGAAGAGCTGCTCACCCTCGCCGCACCCGGCGACGCGGTGGCCGACGACCGGATCGGAACTCAGATCGGCGAGGCGCTCGTCGGCTCGCTGCTGGACCTGCGAACCACCCTCGCCCAGCTCGAGGGGCAGGACCCCGGTCCGGCGTCCAGCGTGCGGAAGCTGATCGGGGTGCGTCAGCGTCAGGACACCGCGGAGCTTGCGATGGATCTCGCGGGGGAGGCCGGATGGGTGGAGGGTCCGCTCACGCGCGAGTTCCTCAACCTCCGGTGCCTCACGATCGCGGGCGGAACCGAGCAGATCCTGCTCACCGTCGCGGCCGAACGCCTTCTCGGATTGCCTCGGAGCTGACCGGGGGCGAACCTGCCCGATCCCGAAGGGCGGGGCGAGCCCGTCGGTCCCGAAGGGCGGGGCGAGCCCGTCGGTCCCGAAGGGCGGGACGAGCCCGCCGTCGACTCCTTCAGGCATGCACGATACGAGCCGACGGCGGTTTCGCCGACACCGGAATGGTGCTACAACTAGAACACGTTCTAACTAGAAGGTGGTTACGGTGGATTTCGCACGTGACGAGACGCAGGAGGAAGTGGCCGGAGTCGCCGCCGACCTGCTCGGTCGGGGTCTCGACTCCGACGAACTGTGGACCGCGCTCGCCGGTGCGGATCTGCTCTCCCTGGCATTACCCGAACGGCTCGGCGGTTCCGGACTCGGAGTTGCCGAGGCGCTCACCGTCCTGACCGAGGTCGGCCGTACGGCGGCTCTGATCCCGGCGCTGCCCACCATCGGATTCGGTGTGCTGCCGGTCCTTGCGCTCGCCACCGACGAGCAGCAGGACGAACTGCTCAGCGGGGTCGCCGCCGGTGGTGTCCTCACCGCGGCGCTCGCAGAGCCGAGCCGTCCCTTCCCGCAGACACCCGCTGCGACGGCCGTCGAGGTCGACGGCGGTGTCGCGGTCACGGGGTCGTTCGTTGCGGTTCCCTACGCGGACCGGGCGCGCAGCATCCTCGTGCCCACCGCTGCCGGTGTCGTCGCTGTGGCTCCCGACGCCGACGGGGTGACCCTGCGGGAAAGCCCCACGTCGGCGCACACCCCCGAATTCTCCGTCCGGCTCGACTCTGCGGTCGGAATCCGGCTCGGCGCAGGGGCCGAGCCGGCATCCGACGTCGAAACCCTGTACCGCCTGGCGACCACCGCGATTGCCGCATACTCGGACGGCCTGCTCACCGGCGCCACCGAACTCACCGCGAAGCACCTGAGTGAACGCCAGCAGTTCGGCAAGCCGCTCGCCGCCTTCCAGGCCGTCGCGCAGCAGATCGCCGACGTGTACGTCACCACCCGCACCCTGCATGTAGCGGCCCTGTCGACCATCTGGCGGGTCTCCGAGGGACTCGACGCCGCAGACGACCTCGACGTCGCCGCGTACTGGATCGCCGCGGAACTTCTCCCGGCGATGCGCGTGCTGCACCACTTGCACGGCGGCATCGGCGTCGACGAAACCTATCCGATGCACAGGTATTCGTCGTCCGCCAAGGATATTGCGCGGCTGCTCGGCGGCGCTTCGTACCGACTCGACCTCGTGGGGGCCCGGTGTTCATCGAACTGACCGAAGACCAGCGCGCGCTGCAGAACGAACTGCGCAGCTACTTCTCCAACCTCATCTCGCCCGAAGAAGCCGAGATCATGCGGATCGAGCGGCACGGCCCCACCTACCGTGACGTGATCCGTCGCATGGGCAAGGACCGGTGGCTCGGCGTCGGCTGGCCCGTCGAATTCGGCGGACACGGCTTCGGCGACGTCGAACAGCAGATCTTCGCCAACGAAGCCGTCCGCGCCGACGTGCCGCTGCCCAGCGTCACGCTGCAGACCGTCGGCCCCACCCTGCAGGTCTACGGCACCGACGAGCAGAAGCAGAAGTTCCTGCCCTCGATCCTCGCCGGCGAAGTCCACTTCGCCATCGGATACTCCGAACCCGAAGCAGGCACCGACCTCGCTGCGCTGCGGACCACCGCCGTCCGCGACGGCGACGAGTACGTGATCAACGGCCAGAAGATCTTCACCACCGGCGGGCACGACGCCGACTACATCTGGCTCGCCGCCCGCACCGGAACCGCGGACTCGAGGCACCGCGGCATCTCCGTCTTCATCGTCGACACCAGCGACCCCGGATTCAGCTGGACGCCCATCATCACCGCCGACGGTGCCCACCACATCAACGCCACGTACTACAGCGATGTGCGGGTGCCCGCGAGCATGCTCGTGGGCGAGGAGAACAAGGGCTGGCGCCTGATCACGACCCAGCTCAACCATGAGCGCGTCATGCTCGGACCGGCAGGGAAGGTCGCGGGGATCTACGAGCACCTGCTCGACTGGGTGCGCGAGCACAAGCTCACCGACGAACCCGACGTGCGCCGTGCTCTCGGCGAAATCCACGCGACGTACCGGCTCAACGAACTGCTCAACTGGCAGGTCGCCTCGAGCGATGGTGACGCCGTCGATATCGCCGACGCATCTGCGACCAAGGTCTTCGCCACCGAACGCATCCAGCGGGTCGGCATGCTCGCCGAAGAGATCGTCGGACGACACGGCGACCCCGCCGATCCCGATACCGGCACGTTGCTCAGCTGGCTCGACATGCAGGCCAAGCGGAACGTGGTCATCACCTTCGGTGGCGGCGTCAACGAGGTGATGCGGGAACTGATCGCAACGGCCGGCCTCGGGATGCCCCGGGTGCCGCGATGACGGAGGCGAACACCATGAGCACGCCCGAAGAAATCCTCGCGTCCGCCGACGGTGTTCGTGCCGACGGGCCGTCCGCCCCGCGCGCGGGACGCGACCCCGTCAACCTGCCGATGATCCGCAACTGGGTCGAGGCGATCGGCGACGTCAACCCCATCTACACCGACGAATCCGCGGCGATCGCGGCCGGACACGGCGGCCTCGTCGCGCCCCCCGCGATGGCACAGGTGTGGACGATGCGCGGCCTCGGCGCCGAACGTGAGAAGGACGATCCGCTCGGCCGGATGACCAACATCCTCGACGAGGCGGGTTACACGTCGGTGGTCGCAACCAACTGCGACCAGATCTACCACCGGTACCTTCGCCCCGGCGAAGAGGTGACGATCGAGTCCACGCTCGAGGACGTCGTCGGTCCCAAGAAGACCGGACTCGGTGAGGGATGGTTCTTCACCACCCGCAACATCTGGAAGGTCGGCGACGAGGCGGTCGCCGAGATGATCTTCCGCATCCTGAAGTTCGCACCTCCGGCGGCGGAGAGCGATGACCGAATGTCACCTTCGGCCACAGCGCAGTCGGTCCCGGACGATCTCGACCCCACCCGTATGCTGCGCCCGTCCGCGTCGCACGACACGAAGTTCTTCTGGGACGGTGTCGCCGAGCACGAACTGCGCATCCAGCGTCGCCCCGACGGCTCACTGCAGCACCCTCCGGTGCCCGCACTGTGGCTCGACAAGGACGAGACGACCGATTACGTCGTCTCGTCGGGTCGCGGCACCGTCTTCAGCTTCGTGGTGCACCACGCACCGAAGGCGCCCGGACGCCAACTGCCGTTCGTGGTCGCCCTGGTGGAGCTCGACGGGGAACGAGTCCGCATGCTCGGCGAGCTGCGCGGTGTGGACCCGGCCGACGTGAAGATCGGAATGCCCGTCCAGGCAACCTATCTCGATTTCCCCGGCGACGACGAGACCGGCGGAATCCCCTGGACTCTCTACGCTTGGCAGCCCCGTGAGGAGGACGCGTGAGCACATCCACGACGACGGTGGGGGAGAAGCTCCCGCCCTTGTCCGTCCACGGCGACCCGACCTTCGTCATCTCGACGGCGTTGGCCACGAGGGACTTCCAGGACGTCCACCACGACCGCGATCTTGCACAGCAGCGCGGTTCGAAGGACATCTTCGTCAACATCCTCACCGACACCGGACTCGTCCAGCGGTATCTGACCGACTGGGCAGGGCCGCGCGCCGTCGTCAAGTCGATCTCATTGCGCCTCGGCGTTCCGTGGTACGCCTACGACACGCTCACGCTGAACGGCACCGTCGCTGACATCGCAGACGACGGCGTCATCACCGTCGACATCGTGGGTAGCAACTCGCTCGGCAACCACATCGTCGCGAAAGCCACGTTCCTCGCAGGCGAGGGCACATCCGAAGGAGGAACCGCATGAGCGGGCTGTCGCGTAAGGCTGCGATCGCCGGAATCGGCGCGACCGATTTCTCCAAGGACTCCGGGCGCAGCGAACTGCGCCTCGCCGCTGAAGCAGTGACCGATGCCCTCGACGACGCAGGACTCACACCGGCCGACGTCGACGGACTGGTCTCCTTCACGATGGACACCAACACCGAAGTCGCGGTCGCGCGATCGGTCGGTATCCCGAGCCTGAAGTTCTTCTCCCGCATCCACTACGGCGGCGGGGCTGCGGCCGCGACGGTGCAACAGGCCGCGATGGCCGTCGCGACCGGTGTCGCCGACGTCGTCGTCGCCTACCGCGCGTTCAACGAACGCTCCGGTGCCCGCTACGGGCAAGTCAACAGTGCTCTTGCAACGCAGGTGAATTCGTCGGGTACCGACAATGCGTTCTCATACCCGCACGGCCTGAGCACCCCGGCTTCGTTCGTCGCGATGACCGCGCAGCGCTACATGCACGTCACGGGCGCCACCAGCGCGGATTTCGGTGCCGTCGCTGTCGCCGACCGCAAACACGCGGCGACGAACCCCAAGGCGTTCTTCCACGGTAAGCCGATCACCATCGAAGACCACCAGAACTCACGCTGGATCGCCGAGCCGCTGCATCTCCTCGACTGCTGCCAGGAATCGGATGGTGGTGTGGCACTGGTGATCACGACGCCCGAGCGTGCCAAGGATCTGAAGCAGACGCCGGCGATCATCACGGCGGCCGCGCAGGGCAGCGGTCCGGATCAATACATCATGACGAGCTACTACCGGGATGGCCTGACCGGCCTGCCCGAGATGGGTATCGTCGGCAATCAGCTGTGGGACCAGTCGGGGCTCACTCCGCAGGACGTGCAGACCGCGGTGCTCTACGACCACTTCACCCCGTACGTGCTGATGCAACTCGAGGAGCTCGGCTTCTGCAAACCCGGCGAAGCGAAGGATTTCATCGCCGACGGCGGAATCGAACTCGGCGGGCACCTGCCGCTCAACACCCACGGCGGCCAGCTCGGTGAGGCCTACATCCACGGCATGAACGGCATCGCCGAGGGCGTCCGTCAGATTCGCGGATCATCCGTGAACCAGGTGGATTCCGTGGAGAATGTGCTCGTCACCGCGGGCACCGGTGTCCCGACATCAGGTCTGATGCTGTCGCGGTCCTGACCGGTCGCGCGTCCGGTAGTCACCCAACAGAGAAGGGCACGTACATGAGCAACTTCGAGGGCAAGGTCGCGTTCGTCACGGGAGCCGCACGCGGCCAGGGGCGTTCGCACGCATTGGCATTCGCGGAGGCGGGGGCGAACCTCGTCCTGTGCGACCGCTGCGAGGATTCACCCGTCGTGCGGTACCCGCTCGCCACCGAGGACGACCTCGCCGAGACCGTGCGTCTGGCCGAAGCTGCCGGTGCGAAGGTCATCTCGGAGAAGCTCGACACCGCAGATCGCGCAGCGATGGACGGTCTCGTCGCACGCGCCCACGACGAGTTCGGTCGCATCGACATCGCGGTCGCCAACGCCGGGGTGTCGACGGCCGCGCCGGTCCAGTCGATGCCGCAGGCCATGTGGGACGAGACGATCTCGTCGAACCTGACCGGTGTATTCAATACGATCGCGGCCGTCGCGCCCGGCATGATCGAACGCGGCTACGGACGCATCGTGACGATCTCGTCGATGCTCGGGCGCGCCGGCAACACCAACATGGTCGCCTACGGTGCATCCAAGTGGGGCGTCATCGGCCTGACCAAGAGTGCTGCACTGGATCTCGCGCAGAAGGGGATCACCGTCAACGCGATCGCGCCCGGCAACATCTCCACACCGATGATCCACAACGATGCGCTCTACGGCATGCTCCGCCCCGACCTGGAGAACCCCACCGCCGACGACGTCGCACCGGTCTTCACGTCGCTGCACGCCCAGCCTGTGCCGTGGCTCGAGCCCGAAGAGATCACTCGCGCAGTGCTGTTCTTCTGCGACGAGGCTGCCGCGCACATCAGCGGCACCGTGCTTCCGATCGATGCGGGAAACGCCGCGCGCGTTACGGGTTAGCGACTTCGGGACCGGTGCCGACGGCTCGCGTCGGCAGCCGGCCCGTACAGAACAGTGCCGCGACCGCGAGCAGTGCGGTCACACCGAATGCCACCTGCAGAGCTTCGAGGCGCGCGTCGCTGTTGACGGCGACGACGGCGTCGCGGGTCGGTTCGTCCAAGCCCGCGGCGTCCAAAGCGCCATCGAGTTCGGTGTTCGACAGGAACGGCACGCCCTGGGCGATCTGCGTGGTCGCCTGTTCCTGAACGGTTGCCGGGATCTCCGGGTTGTCTGCGATCCCCGCGCCCACCGACGTGGAGAGGGTGGCAATCAGGATCGATCCGATCAGCGCCGTACCGAGCGATGCGCCGAGGTTGGTGGCGGTGTTCTGGACGCCGCCGACCTCGGCGCTCTGCGATTCCGGGACCGCGGAAACCGTGATCGCTCCCAACTGCGATGACAATGCCCCGAGCCCCGACCCCATGAACAACATCGGGATCGCGACGACGGCTGCCGTGGCACCGGGGTCCATTCCTGCGGTGAGAATCACGATTCCTACGATCATCGACGCGAGACCGATCCGCACCACCCGTCGCGGATTCGCGTGGGGCCATAGTTTGGGGATACCCGCCGCTGCGAGGACGAGTGCGATCGAAAGCGGGAGGATTCGTACACCAGTCTCGAGTGCGCTCAACTCCAGCACCACGGACAGGAAGAGCGGCACCGAGAAGAAGACCCCGGCCTGGACTGCGAACTGCGCGAAGAACATCGTGAGTCCGCCGGTGAGCTGACGGTTCTCGAACAATGCCGGATCGATGAGTGGGTCGCGGCCTTTCCTGACCAGCGAATGCTGCCGTCGCATGAACACATAGAGGACCAGCAGCCCGCCGAGAATCAGCCAGATCACCGGAGACACCCCGATGATCTCGGGGCCGGAGGGAGTGGCGATCACCCAGCCCCATTCACTCGACCGCAGAACGCCGTACACGATCGTCGCCAGCCCCAGCATCGACATGATCGCGCTGGGCACATCGAGCGACACCGGCGACGGCGGCACGTCCCGCACCCGCCGCAGTACCAGCAGGATCAGTGCCACCACGACGACCTCGCCGAAGAACACGTATCGCCACGACGCGAAGGTCGTCACCGCCCCTCCGAGCAAGGGCCCGACGGCGACGGCCATCGCGCCGGCCGCTGCGACGAGTCCGTACGCTGCTGCCCGTCGTTCCGGTGGGAAGTTGGCGGCGACGAGCGACACGATCGCAGGCATGATCAGCGCCGCGCCGATGCCCTCGAGCAGACTCCACCCCACCAGAAGGATCAGCAGATTCGGGGCGAGCCCGGTGACGAGCGAGCCGACACCGTAGATCACGAGGCCGATGCCGAATGCTCGTCGTCGTCCGAGTGCGGTACCGATCTTGCCGCCGGTGATCATCAGAGACGCCATCACCAGCGTGTACAGGGTGATTGCCGTCTGGATTCCAGTGATCGTCGTGTCCAGATCCTGCGCGACCGTCGCCATCGACACGTTCATCACCGAACTGTCGAGCGTCATCAGAAATTGTCCCGACGCCAACACGGTCAGGACGAGCGTCGAGCCGGAACGCACTTCCGGACCTGATCTACGACTCGTGCTCATAGTCGAACCGGCTTCCGATTCCAGAAGTGAACCGCGCAGTACAGACAAAGTACAACAGCTCGGAGCCGGCAATCACGAGACTGCAAAATCGGTCGCACCCTGTCGGTGCCCTGGTGCACACTGGGCGAGCAACCCACATCCAGCGGGAGAAACTCATGGCCGATGCCATTGTTGTCGAAGGATTGATCAAGCGGTTCGGGGAGCTCATCGCGCTCGACGGGATCGATCTTCGTGTTCCGGAGGGGACGGTCACGGCGCTGCTCGGCCCCAACGGTGCGGGGAAGACCACGGCTGTTCGCGTCCTGACGACATTGCTGGCCCCCGACGGTGGCCGCGCCGAGGTCGCCGGTTTCGATGTCGTCTCCGACGCTGCAGCGCTGCGCACCCAGATCGGTGCGTCGGGTCAGTACGCCGCGGTCGACGAATACCTCACCGGGTACGAGAATCTCGAAATGGTCGGGCGTCTCTATCATCTCGGTGCCAAACGAAGTCGTGAGCGGGCACGCGAGTTGCTCGGCCAGTTCGACCTCGTCGAGGCGGGCGATCGCCCGGTGAAGACCTACTCGGGTGGTATGCGTCGCCGGCTCGACCTTGCGGGTGCGTTGGTCGCCGAACCGCCCGTGTTGTTCCTGGACGAGCCCACCACGGGCCTCGACCCCCGCGCCCGACTCGGCCTGTGGGACATCATCGAGAAGCTCGTCGAACGCGGCACCACCTTGCTGCTCACCACGCAGTACATGGACGAGGCGGAGCGGCTCGCCGATCGGATCGTCGTGATCGATCGGGGCACCATCATCGCGCGGGGTACCGCCGACGAGCTCAAGTCGCTCGTCGGTGGTGAACGCATCGAGCTACTGGTTCCCGATGGCGGGCAGGTCGAGACCGCACGTGAGGCTCTGGCGGGGCTTGCTGCCGGAGAGATACGCGTCGAAGCGGGTCGCGTGATCGTGCCGGCCACCGGCGGCACCGAACTCCTCGTCGCGGCACTCGGTCGGGTCGCCGAGGCCGGGGTTCGGGTCACCGACGTCACGCTGCGTCGGCCCACTCTCGACGACGTGTTTCTCACCCTGACGGGCCACGAGGCGGCGGAGAAGATCGAGGAGACGGCAAAGTGAACACTCTGCAGATGACCGCATCCGACGGTCTGACCATCGCCAAACGCAACGTCATCAAGATCAAGCGCGTGCCCGATCTGATCGTCTTCACAACCCTGTCGCCGATCATGTTCGTGCTGTTGTTCGCGTACGTGTTCGGCAGCGCAATCCAGATTCCGGGCACGTCGTACCGCGAGTTTCTCATCGCGGGTGTCTTCACCCAGACCGTGATCTTCGGCGCCACGTGGACGGGCCTCGGCATGGTCGAAGACCTTCAGAAGGGCATCATCGACCGATTCCGGACGCTGCCGATGGCACCGTCCGCGGTGCTGATCGGCCGTACCTCCACCGACGTGCTCATCAACATCGTGAGCTTGGTGGTCATGTCGCTGACCGGACTGGTCGTCGGCTGGCGTATCAATTCGTCGCCGCTGGAGGCGCTCGCCGGTTATGTGCTCCTGTTGCTGTTCGCGTATGCCCTGTCGTGGCTGATGGCGGTGGTGGGGATGTGGATCCGTACGCCCGAGGTGTTCAACAACGCGAGCTTCATGGTGATCTTCCCGCTGTCGTTCATCGCCAACACGTTCGTCGACACGTCGCAGATGCCGACCGTGCTGCGTACGTTCGCCGAGTGGAACCCGGTGTCGGCGGTGACCCAGGCGGTCCGTGAACTGTTCGGCAACACCAATCCGATGATGCCGGTACCCGACGTCTGGCCCTTGCAGAACCCCATCATCGCGTCACTGCTGTGGACCGCGTTGATGCTGCTCGTATTCGTGCCGTTCGCAATCCGTCGCTACAAGAAGGCGGTCAGTCGCTGAGACATCACGCTCCGCGCTGCGCAGCCCATCCGTTGATGGCGGTCGCGAACTCGGTCGACGCGGGCAGCAGCGCCGGGCCGTCTGCAATGCCGGCAGGCAGGGGGCCGAGTTCTTCGAGGCTGTGATTGGCCGTCGTGAAGTGCCCGAACTGCAGATCGGTGTGCTCAAGTGAGGCCCGCAGCGGCTCGATCTGATCGCAGGTGATGTTGAGGTCCTTGTCGGAGCAGGTCAGCAGGACCGGGGTGTCGGACGGCAGTGATGCGGCGAGCTCCGGCGGATTCAGTGCGTCGGCCTCGGCCAGGAACGTCGCGTTGTACGCGTTGAAGCCGAACTGCACCATGATCGGGCTCAGGTCTTCCGGGACGGTGCCGGTGCTGCGAAGAGAATCGACGGCACGGGGAATGTCGTTGCGCAGCGCCTCGGCGTCGGCGTCGGCGAGTTGCCCCGAATTCGCGATCGACTCGAGCTGGCCGCGCAGCAGATCGAGGTAGCGCATCGACAACGGTGCCAGCAAGCCGTATCCCTCGCCGACTCCGCGCTGCGCGAGTGCGAGCGTGGTCAGGCCGCCCTCGCTGTGGCCGAGCACGAGGATGTCGTCGGCCGCGAAGCCGGTGCGCTCGGAGAGCAGTGCGGCAGCTGCCTGAGCGTGGTCGACCTGATCGGTGAACCCGTACACGTTGCCGGACTCGGGCGCGTACGACCCGAGCCCGGTGGCACCCGCACCGATCTTGTCGAACCGCAGGCTCGCGATCCCGTGTGCGGCGAGCGACTCGGAGACACGAAGCAGGGTGTCGGCCACCATCATCGGAGCCTGGTTGCCGTTGCGATCGGTGACCCCACTGCCTGGCAGCAGTAGCGCGGCACCCTTGACGTCGCCCTCGGGGGTGCGCAGGCTTCCGTGGAAGGTGGTTCCGGAAGCGTCGAACGTGACGTCGGTATCGGAGCCCGCAGGCGCGATGACGGACCCCGTGTCGGGCAGTGCAGACGCAGTACCTGTGAACGTCGCACCGCCCGCCACTACGAGTAGGGGAATCGCTGCTGCACCGATCACACGCCGAAGGCTTCGCATAATTGCGAACCCTAACAAACCTCGCGAACCCTCACCATTTCCGAGCGAATGTATCACTCGTCTCATCAGATAGAGCCAGGGATACATTCGCTCGGAATAGTCGGGTGGGTTCAGGGGAGCAGGCGGTCGATGAAGGTGTTGCTGTATACCCGGTGGGGATCGAACCGGTTGTACACCGCTCGCGCGGTATCCCAATTCTCATCCGCCGGAACACCTTCACGATAAGTGTCGGGAAGGCCTTGGGTGATGATCTGCTCATCCGTGTACGGCAGTTCGGGTCCGAATGCCCAGCCCTTCGACCACTCGGGGCGGAACGTCGAATCGCCGCCGTTGTAGCGCTGGCGCATCCACTGTTCCATCTCGCGGTAGAACGCGAACATTCCGGGCGTACCCGGAACACCGAGCACGTTCAGCCAGATCGCGGTGTCCCACTCGGGCTTGTCCGGACGCGGGCGCGTCGCGGAGATGGTCGGCGGGCCCGCCGACGGAACACGTACATCGGATGGCTGATCCAGTCCGCAGCATCGGATTTCGACGGGACCGTTGAGCGGGTACTGGCCGATCCCGCGGTAGTGCTCGATCCGCTCGTTGAACCACTGCGCGAAATCGTGGACGACGTTGGCGATGTTCGCGCGGTTGGTCAGGACCGCCCCGCCGCCCTCGGTCAGACGCAGCGTTGTCGCCTTGATGTAGAACTGCAGGTCTTTGGACCAGCCCCAGATGTCGGTCGACGCCGTCGCTGCGAGGCCCGCGACGGTCACACCGTAGTAGGTCTGACCGAAAGCCGGTGCAACCTGAGGGTTTCCCGCCGTCATCTGCCCGAGCAGGTCGGTGATCGGTTCGGGAACGTTGTCGGAGAACGGGTAGTTGTACGGGCCCGTGACCTCGCGCGACTCAGCGGGCTTCTCGGGTGCGAGCGACCACACCTTCATCCATGGTTTGTCGGTGAACGGGTACCAGATGGCCTCTGCGCGTCCCGTGCTGCTGACGAACGACTCGAATGTCCGACCAGAAGCGCCTGCGGGGGCGAATATTTCTCTCCAGTCGATGTCGGTGTAGCTCTGGCACCGCATGCGGTAGTTGGGGCCGACCTGGAGCGTGACCGACGTCAGGAATGTCCTGCCCAGGTGAGTGAGGAGCGCGGTGATGTCGGGATCTGCGCGGGTGAAGGTGCGCAGCGCGTACTTGTTGCCGTCCCAGACGACCGCGGTGAGTTCGGTGACGAGATTGCTCAACGACCCGAAGGTGTGCCCGGGAACGCGTTTTTCACCGTCGGCCGGTAGGGCCGCTCCGTGAGCGTTGACGGCGAGCGATCCGGCGATCGTCAGCACGCCCGGAGCGGGCAGGTTCGCGAATCCCAGACCGTGGGCCTGCAATGCCGAGGTGATCGCGTCGAGCGTCGCGCCGGGGCCTGCAGTGACGGTGGCCGGGTCGCCGCCCGGGTTCACGCTCACCGAATTCAGATGGAGCATGGTGTCGGCGAGGATCACCCGGTCGACCGGAGCACCGTTGACGATAGTCAACGGCGTCCAGCCGTGCATCGCTCCCCGCGGCCGGATGGTGTATCCGTTCTCGTGGGCCCAATTCGTCAGCCGCACCACGTCGTCGGCGTTGTTCGGCGCGCATGTCCAGATCGAGTCCAGCATGATCTCTTTGGACCAGTTCTGGTACGCCTGCTGGTACAGATCGATGCCGTCGGGAAACGACGGCGGCGCAGGGAGCGTTGCGTCGGAGGACCCGAACGGAATCGCATGCGCCGGAGTCCAGCCGCCGACAGCGGTCGCGGCCAGAGCGCCTGCACCGGCAGCGAGGAAACCCCGCCGGGAGAGACGCGGTGCGGAATCTCGAATTGTCATATCGGCTACAACTTTCCGGGAGGGGGAGTTATGCGACGGTGAGCACCACATCGGCCAGGGCGGGCGCAAGGTCTCGTTCCGCAACGGCGACGGTTGCGAGGAGTCGGTTCTCGATCTTCCAGACCCGCACGCGCAGTGTCTCGCCCGGAAATACGACACCGGCGAACTTGGCGCGGAAGCCCGCGACACGTGTCGCGTCGGAATCGAGGAGATGGTCGGTGATCGACTTACACACCGTGCCGTAGGTGCACAGGCCGTGGAGGATCGGTGCCGGGAATCCAGCGGCCTTCGCGAAATCGGGATCCGAATGCAGAGGGTTGCGGTCGCCGCACAGGCGGTACAGGAGCGCCTGCTGCGGCAAGGTCGGAACATCGAACTCGGCGTCTGGTGCGCGATCGGGCAGCTCGACGGATCCCGACGGTCCACGCTCACCGCCGAAGCCGCCTTCCCCGCGCGCGAAGATCGACGAACGTGCGGTCCACAGGGGGTTCCCGTCGAGATCCTCGGTGACGGATTCCTGCACGATGACCGCGGCTTTGCCCTTGTCCCACACCTCGGCGATACGAGTGGTGGTGCGGCCCTTGCCGGATGCCGGGATGGGCGCGTGGACCGCGACCTCCTGGCTGCCGTGCACGACCTTCGCGAGGTCGATCTCGACACCGGGGAAGGAAACCTTCGGAGGTTCCGTGTCGTGGAATGTCGCCGCCACCGTTGCGAACGTGGGGAGCACCTGGGGATCACCGTCGCGCAGGTAGCGAAGCTCACCGGCATCGGTGGGGCGGGCGCCCGCACCGAGTCCGAGGTTGTAGAGCTGGACGTCGCTGCTCGTCCACGAGAATTCTTGGACGGGGAGCGTTGCACCGAGGGCAACGGAGGGATCGATGGGCACGGGGGTCCTTTCTTCACTACCGGGCCGTGCTTCGGCGCCGGACAGGCGCAGGCTATGTGCGGTCGGCGGTGTCCACGACGGGCTCGTCGGCCGATCGGTTTTCGTCCCTGCGGAGAATGTCGAGGACGGCCAGGTAGCCGAAGGTCATCGCGGGTCCGATGGTGGCGCCCGGGCCGGCGTAGGTGTGGCCCATCACGGGGGAGCTGACATTGCCGGTCGCGTACAGGGCGTCGATGACCGTGCCGTCCTCTTTCAGGACGCGGGCATCGACATCGGTGACGAGACCACCCTTGGTTCCGAGGTCTCCCGGAACCACCTTGATTGCGTAGTAGGGCGCTTTGCCGATCACCGCGAGGCTGGGGTTGGGCTTGTTGCGGGGGTCGCCGTAGTAGTGGTCGTACTTCGACTCGCCACGGCCGAAATCCTCGTCCTTGCCGGAACGAGCGAAACCGTTGAAGCGCTCGACGGTTTCGGTGAGGGCGGACGCCGGAACACCGATCTTCTCGGCGAGTTCGCTGACCGTGTCGGCCTTGACGATCACCCCCGCCTTGAACCATCGCTTCGGGAACGGTTGCCCGGGCGTGATGCCGGCGAAGGTGTACCGGTTGCGGTAGCGCTGGTCGAGGACCAGCCAGGCCGGAATGTTCTCGCCCGGTCCGTCGCCGCGCCCGTTCTTCCCGCCGTACATGGCATGGGTGGCCTCGACATACGGTGCGGATTCGTTGACGAACCGCTTCCCGGCGCTGTTGACCATCATGCAGCCCGGCAGGCTGCGTTCGGACAATGCGAACCACGGGCCGCCGGTGAGCGGAAACGATGGCCCCCACCAGGCGTCGTCCATGAAATCGACCGCACCGCCGACCGCCTGGCCGGCACGGATACCGTCGCCGGTGTTGGCCTTCGCGCCCACCGTCCACTCGGTACCGATCGGCTGACGCTGGTACTGCGCACGCATCTCCGCGTTGTGTTCGAAGCCGCCCGTAGCGAGAATGACGCCCTTGCGCGCGTGGATGGTCCGTTCCTCGCCGCCGGATTCGACGCGCACTCCGCGCACGACCCCGTCTTCGATGACGAGATCGGTCAGGGCGGTGTCGAGCAAGAGGGGGACACCGGCGTCGCGAAGGCCGATGCGCAATCCGGCCATCAGGGCCTGACCGCGGACCAGCAGGTTCTTCTTGGTGATCTTGGCCCACACGAACCGCGCGCCGACCTTCGCTGCGCGCAGCGGGCCGCGCGGGTTGCGCATCAGCAGGTTGAGCCACTTGTAGTCGGCCTGGGTGATGACGAAGTTCGGTGGTGCCTTGACGTAGTCGGGTTCGAGGAGTTTCAGGTCGTCGCCGAGGCGATTGCCGTCGAACGGCTTCGGTTCCACCGAGCGGCCACCGGCTCGCCCGCCGGGCGCTTCGGGGTAGTAGTCGGAATATCCCGGTACCCAGTCGAGTTCGAGTGCGCTGTTCTTCTGGATGAACGACAGCATTTCGGGGCCGCGGTCGATGTAGGTGTCGATCCGTTCGGCGGGGACGACGTCGCCGATGATGCTGTGCAGGTAGGTGCGTGCCGCTTCCGGGGTGTCGTCGACACCGGCTGCTTTCAGGGCGTCGTTGTTGGGAATCCATACGCCGCCACCGGAGCGTGCGCTCGAGCCGCCGTAGTGGGGTGCCTTCTCGATCAGGACGACACTTGCGCCCTGGCGGGCAGCGGTGATCGCGGCGGTCATGCCGCCGGCGCCGCTGCCGACGACGACGATGTCGTACTCCTGAATTGTCATGTAGAACACGTTATAGAATGAGACCGCACCGAGTCCATCTTTTGTCTGCAGACAGCGGTTTCGGATCCCCGCTCGAGGACGGAAAACACGTTTCAGTGCTGTTCGGCGGAAGCATTGCCGGGCACCGGAACCGAGCCGTCAATGACGGCCTGTTCGATGCTGTCACGTAGATTCGGGCAGCCCTCACGCGGTGTGATCGACGTGCCCATGCCTGCGGCGTCGGCGCGGAGGACCGGGCACACGGCGCTCGGGTCGTCGCGCCACTGCACGCTCGTGTGTCGGTAGCTGTTCTTGCGCACGAGAACACACGTGCCGCACTCGCGACACGTGACTTCGTGGAGGCCCGAGTCGAGATAGTTGATCTTGTCTATTGCGGTCTGGGCGGCGATGGCCTCGACCCGGTCGGGGCGATCGGCGAAATTCGGGGACTTCGCCCATTTGGCTTCTCGGGTCGAGGCGTTCACGTCAGACCTCCGCTTCCTGCTTGCGCTTTTCCTCTTCTGCCGCTTTGCGCTCGAGATTCTCGGCGACTTCCTTCTCCCAGGCCTCGTTGGCCTTGGCAGTGTCGACCTCGAATTCGAAGCGTCCGGTCATCTTGTCGGTGACGTCGGCCGCGTCGACGTAGAACTGCTCGTACCAGCGGCGCAGTTGGTAGACCGGGCCGTCCTCGTCGCACAGCAGCGGATTCTCGATCTTGGTCTTGTTCTTCCAGATCTCGACGTCCTGCAGGAAGCCTTCGCCGACACCTTCGGTCAGTTTGGCGGCCAGCATGTCGGTCTGCTCGGCGTTCATGCCGGTCGGCTTCTTGACGATGATTCCGTACTGGAGCATGAACGAATCGTGCGTGATCGGGTAATGGCAGTTGATCAGCACGGATTCGGTCTCGTAGCCCCCGTAGCTGTTCTTCAGCGGGTTGATCATGTAGGACGGGCCGTAGTACGCGGCGTACGACTCGAGCTTCGATTCCATGCCGTACTGGGTGGCCATGCCCTTGTCGGGGCGTCCGCGGGTGTTGAGGTACTGCTCCGCGACGTGGCCTTCGAAGACGTTCTTGAAGAACGTGGGAAAGGCGTAGTGGATGTAGAAGAAGTGCGCCATATCGACGACGTTGTCGATGATCTCGCGGCAGTTGGAACCCTCGATGACGATCTGGTGCCACGTCCAGTCGGTCCACTCGTCGGTCCCGTACTGCTCGAGTTCGGGGATGGTGACATTCTCCGGTGGCTTGTTGCCTTCCGGGTCGTTCCACACGAACAGCTGGCCGTGCTTCTCCATCGTGGTCCAGGCGCGGGTGCGGGCGAGTGGAGGAACGCGACGGGCGTAGGGGATATCGGTGCATTTGCCGTTGCCGCCCCAGCGCCAGTCGTGGAACGGGCACGCGATCGAATCGCCCTTGACCTCCCCCTGGGACAGGTCGCCGCCCATGTGCCTGCAGTAGCCGTCGAGCACCTTGATCTCGTCGTTGCTGTCGGCCCAGACCACGAGTTTGGTGCCGAAGGCCTCGACGGAGTGCGGCTTGCCGTCCTTGAAACTGCGACTCAGTCCGAGGCAGTGCCAGCCCCGCGCGAACCGGGTCCGTGTCTCTCCGACGTCGATCTCGCGAATCTGTGCCATCTCCGCTCACTTCCTTCAGGATCTCTTAGTAGAACACGTTATAGAATTTCGGCCGTGATCGAAAGGGAACGGGGACTTTGGTCCCGGTGGAACCTGTCGCGTCATCGAACTCCTCCGGTCTCGACACAAATAAGAACATGTTCTAGTCTCGAACCAAGCGATCAATTCCTGAACAGACGGGAGCGTCCAGTGGGTGACCACGACAGTCACGAGGTACTGCAGCGGATCGACGCTCTGCTGCCCAGCCTGCGGGAACGCGCGCAGGAGGCCGAGGATCTTCGCCGCATCCCCGACAGTTCGATCAAGGCGCTTCAGGAATCCGGGTTCTTCAAACTTCTGCAACCGGCGCAGTGGGGAGGGTACGAGGCCGACCCCGTCACCTTCTACAGCGCGGTGCGCAACATCGCTGGTGCTTGCGGGTCCACTGGTTGGGTGTCCGGGATCATCGGCGTCCACAACTGGCACCTCGCACTGTTCGATCAGCAGGCGCAGGAAGACGTCTGGGGAGACGACACGGATGTGCGGATCTCCTCGTCCTACGCGCCGATGGGTGCCGGCGAGGTTGTCGACGGCGGCTACAAGGTCAACGGTTCCTGGGCCTGGTCGTCGGGCAGCGATCACGCGACCTGGGTTGTCGTCGGAGGCCCGGTCATCAAGGACGGGCGTCCCGTCGACTTCGGCAGCTTCCTGATCCCGCGCTCCGAATACGAGATCGACGACGTGTGGAACGTGGTCGGCCTGCGAGGAACGGGCTCGAACACGATCGTCGTCAAGGACGTGTTCGTTCCGCGACACCGCTTCCTGAGCTTCAAGACGATGAACGATCTGGCCTCGCCCGGTCTCGAACGCAATACCGCACCCGTCTACAAGATGCCGTGGGGCACCATCCACCCCACGACCATCTCTGCTCCGATCGTCGGCATGGCGTACGGGGCCTACGACGCCCACGTCGAGCATCAGGGCAAGCGGGTGCGCGCCGCATACGCGGGGGAGAAGGCCAAGGACGATCCGTTCGCGAAGATCCGCATCGCCGAAGCATCCAGCGATATCGACGCCGCGTGGCGTCAGCTGTCGGGCAACGTTGCCGACGAGTACGCATGTCTTCTCGAAGGCAAAGACGTTCCGATCGAGCTCCGCCTGCGCGCCCGCCGCGACCAGGTGCGCGCGACCGGTCGTGCCATCGCCTCGATCGACCGACTGTTCGAGAACTCGGGCGCCACTGCGCTCGCCAACGGCACGCCCATCCAACGCTTCTGGCGCGACGCTCACGCCGGTCGTGTGCACGCTGCGAACGACGCCGAACGCGCATACGTCATGTTCGGCGGCGCGGAATTCGGTCTTCCTCTCACCGACACGATGGTTTAAGGATCGCCCGTGACTGCAACGCAAGAGATCACCTACGAATCGACGTCCCGCTTCGCGCAGGTCCGCGACGATCTGCGCCTGCACTACCACGAGGCAGGCATCGGGCACGACACGACGATCGTGCTGCTGCACGGCGGTGGCCCGGGTGCGTCGGGCTGGTCGAACTTCTCTCGCAACATCCCCGTGCTCGCGGAGAAGTTCCACGTCATCTGCGTCGATCAGCCCGGATACGGCAAGTCCGACAAGCCCACCGAGCACCCGCAGTACTTCGTGCACAGCTCGACCGCGCTGAAGGACCTGCTCGACCACCTCGGCATCGAGCGAGTCCACCTGCTCGGCAACTCCCTCGGCGGCGGCGCTGCAGTGCGTTTCGCTCTCGACTTCCCCGACCGCGCCGGCCGGTTGGTCCTCATGGGCCCGGGCGGGCTCAGCGTCAACCTGTTCGCCCCCGACCCGACCGAGGGGGTTCGCAATCTCGGCAAGTTCAGTTACCAGCCGACGCGTCAGAACCTCGAAACCTTCCTGCGGATCATGGTGTTCGACCAGTCGCTCGTCACCGAAGAACTGATCGACGAGCGATTCGAAGCAGCCAGCGCACCCGAATCACTCGCTGCCGCAAAGGCGATGGGAAAGTCGTTCTCCAGTGCCGACTTCGAACTCGGCATGCTCTGGCGCGACGCCTACAAACTCCGGCAGCGTGTCCTGCTCATCTGGGGTCGCGAAGACCGCGTCAACCCGCTCGACGGTGCGCTCGTCGCACTCAAGATGATCCCGCGCGCGCAACTGCACGTGTTCGGTGGCTGCGGGCACTGGGCACAGCTCGAGAAGTTCGAGGAATTCAACCGGATCACGGCGGATTTCCTCACGGACGGAGGTAAGTGATGTCGATCCGGTCCCTGGCATATCTGCGCATCGGCGCGACCGATGTGGGCGCCTGGCGCGACTACGGCCTCAAAGTACTCGGCATGGTCGAGGGCAAGGGCACCAACCCCGACGCCCTGTACCTACGAATGGACGACTTCCCCGCCCGCCTCGTCATCGAGCCCCACGACACCGACCATCTGCTGGTGTCGGGCTGGGAAACCGCGAACGCCGGCGACCTGCAGACGGTGCGCGACAACCTGTCGGCAGCCGGGGTTCCGTTCAAAGAAGGCACCGCGGAGCAGATCGCCGACCGCCGCGTCGACGAGATGATCGTGTTCCAGGATCCGTCCGGCAACACCCTCGAGGCGTTCCACGGTGCCGCGCTCGAACACCGACGCGTCGTCAGTCCGTACGGGCACACGTTCGTCACCGGCGAGCAGGGCCTCGGTCACGTGGTGCTCTCCACCCGCGACGACGAGGAGTCCTTGCGGTTCTATCGCGACGTCCTCGGCTTCCGTCTGCGCGACTCGATGCGACTGCCCCCGCAGATGGTGGGCAGGCCCGCCGACGGCAAGCCTGCGTGGCTGCGGTTCTTCGGATGCAACCCCCGTCACCACAGCCTTGCGTTCATGCCGATGCCCACCTCCAGCGGCATCGTGCACCTGATGATCGAGGTCGAGAACTCCGACGACGTCGGACTCGGGCTCGACCGGGCGCTGCGCAAGAAGGTCAAGATGTCGGCGACTCTCGGCCGCCACGTCAACGACAAGATGCTCTCGTTCTATATGAAGACGCCGGGCGGCTTCGACGTCGAATTCGGGTGTGAAGGACTGCAGGTCGAGGACGAGGGCTGGATTGCCCGGGAGTCGACCGCGGTGAGCCTGTGGGGGCACGACTTCTCGGTGGGGTTCCAACAATGACTGTCCCCACGGACGGCGACGCCGGTGCGTTCGAACAGTCGCAGGGGGTTGCGCCCCTCGATCCGAGGACGTTCCGTACCGTCCTCGGGCAGTTCTGCACCGGCGTCACCATCATCACGACGATCGACGACGACGCGCCCGTCGGATTCGCCTGCCAGTCGTTCGCGGCACTGTCGCTCGACCCGCCGCTCGTCCTGTTCTGTCCTACGAAGCAATCCCGCTCGTGGTCGGCGATCGAACGCAGCGGCCGATTCTGTGTGAACGTGCTCGGGGAAGAGCAGCAGGACGTGTGCGCCCGCTTCGGGTCGAGGGAGCCGGACAAGTTCGCGGGTGTCGAGTGGACGTCGTCGCCGCTCGGCTCACCCATTCTCGACGGATCGCTAGCGCACATCGACTGCACCGTGGAGACCGTGCACGACGGCGGTGATCACTGGGTCGTGTTCGGTCGGGTCTCCTCGCTGAGCGAGGTGGGTGACGAGCTGGGCCGGCCGCTGCTGTTCTACCGAGGCCAGTACACGGGCATCGAACCGGAGAAGACCACCCCGGCCCCGTGGCGCGACGATCTCGAAGCGTTTCTCACCACGGCCTCCGAGGACACCTGGCTGTAGTGACCGAAAGCTGATCCGAAAATTGTTGCCCATGTGATCGGGCATAAATCCTCACCGTGGCGTGTTGTGCTCTACCATCGGTCAACCAAGGCCGGTAACCGGCAGCCGCCAACATCCACGAACGGAGGAGCCCATGGCAACCGACTATGACCGCCCCAGGGTCGAAAGCAACGATGAGTCGCTCGACATTTTGGGCCCCGGCCGCAACTCCGCGCAGGCGGCGGTGGCGGACGTGGAGGAGGCCGATACTGCCGAATCGTTCGAGCTTCCTGGCGCCGATCTGTCCGGTGAGGAACTCACGGTTCGTGTCGTTCCCCGTCAATCGGATGAATTCACCTGCACGCGTTGCTTTCTCGTCCAGCATCGCAATCGCATGGCCGACCCCGCGGAGAGCGTCTGCATGGACTGCGCCTGAAGGGCGAGTGACCGATCTCAGCGCTGCAGAATTCGCGACGTCAGCTGCCGTCCCTGCTCGAACCACATGTTCGGCAGGGACGCGTGGCCGACCGCGGGTCCGATTTTCGGGCAACGCCGTGGAATCGGGGAACACCATGTACAGCTGATGGCGGGGGCCGAAACTCGGTCTTGAATGCCAGCAGTGACCGGAATCCGTACACGGGCTCGAGGACCTGACCCGCAGTCCCAGTACGGGCAGCACGAAGAGCCACCGCCGGCTCTGTCGAATGACGAGAATGCCCATCCCGACGACAGTCGTAACGGTGAAGATGATCGCCGCTGCGTTCGTGGTCAGCGGCAGATCCAGTCCTCGGCGTATCCGGAGTCGTTGTCGCCGATCAACCCGGAGCGCTGGGAGAGATGGCCGCCTGGACGATCACCGGCGACGCCACGAGCACAATCGCGACGACGAACAGATAGCCGACCATGGTGAAGACGATCCCGAGCGTCCCGAAATGTGCTTCGGAACTGGCGGTGACATGGGGTAGCACGACCCTGCCTCCGATACTCACCGCGGTGAGCAGTGTCGCGGTGAGAACACCCGCCCCGATCAGGACTCGGATGGGGACGAGACCTGATGTGAGCAGCGCCGGGCATGCCGTCCACACGCACACCCACGTGCACCAACTGGGCGACGACCGCGAGAATCGGTGACCCCAGCTGGTGGATCAGCCCGGTGGCCAACGCGGATGTCGCGACCAGAAGCAGTACCGCACACCACCGCCATGCATGGGACAGGCGCAGCACGGGTGTGGCCCAGATTTTCCCGTACACCCTGCCGAGCGCACGCGCGAACGACGTGCCGCTGATCAGGACCATCAGCAAGCCCACCGCACCGAACGCCGCGGCCTCGGATGTCACCTCGAACCCGTCCTGGACGAACGAGTTCGGATCGACTCCGAACGGGTCGAGCAGAGTCTCCCGCAGCGCGGCGCTATCGACGAGGACCGATGCGGCCATGATGACGGGCAGGACCGAGGTGAACAGCTGTGCGGCGAGCGTCATCGAGCGGTCGACGAGTTCGATCCTCCCGAGCCCCAACAGAATACGCTCTAGCGCACGCCCAGCCGGGTGAGTGTTCAACTCGGCGCGAACCCGCGCCACTTGTGCGGCCGGCATGAAGCGATCCTGCCAGGCATCCGCTCGTCGTGCGCGCCGATCGGTTACAGCGCTACGCCGATGTACTTGGTTTCGAGGAACTCGTCGATTCCGGTGAAACCGCCCTCGCGCCCGAGCCCGGACTCCTTGATTCCCCCGAACGGTGCGGCCGGGTTGGAGACCACGCCCTGATTGAGCCCCACCATCCCGGCTTCGAGGGCCTCGCACACGCGCAGACCTCGTCGCAAGTTCTCGGTATAGACGTAGGACACCAACCCGAAGGGGGTGTCGTTTGCGCGGCGGACCGCTTCGTCTTCGGTTTCGAAGGTACTGATCGCTGCGACCGGGCCGAAGATCTCGGTATGGCACATCTCCGCGTCGTCGGTGACATTCGTGAGCACCGACGCCGGATAGAAGAATCCGGGCCGGTCGACGGGAGCGCCGCCGAGGACGACGGTCGCGCCGCGCGTCACGGCGTCGTCGATGAGTTGCCCGACCTTGTCGACCGCGGCGCGGTTGATGAGTGGACCGACGACCACCCCGTCCTCGACACCGCGACCCATCGGCAGCGCGGACATGCGCTCGGTGAGGCGCCTCGTGAACTCCTCGGCGACACCGCGCTGGACGAGAATGCGGTTCGCGGCGGTGCAGGCCTGCCCGATGTTGCGCATCTTCGCGGCCATCGCGCCGTCGACGGCGGCGTCCAGGTCCGCGTCGTCGAACACGAGGAACGGCGCGTTCCCGCCGAGCTCCATCGAGGTGCGCATGACCGTCTTCGCACACAGTTCGAGCAGGTGCTTGCCGACTCCGGTCGATCCCGTGAACGACAGTTTTCGCGAGCGTGGGTCGAGGATCAGCGGGGCCATCACGTCGTCGGACTTCGAGGTGGTGACGACGTTGACGACACCGGGCGGAAGCCCTGCCTCGCTGAGGAGATCGACGAGGGCGAGCATCGACAGCGGGGTCTGCGACGCCGGCTTGATCACGCTCGTGCAGCCGGCGGCGATGGCCGGGCCGATCTTGCGGGTGCCCATCGCCATCGGGAAATTCCACGGGGTGATGAGGAGGGTCGGGCCGACGGGCTGCCGGGTGACGAGAAATCTCGATCCACCTGCGGGGGCCTGCATGTAGCCGCCGTCGATGCGCACGGCTTCTTCGGCGAACCAGCGGAAGAATTCGGCCGCATAGGTGATCTCGCCGCGTGCTTCTGCCAGCGGTTTGCCCATCTCGAGGGTCATGACGAGCGCGAGCCGGTCGACGTTCTCGAGCATGAGCCGATACGCGTCCGCGAGGATCGTCGAGCGTTCACGCGGTGACGTCTGTGCCCACGAATCCTGGGCCGCTGCCGCGGCGTCGAGGGCACGCATCCCATCGGCGGGGCTCGCATCGGCGACCGAGCACAGCTCTCGCTCGGTGGACGGGTCGACGACGGGCATCGTGCGGTCGGCGTCCTGCCATCGGCCGTTGATGAAGAGGCCCGTCGGGACCGTCCGGATGGCTGCGTCTTCGTTCTGGCTCAGCTTGTCGTTCTGACTGACCGCCTGATCGGGCATGGCATGCCTTTCGTCCGTTGCCTTCGGCCTCCGCCCATGTTATGCATATTGTCAACAATCCAACAATAGGATTGGGATTCGAAAATCGGTCGCCGAACCCGGGAGGGTTGTCATGACTCGACTGTCTCCACTGCTTCAGCAAGCCACGCCCGTCACCGTCGACCACGCCGCCGGCAGCTACATCTACGGCACCGACGGACGCAGATATCTCGACTTCACGGCGGGGATCGGTGTGACCAGCACCGGTCACTGCCACCCGCACGTCGTCGAAGCAGCGCAGCGACAGATCGGCTCGCTGATCCACGGCCAGTACACGACCGTCATGCACAAACCCCTGCTCGAACTCACCGAACGACTCGGCGCCGTCCTACCGGAGGGCCTGGACTCACTGTTCTTCGCGAACTCGGGGAGCGAGGCGGTCGAGGCGGCGTTGCGTCTCGCTCGCCAGGCGACCGGACGTCCCAACGTGATCGTGTTCCACGGTGGATTCCACGGCCGCACCGTGGCGGCCGCGTCGATGACCACCTCGGGCACGCGATTCTCCGCGGGATTCAGCCCCTTGATGGGCGGGGTGCACATCGCTCCGTTCCCCAACGCCTACCGATACGGATGGACCGAAGATCAGGCCACCGATTTCGCATTGAAGGAACTCGACTACCTCTTCGCGACGGTCACCTCACCCGCCGAAACTGCGGCGTTCATCGTGGAACCTGTTCTCGGTGAAGGCGGTTACGTGCCGGGCAACACCCGATTCTTCCAGGGCCTGCGCGAGCGCGCCGACCGGCACGGCATCCTCCTCGTCTTCGACGAGATCCAAACCGGATTCGGGCGCACCGGAAAGTTCTTCGGACACCAGCACTTCGACACGCGTCCCGACGTGATCACCATCGCGAAGGGCCTGGCCAGCGGCTTCCCGCTGTCGGGGATCGCGGCCTCCGAAGAGCTCATGGCCAAGGCGTGGCCCGGGTCCCAGGGTGGAACCTACGGCGCCAATGCCGTGTCGTGTGCGGCAGCGGTCGCGACCCTCGACGTCATCGAGAAGGAAGGGCTCGTCGAGAACGCCGCGTCGCGCGGCAGCGAACTGCTCGACGGTGCGCGCTCACGGGCCACCGACGCCGTGGGGGACGTGCGGGGCTTGGGACTGCTGGTGGGCAGCGAGTTCGTCAGCGCGGACGGCACGCCCGATCACGAACGAGCCGCAGCCGCACAGAAACTCGCAGCATCGAAAGGGCTGCTTCTCCTGATGTGCGGCGCATACATGAATGTCGTGCGGATGATCCCGCCACTCATCGTCACATCCGAACAGATCGAGGACGGCCTCGGGATCTGGTCCGAGGTGCTCTCCGAAATCTGATCGCGCTCAGGAGTTTCTGTGGCCCGCTACATCACGATCACGCTCGACAAGCGAGGTATCTCCTGCCGCGCAAAACTTCTCGACGCCGAAGCGCCGCTCACATGTGAGGCAGTGTGGAACGCTCTGCCGCAGAGCGGCGCGGCGTTCCACGCGAAGTACGCACGCAATGAGGTGTACACCCTCGTGCCCCGGATCACGACGGCACCCCATCGTGAAAATCCCACGGTCACACCTATTCCCGGAGATGTTTGTCTCTTCGACTTCGAGCCGTGGGAGATCGGCAACCCGGCATACGGATACGAACCGGGATCCGAGGCCCACCACGAGCAGGGGGCCACCGATCTGGCGCTGTTCTACGGACGCAACAACCTGCTCATCAACGGCGATGTGGGCTGGGTGCCGGGAAACGTGTTCGCGACCATCGTGGACGGACTGTCCGACCTCGCGGTCGCATGCAACGACCTGTGGATACAGGGGGTGGTGGGGGAGACGTTGAGCTTCGCCCGGGAACGGTAGGTCGGCGGATTCGGCTCGAGTCGGGGCCGTTCTGCTCCTTCTGGAGCCGAGCAGGGCAAGATAGCGCCCATGCAGACCTTGCCTTTGATATTGGAGTCCTCTGTCGTCGTACGTGCTACCCCGGAGGAGGTGTACGCGCTCGTGTCGGATGTGACGCGGACGGGTGAGTGGTCGCCGGTGTGCGCGGAGTGCTGGTGGGATTCGGATCAGGGGCCTGAGGTCGGTGCTTTCTTCACCGGGCGGAACGTGACCCCGGACCGCACCTGGGAGACACGCTCGGAGGTGGTCGTTGCCGCCCCGGGCAGGGAGTTCGCGTGGTCGGTCGGCCCCGGTGTCGTGCGCTGGAGTTACTTCATGGAACCCGTCGATGCGGGTACGAAGTTGACGGAGACGTGGGAGTTCGGCGAGGCCGGAAGGAAGTTCTTCGACGAACGCTTCGGTTCTGACGCTACCCAGGAGATCGCGGCGCGGGAAGCGGCTGCCAGGGAAGGCATCCCCGCGACGCTCGCCGCGATCAAAAGGATCATCGAGGGCTGAAGCCCTGCCGGAGTCCCGGTCGGGTGTCGACACCGGCCAGGGCTGTCCTGATGAGAGCTGTTGCCTTCCGATGGTGACGCCTGTGGATCTGGTCAGCGGGTGGAGAACGTGGACGGCATTGGGCGTGTGATTTACCGTGTGATCAGGAGGTGGATTGTAATGGCAACTGCACACCCACGACCCGACCTCGCCGCCTACAACGACGCCGCCCGTATGTCTCAATCGGAGCTGGTCACGGCGCTGCGTGAGCTGCTCGGTGCCAAGTTTGTCGCGTATCTCGGGAAGGTGAAAGAGACCCGGGCTGTACGCCAGTGGGCCGAAGGTACTCGCACCATCAACAATGAGACCGCCGTCGAACGCCTCCGCATCGCCTACCGCGCCGCCCGTCTGATCGCGGAACGCGACACCCCGGCAGTGGCCCAGACCTGGTTCCAGGGCCTGAACCCGATCCTCGATGACCGTCCGCCGGCGCTGCTGTTGCGCGAGGGTGATCTCCCCGACGTCGGACCGAAGGTCCTCGCGGCTGCGCGTCAGTTCGCGGCGGTCGGATGAACGCAGCCGCCCGCACGTTGGTCCCCACCTCTCGCGGCGATGTCTGCTGCGCCCAAGTCCGGGGAGCTGCCGCCTACCGCGTCGGCTACCCGCCGACCTCGTGGGAGTGGACGCCGTGGGAGTTCGCGACCGATGGCCGCTTCACCGGCCGTTGGGATGATCCTGCGGGTCCGAGGTCGGCCTGCTCGTCGGCGGGGCCACTTCGACGAATGCACCAGTGACGCATCGCTTGATGGTTAGGATGAGTTCTGCACGGTCCATCCGAGTGCATTGCAGAACTCCTGCCTCCTCCTACACGCCGGGAAAGGAGAAGCAACCGTGGCCTATCCGATGTTCCGCCACCTCACCCCGCGACAGAGCGCACACCCCGTGAGCAGACCTACCGAGATGACGATGCTGCCCCATAGGGACAACATCACCCGGGGCCTGCCCCAGCAGGGAAACGTACCGTGACCGTCCGCGTCGGCAGTGACCCGCGCGCCGTGCGACATCGTGCACGTCCCGGCGCAGAAAGCGCCGGTCAGCTTGCGCAAAGGCCGCAGGTCGCGGTCGTCGGGGGTGGCATCGCCGGGTTGGCCGCGGCCACCGGGCTCGCCGAACGCGGCGTAGGCGTGACGCTGATCGAGCGCGCACCGTATCTCGGGGGCCGGGTCGGTGGCTGGAGCGAATCACTGCCCGACGGGACGCAGGTGGCGGTCAACCGCGGCTTCCACGCGTTCTTTCGCCAGTACTACAACCTGCGGCAGCTACTGGCCCGGACTGACCCGAACCTGGACCGGTTGACCCCGGTCGAGGACTATCCGCTCCTCGATGCACACGGCCGTCTCGACAGTTTCCGAGGGTTACCGCGTACCCCGCCGTGGAGTGCACTGCGATTCGCCCTGCGCAGCCCCACTTTCACGGTCCCGGATCTGATGCGGATCGATGCTCGCGCCGCCGCGCCACTGGCAGACGTCAGTGTGCCGGAGATCTATCATCGCCTCGACCACATCGACGCGGCAACGTTTCTGCAGCGCATGCAGTTTCCCGCCGCTGCGCGCCATTTGGCGTTCGAGGTGTTCTCCCGCAGTTTCTTTGCCTCACCCGGGGCGATGTCGGCGGCAGAACTGGCCGCTATGTTCCATATCTACTTCCTCGGTTCGGCCGAAGGGCTGCTCTTCGACGTGCCGACCGCCAACTACGACACCGCCTTGTGGAATCCGTTGGGCCGGTATCTGTCCGATCTCGGCGTCGATATATGCCTCGACACCACCGTCACCGCCGTCGAGACCGGCGGTCCGCGCACCTTCCGGCTGCACCACCGCGACGACGCCGTACTCGACGTCGATGCGGTAGTCCTCGCTCTCGATACCGCGGGGCTGCGCACACTGGTCGAGGCCTCGCCGGACCTGGGCGATGAGCAGTGGCGTACCCAGATTGCGCGTCTGCGAACCGCTCCACCGTTTCTGGTGCACCGGCTGTGGCTGGACCGTCCCGTCGCTGCACACCGGGCACCGTTTCTGGGTACCGGAGGCCTTGCGCCGCTGGACAACATCAGTGTGCCCGACCGATACGAGCACGAGGCCGCCACGTGGGCGCGGCGCAACGATGGGGCCGTCGTCGAACTGCACGCCTACGCCCTCCCCGAGGATATCCCGAGCCACGACACGCACCTGCGACCCGCAGAATTGACAGCGCAACTGGTGCAGCGGTTGCACGAGGTCTACCCGGAAACCGCTACGGCCCGCATTGTCGCCGAGCATACGCAGCGCCGATCCGATTGTCCGCTGTTCGGTGTCGGCGACTTTGCTCATCGTCCCCCGGTGCACACTCCGCACCCGCGGCTGATGCTGGCCGGCGACCTGGTGAGGATCGATCTGCCGGTTGCGTTGATGGAACGCGCCGCCACCACAGGCCTGCACGCCGCCAACTGTCTGCTCGCCACGTGGGAACTGGTCGGTCACGACCTGTACACCGTGCCCACTCGCGGTCGCAACACTGTGCTGCGATGGCTGGCCGCGACCGGAAACCGCCAGACATGAGCGGATCCGCTTCCGGCCCGGGGAAATGGCCGAACAATATTCCGCTGCAGCCTCTCCAGAAATTCGATTGGAGTGCGCAACGCCCCACACATCATGACGCAGACCCCGGACTTATCGCCGCTGTCCTCGACCGCACGCAGGCCCGCCCGTCGGGAAACTGGTTCGTCATCGCCGCCAGCGACGGGATCGGCACCGAACACCCGATCGGTGTCACGGTCGCCGGTGTGGAGCTCGTCGCGTGGCGCGACCGAACCGGACGCTTGATCGTCGGCCCCGGCGCATGTCCGCATCTCGGGGCGCCGCTGGCCCGCGCAGCACTCGACTGCGGTGCGCTGCGATGCCGCTGGCACGGGCTGCGTATCGCCGCCGAGGGGGTGCCCGGCTGGACACCGTGGCCAAGCCACGATGACGGTGTACTGGCCTGGGTGCGCCTCGACCACATCGGACGACAGACGCCGACCCCGGCGCCGATCATCGGCCCCCGGCCGCCTGCGCATGCACATCTGGCGGCCGTGACGACCATGGTTGGGGTGTGCGAGCCCGTCGACATCGTGGCCAACCGGCTCGATCCGTGGCACGGCGCATGGTTCCACCCGTATTCGTTCACCCATCTCGACGTACTGGAGACCCCTGATCCAGATAGCGGCGATCGGTTCGTGGTGGCCGTGACCTTCCGTGTCGGGCGGCGCCTCGGGGTGCCCGTGCGCGCTGAGTTCACCAGCCCGGAACCTCGGACCGTGGTGATGCGGATCCTCGACGGCGAAGGTGCCGACAGCGTGGTGGAAACTCACGCCACCGCGCTCGGCCCGGGCCCCGATGGACGGCCCCGTACCGCGGTGATCGAAGCGGTCCTCGCTTTTTCGCCTCGGAGCGGCTTCACCGCGGCACGTCGTGCTGCGCCGATGCTGCGTCCGTTGATGCGCCGTGCCGCAGCCCGGCTCTGGCGTGACGATCTCGCCTACGCCGAACGCCGTTACGAGCTGCGCACCACACAGGTACCTCCGCACAGGTGAGGCCACGGCTGCGATGTCGTTTGAAGTGCCTGCCGGCGGGAATACACCCTCGGTGAACAGCAATAGCGGCCGGCCCGACTCGGAACACCGCAGACCCACCGGTGCCGGCGACGACACCATCGCCGCGGTAGGCAAAGTATCGGAGGCTCTCGAATGCGTCGAGCGCGCCCGTGGACATCTCTACGACCTACATCAATTGATCGGGCACGCGGACCTGCTTCTCGAAGATGCCATCGGCATGCTCGAGGCCGCTGGGCACTCTGATCACGCCACCCGGCTGGAGCAAGAGATGCTCGGCCGCAACGTGATCAGTGGACGCTGGACTTTTCAGATCGTCGAAGACTTCGACGACAACTACTGGTCTGTGTTTCGCTCCGAAGAACGTCGGGTGCGGGAGGCATTGCAAGACGGCAAACGACATGTGTTCGAGTCGGAAATGAAAGAGCGGCGACGCACCGACGGTCACCCCGATCACACTGCTCGTCCGTGACCGCACGAGCGGTGCCGCCGGCTACGCTGCTGAACCGGCGGCACCTCGACCGAGGTGCACTTCCATGAGGACAACCCCGGCTGTCGCATGCGATACCCATTTTGCGTCACGGTAACCAAGTCGGTTTGCCGGTGAAGGCGTCGATGTCCTCATGGGAATATGTATCAGGGCGAACCCGGCCGCCGGATCTGGTCGACCGGAACTTCCGGGCCGAGTGGCCCGATGCTCTATGTCGCCGACTTCACCTAAAGGGAGGGGCATGCCGCGGTTCGCGTATGCGGCGTTCGTGATCGATGTGTTCGTCGGAACGATCGTTGGTTGGGAGGTGCCGACGTCCAAGGAAACCGTATTCGTGCAACGACAGGGATCCCACCTGCAGGCTGCGGGCGGCTCTAGGTAACCCGTTGCGCGAGGGAACTATTCATCACTCGAATGCGGACTCTCGATACGTGGCTGTGCGGTTCGGGGAAACCCTGTTCCTGCAAGGGCTTCGGCCGTCGATAGGGCCAGTGGCCGATGCCTACGGCAACGCCTTCGACGAGACGAGCAGTGGACCCCACCGGGCGAATGCGAGGCCGAGTACTACGCCGGACACCGTGCAGATCGCCCGGTTGCACACAATGACAGTGTGTGCATGAAACCCGGGATGGTTCAAGGTGCTCAGTGGGTCGCGGCGAGTAATCGGGTGGTGAGTTCGTCGACCCGGGTGGCGATGTCGTCGCGGACCAGGCGCATGCGCTCGATTCCGTCGATGCCGCGCTCGGAAGGCTCGTCGGTGTCCCAGTTCTCGACGGCCACGCCGGCGGGAGCGTGGACGCGGGCTTCGCTGCCGAGAGTGACCACCAGGTCGACCTCACCGAGTAGTTGCGGATCGATCGGCTTGGGGTGCTCACCGTCGATGGAGGCGCCTACCTCATGGAGGACCTGCACCGACAGAGCGTTCAGTGACGGCCCGGGGACGGTGCCGGCCGAGTGGGCGACGACGCGGTCGCCGGCGGTCTTGCGCATCAACGCTGCGGCCATCTGGGACTTTCCGCCGTTCTTCACACACACGAACAGCACCGAAGCAGTGGGCACGTGGAGGTCCCTTCCCATTTGACGACTGGATTGATAGAGGAAAATATAGACGGATGTCGAATCAGCTGTCGAGCGGGGCCGAGCCGTGCTGCCCGCCGCTCTCGCGCGAGCCCCTCACCTCGGATCGGTCCACAGACCTGGCCCGCATGTTCAAGGCCCTCGGTGATCCGGTGCGGCTGCGGATGCTCAGCATGATCGCCAGTCACCAGGGCGGTGAGAGTTGCGTGTGCGACATCAGCCCCGCGTTCGACCTGTCGCAACCCACCATTTCGCATCACCTCAAGGTGCTGCGCGAAGCCGGACTGCTCGACTGCGAGCGTCGCGGCACCTGGGTCTACTACCGGGTGATCCCGGCAGCTCTCGAACAGCTCTCTGCGGTGCTCGCCACCGAATCCGGGGTCCTGCCCGCTTCTGCCTGCACCCCGACAGCCGCTCTCGCGGGAACTCACTCGTGACCACCACGACCGAACACCGGTCTGTCGCCGGGAAGATGTCGGTCCTCGACCGGTTCCTCGCGGTGTGGATCGGCATCGCCATGGTCGTCGGACTACTGCTCGGTCGCCTCATACCTGGGCTCGGCGACGCACTGAGTGTCCTCGAGATCGACAACATCTCGCTGCCGATCGCGCTCGGTTTGTTGATCATGATGTATCCGGTGCTCGCGAAGGTGCGCTACGACCGCCTCGACACTGTCACGGGCGATCGCAAGCTGCTGATCTCCTCGCTGATCCTGAATTGGGTGCTCGGCCCGGCGCTGATGTTCGCCCTCGCGTGGCTGCTGTTACCCGACCTGCCCGAGTATCGCACGGGCCTGATCATCGTCGGCCTCGCCCGCTGCATCGCGATGGTCATCATCTGGAACGACCTCGCGTGCGGCGACCGCGAAGCAGCCGCCGTGCTCGTCGCGATCAACTCCGTCTTCCAGGTGATCATGTTCGCGGTGCTCGGCTGGTTCTACCTCTCGGTGCTGCCCGGCTGGCTCGGACTCGAGCAGACGACCCTCGACGTCTCGCCGTGGCAGATCGCCAAATCGGTGCTGATCTTCCTCGGCATCCCGCTGGTCGCCGGTTTCCTCACCCGCCACTTCGGTGAAAAGGCCAAGGGCCGCCAGTGGTACGAGGGCACGTTCTTGCCGAAGATCGGCCCGTGGGCACTGTACGGGTTGTTGTTCACGATCGTGATCCTGTTCGCGTTGCAGGGTGAGCAGATCACCTCGCAGCCATGGGACGTCGTCCGCATCGCTCTGCCGCTGCTGGCGTACTTCATCCTCATGTGGGGCGGCGGGTTCCTGTTCGGTGCCGCGATCGGTCTCGGCTACGAACGCACCACGACTCTGGCGTTCACTGCGGCGGGCAACAACTTCGAACTCGCCATTGCCGTGGCGATCGGCACCTTCGGTGTCACCTCCGGTCAGGCCCTGGCCGGGGTGGTGGGTCCGCTGATCGAGGTGCCCGTCCTTGTTGCTCTGATCTACGTTTCGCTGGCACTGCGTAAACGTTTCACCCGCTCGCCGGCGAACGCCTGACCGCCCCGACCCAGTCTCATGGGTGAGACCGGTGGTCGCTGTCCGTTCGTGATGCTCATCGATGAGCTCATCGATGCCGCGACGCTGGCAGAGCTGCGCAATCTGCTTGATCCGATGATCACAGCGCCCGCACAGAGTTGGCCGCAGGTCAGGCCTTGCCTGCGGCGGCACTCTGCACCGCAAGTTTCGCGAGACCGGCTGCATACAACCGCCTGCCGGCGAGCAGCGCCACGATCGCGAGCAAGTACACCAGTGGAGTAAGTTGCAGTGCGCCGACGAGGCCGAGACGGTCGGCGAGGATGCCGACGAAGAACGGTCCGGTCGCCAGCCCCAAGATGTTGTTGGCGACGGTCAGGGAGCCGAGGGCGGAAGCCCGCACCGACTGGTGCGTCAGGCTGGCCACCATCGCGGCAGTCGGACCGGACGAACCGGCAGAGAAGAACGCCCCGATCGCGATGAGTGTCAACTGTGCCGCACCCGGCTCCAATTGGAACGCGACCCCGAGAGAAGCCAGCGAAATAACGCAGAACACAATGGCACTGGACCACTTCGCGGAAGGGCTGTTGCGGCTGACCCGGTCGGTGATGAATCCGCACACCACCATGCCGGTGCCGATCAGCAACACGAACACCGAAGCGATCACACCTGCTTTGTCCGGGGCCATGCCGTACTCGCGGTTGAAAAAGCTGGGAGTCCACGACAACAGCACGGCAGCAGTACCCTCCGCTCAGCCGGCGTTGAACGCCTCGGCGACGGTCAGTGTGTCCTCGTAGAGGTGCATGCGAACGATTCGGCCGTCCTCGACCGCCAGGTGCATGGCCACCGGTGTGGTGAACTCCTTGCCGCTGGTCACGGCGGTGTGCGTGAAGACTGCCAGCAGTATCACGTCACCACCGTCGACTATGAGGCGCTCCAGCACGACCTCGCTCTGGCCGTGCGCGAAGTGCGGCCACATGGTGGTGAAGTAGGGGGCGACTTCCTCCCGGCGGGTACGGCGCCCGGTCCAGGGCAGCGCGTCGCTGCCGGGGACGTGCCAGTCGATCTCCTCGGAGAACAGTTCCTGGATGCCGTCGGGGTCCTGCCTGCCGAGGCGCTCCAGGAACTTCTCGGCCACGGTGCGCGAGGTCTGAGTATCTGGTGTCATCGTCCCTTTGTCCTTTGTCTCTTCGTCTCTCGAGGGTGTCGGTCGGGCCTCAGCTCTGGAACAGGAAGTGCTTGCCGCTCAGTGGCCAGCCGAGCTGCATGAGCGCCCCGCCTTTGCATAGCGCGCCGAGGTCGACCGGCGCGAACCAGAATTCGGTCAGCAGTCGTGTGAAGGCGGCTTGGCGCTCTCGTCGTCACCGGCGAGGAAGACGGCCTGCCCGGTAGTGGACCGACCACGCTCTTCATGACGCGCTTCTTGTTGTGTCGGAGCCGTTGCCCTGGCAAGACGGTCGCAAGTACGCGGCTCGGAGGTCCTGGAGCGTCGATGCGTCCCGCCTCGCCGATTCGCCGCCTAGAGCTGTGTGACGCCGCCGTCGACGAGCAGTTCCGCGCCGGTGGTGAAACTGCTTTGGTCGCCCGCCAGGTAGAGGGCGGCAGCGGCGATCTCGTCGGGACGGCCCAAGCGGCCGAGTGGGGTCGGTGGGGCGGGCTCGGCCGCGGTGGGCCGATCGTCGCGCGGAAAAGCGGCGACGAGCTCGGCCAGGCCAGGGGTCTCGACGGGGCCGGGGGTAAGAGCGTTGACGCGGATTCCGCGGCCGGCCAGCTCAACGGCCCAGGTACGCGCGAGACTGCGGACCGCGGCCTTGGAGGCGGCGTAGACGCCCAGGCCCGGGGTGGCCAGCAGAGCCGAGTTGGAAGAGATCAGCGTCACCGACGCGCCGGCCGTCAGCAGCGGCAGCGCCTTCTGGACAGTGAAGACCGTGCCCTTGAAATTGATCGAGGCAGTGCGGTCGTACTCTTCCTCGGTGATCGTGCCGAGCGGGCTGTATTCCCCGACCCCGGCGTTGGCCACCACAATGTCCAGGCGGCCGCTGCGGTTCGTGATCTCGGCGAAGACCCGGTCGAGGTCGCCGAGATCGGAGGCATCGGCCTGGATGGCGATGCCTAGGTCTCCGACCTGTGCGACGGCGGCGTCGAGCTCGGTCTTGCGGCGCCCGGTCAGGTAGACGGTGGCGCCCTCGGCGGCGAAACGGCGGGCGATCGCCAGGCCGATGCCGCTGGAGGCGCCGGTGACGAGGGCGGTCTTGTCGTCCAGTTGTCCCATGAGATTCTCCAATTCCTCAGTGTAACTAATTTGGTTACATCGGTAGTCGTGGAATGCGACCCCCGATCGGGGAAGTCGACGGTTCGAGGTCAGGCGGCTTTCAAGACGTCCCGCAGCACGTCTTCCAGTGTTGTCTTTGCCAGCTCCCTGCGCAGGGCGGCCTCCACCTCGTCGTACACGGCGGTCATTGCCGGCCCGATGCCGTGGCCCACGACGCACTCGGGGTTCGGTGTCGCGCGATGCAGGGCGAAGACCGGCCCCGGTTCGATCGCTTGATAGACGTCGAGCAGGGTGATCGCCGAGAGGTCCCGGGCGAGCATCCAGCCGGCCCCCGCCCCCTGCCGTGAATCGGCCAGGCCGGCCTTGCGCAGCTCGCCCAGCAGGCGGCGAATCACCACGGGGTTGGTGTTGACGCTCGTCGCGATCTGCTCGGAGGTGGCGACCTCGTGGCCACGCCGCTGATACAGCCCGATCCATGTCAGGGCGTGCGCCGCGACGGTCAGTCTGCTGTTGGCACTCACGTCGGGCTCCACCTCCCTCACTCCTCGGCGTTAGTCGTAACTATAGATGTTACAACACCATGCGGCAAGCAGCTGATGCGGCCAGTGCCCGGGAAGTGCGGTGCGGGTGAGGGGCGGGTGCCGGTCAGGACCCTCAGTAAGGGCCCGCCTGCCCCGGCCGGTGCGCCGGGCGAGGACGGTTGCCAAGCCTGTCCCGGCGTCGGGCCTGCCACCGTCACCAGGGGAGCACACCGGTGCGGTCGGTCACCGTGCCGCCGGTCACGTCCGGCTGGACGAAGTCGGCGCCGAGCGGGTCGGCGGCCTTGCGTCCGTTCTCGGCGTCTCGGGCTCCGATCCAGACCGTCTGGCCCGCCTGAACGAGTTTGCGCGAGATCTCGTGGCCGAGGCCCTGTTGCCGCCGGCGGGCGTCCGGCGCTAGTGGGCGGGACGGAACGGGTGCAGGATGCGGATGCCGTCCTCGATGGATCCGTCGATCAGTTCGAGCATCTGCGGGACGAGTTCCCGCATCCGGGGCGCGGCGAGGTGGGCGTCGAGGTGGGCGCGGGTCTCCCAGCGTTCGTAGATGACGAATTCGCAGGGCCTGCCCTCGACTTCGTGGGCCTCGTAGTCGATGTTGCCGGGGTCGTTGCGCGAGGGGGTGACGGCGGCGGTGATGAACGCCTTGAGGTCGGCCTCTCTACCGGCCTTCGCCTTCGCGTCCCAGACGACGGTCACGTAGCCGGTGGGTGTTGCGGTCATGGTGATTCCTGTTCTGTTCCGTGCTGACGGGCTGTGTGTCGGTACCGGGCCGGTGTCAGCTCTCGATGAAGCCGAGGAGGTCGGCGTTGACGGTGTCGGCGTTCACGGTGCACATGCCGTGCGACAGCCCCGGGTAAACCTTCAGGCGCGCGTTCTCGACCAACGTGACTGCCGTCTCGGAGGAGTTGGCGATCGGGACGATCTGGTCGTCGTCGCCGTGCATGATGAGCGTGGGCACGTCGATCGCCCGCAGGTCGTCGGTGAAGTCGGTCTCCGAGAACGCCTTGATCCCCTCGTGGTGCGCCTGCGCGCTGCCGGTCATTCCCTGGCGCCACCAGTTCTGGATGACGCCCTGGGAGATGTCCGCGCCCGGGCGGTTGAACCCGTAGAACGGCCCGGAGGCGAGGTCGAGGTAGAACTGGGCGCGGTTGGTGGCCACGGCCTCGCGGAAGCCATCGAAGACCTCGACCGGCAGCCCTCCCGGGTTCGATTCGGTCTGGACCATGAGCGGCGGGACCGCTCCGATGAGGACGGCCTTGGCGACCCGCCCCGCACTGTGCCTGGCGACGTACCGGGCGACCTCTCCACCACCGGTGGAGTGACCGACGTGGACGACGTCGCGCAGGCCGAGGTGCGCCACCACGGCGGCGGCGTCCGCCGCATAGTGGTCCATGTCGTGCCCGTGGCCGACCTGGGCGGAGCGCCCGTGCCCCCGGCGGTCGTGGGCGATGGCACGGTAGCCCCGCTGGACGAGGAACAGCAGCTGGGCGTCCCAGTCGTCCGAGCTCAGCGGCCAGCCGTGGTGGAACATGACCGGCCGGCCCGAGCCCCAGTCCTTGTAGAAGATTTCGGTTCCGTCGCTGACGGTGACGAACGGCATGGTGTGCTCCTCGTGGTCTCGCCCGGATACCGGGCGGTTTCGATGTCTCCACGAGAATGGCTCGGCCACCCTACCGACAGCCTCCGTCAGCTGACTGACATCCCGCCGGCGGCTCGCTCACGTCAGTGCCGGGGCAGTACTGAGACCCGACCGGTAGCTCTCACAGCCGGGTGGCCGAAGGCTCGGGAGGCAGCGCATCCAGAGCGTCGCGGAGCTCGGCCCGCGACGTGATCCCCAGCTTCGGGAACACATGGTAGAGATGCGACGACACGGTCCGCGGCGAAAGGAACAGACGCGACGCGATCTGCGGATTGGACAGCCCCGTCGCCGCCAGCCTGGCGACCTCCAGCTCCTGTGGGGTGAGGGCTTCACCGGCCTTGCCCCGGCCGGTCCGCGTCATGCCGGTGGCGCGGAGCTCCGCAGCGGCTCGGGCCTCCCACGAACGGGCCCCGAGTTCCTCGAAGCGGTCGCGGGCGGCGGCCAGCTGCACCCGCGCATCACGGTTGAGTCCTTGCCGGCGAAGCGCTTCGCCGTACGCCAGACGAGCATGGCCGACCTCGAAGGGCCACTGCTCGACGCCCGGCAGTCCGAGTGCCTCCTCGAAGCACCGGACCATGTCCTCGGCAGTTGATGTCATCGCCGTGACCGTGGCCGAACTCAGCGCGAGCCGCGACGAGAGGTGGCCGACACCGGCGTCGCGCAGCGCGTCCGCGTGCCGTCGCGCCTCCGCGTGCCGCCCGGTGCGCACGGCGGCCTCGACGAGGTCCGGCGCGGACCACACGGCCTCGGGATTGAACGGCGGCAGCACACCCGGGGCGCAGATCGCTGTGGCGTGCCGGAAGGCCGTCTCGAAGTCGGCGGCGCCGAGGGCCGCCCGGGCCGCCGCCTGGTGGGCGCAGTTCTCCAGCCGCTGCAGTCCCCTGGGCCTCGACCACCCCCAGACTGCTTCACAGTGGCGGCGGCACGCGTCGAGGTCGCCGCGCTGGGCCGCGGTCATTGCGGCGACGTAGTGTCCCACCTGGACGAACAAGTGGTATCCCGTCTCCTCGGACAGTGCGATGAGCTCGTCCGCGGCGTCGGCCGACGGCTGCCACCGGCCGGCGTACAGGTTGTCCAGGGCGACGAACATCAGGGCCGGCATGCTCGACCCCACCGCGCCGCCGTCGCGTATGACCCGGGACACGGCCTCGCGACAGCCCGGAAGCCGGTCGAGGTACGAGGCGGTCAGGGCGGTGCGGATGACCACGTCGGCGTCACTCTGGTCCCTCAGCCGCGAGATCTCCTCGTCCAGGCGGCGCAGCATGCCGTCGGTGACGGAACCGAGGTCGTGATGGACGCGCCCCAGCGACGCCGCGGCGGCGGGCGATGCCTCGGGGAACCGGTCGAGCACGTCGACCAGAGGCTGCCAGTGCTCGGGCCGGCCCGAGTACTGGCAGGCGAGGGTGAGAGTGAAGAGCGCGGTCTCCAGCTCCTCACGCGGCGGTCCGGGCATCACCGAGGCATGCCCGACCGCCTCCATCAGCAGCGCGTGCGCCGTATCGGCCTCGCCTTCCGTGACGAGCACGAGGAAGCCGGCCGCCGCGGCCGCCGCGAGCGACCGGGCCGCCGGATCGCCCTCGATCTCACGCATGATCTCGTGGCTGACCTCCAGATGGCCCGCGACCCAGGCGGCGACGTAGGCGGCCTTCGACAGGCGGCGCCTGCGGACCCCTCGGTCGGGACTCAGTTCGGCCGCGCGCCGCAGCCTCGCGATCGCGCCGTCGGCGTCACCGCGTCGCAGGCTGCTCCGGGCCGCCGACTCCACGACGGCGGCGACCGTCTCGTCGGGCGCCGTCGTGGCTCTCGCGAGGTGATCACCGCGCCGCTCGGGCTGGTGGCCCAGTGCGTCGGCCAGTCGGCGGTGGGCGCTGCGCCGCTGCTCGCCGGTGGAACCGTCGACCACCGCGGACCTGACCAGCGGGTGCCTGAAGCGCACCGCGCGGCCGTTCTCCGCGACCATGACCAGGTGGTCACGCTCCGCGGGAGCGAGTTCCTCGAGGCTGCCCAGCCCGCCGGCCGCCTCGAGAATGCCGATGTCGCCGGAGCCCTCGAGAGCCGCGAGCAGCAGTACCTCGCGCGTTCTCTGCGGCAGTCGTCCGACGCGGGCGCCGTACAGAGCGCGCACGTCCCGCCCCGGGCCGCTCGCCCACCCCGCCCCTTGGCCGTGTCGGTCGCCGGACGCCTCCGTGGACCCGGCGAACTCGAGCAGAGCCAGGGGGTTTCCCTGTGCCTCGTGCGCCACGGTCGAAAGGACCCGGCGGGGGAGGTGGGCGAAGCGCCGGGACAGCAGTCGCAGGGCGTCCGCGTCGTCCAGCGGCGCGATCTCGAGCTCCGGCAGACCGGTGGAGCGGAAGGATGCGTCGGACTCCTCTCGCTGTGCTCCGAGCAGTCCGATGCGGCGACCGCCCAGTCTTCTGGCGACGAAACCTACCGCAGCCTGGCTCGCCTCGTCGACGGCATGAAGGTCATCGACCACGAGTAGCAACGGCCGCTCCTTCGCGGCCTCGTCGAACAGGGCCAGTGCCGCGTTCAGGACGGCGATCCGGCTCGCCGCGGGACCGACGCCGAGACCGAGAGCGACCTCGAGGGCCTCTCGCGTGGAACGTGGCAGACGACCAAGCTCGTCCGGCAGCGAACCGACGAGCTGATGGAGTCCCGCGAAGCTGATGCCAGTCTCGTACTCGACGCCGCTCCCGCGGACGACCCGCACTCCCTTCGCCACCGCCAGCTCGGCGGTCGCGTCCAGGAGCGCAGTCTTCCCCACACCCGGATCACCGGTGAGCAGCAGGGCGGCTCCGTTCATCCCGGCCATGTCCAGGAACGCCGCAAGCTCTGCGAGCTCGCCCTCCCGACCGACCAGTCCGGTCGGGCCGACGCTCATGTCTGCCCTTGGCTTCGCCCACATCCGCCGCGTCCTTCGTCGTACCTCGCGAAGCAGTCGAACCACCAGCCACGCACTCGACCAGCAATTATCGCACCCACCGGCAATCGGATCGTGAAGACATCCGCTTCGCCGACACTCGCAGCTCCCTAACGAAGATCATGCAGATCACCAGCCGGGCGCTGCAGCCCCACCGTAGCGACAGCACGAAGGTCACGCGGATCATCGCGCCGGTCGTCGCCCCGCCCGGCAAAGACCTGGACGACATGGTCGCCTCCGCCGGCTACCGCCCCTCGTCGCGTCCTCCGAGGCCTGCGCAGTCATGATGAACGACTTGTCGAGGATCATCGGCGCCGACGGAGACCAGGAACACTACGACGGCGACGCCGCTGCCGAGTCCGCCCTGCTCCACTTCTCCACCCTGCCCGACCCAGCGACCATCGCGGCCGTTTTGCGCACCCGGGTCTACCGACCCGGTCCCTGATCTGGTCGCAGGGCCGAAAGGCCCTGCGGCGCCGGCGATCCGAGAACGAGGTCATCGGCCCCTACCCCGGTCCCGTACGACGCGGGACCAGGGTAGGCGCGACGAAGGCTTCTCCGCTTGGAAGGTGGCTTCACCAGCAGAGAAAGGCACTGCGGGCGGGCGAGCTGGAACCGCGGCGCAAAGAGTTGCTCGACGCACGAGGCGGGGATGGTCCGGGAACCGGGCGAATAGGCCTGGGAGGCAAGCTCGCCGCACGACGGTCCTACCGGCGGGCTACAGGGCACCTCGCACCGCGTCAGGACGCAGTGGGTCCCGCGGCGGCGAGGGGTTCGCTCACAGTACTGGCACGGCGCTTTCCTCGCGCTTCCCAGGCGTGCACCAACTGGGCGCTTGCCTGGATTATGGCCACGATGAAGCACAGGTCGAAGAAGAGTTCCAGTGAGGAGACGCCGCGGTGGGTCTCATCGCGGCCTCCCGCTGCTTGTCATCTGGTGAGCCAAGCTCCGAAATGCCGCTGCAGTCGGGGATTGATCTGCCAGACCATCACTGCTGCCGCCACCGGGACGAGTACAGCGAGTCGCACCGGCAGGTACAGATCCTCCAGAACAGGGTTCGTGGCCAGGCCCAGCAGGACGATGGTGGGGTAGATAGCGCACACGGTGAGCAGCCACAACTTCCAACGCCGGACGGCGGCCGGAACGGTGGGGCCGAGCCGGGGTTCGGCGTTCGCGAACGCGTTCCGGCTCTGCTCCCGGAGCGTGTGCCGGATGTCTGTCGCTGCCAGTGGGCTTGGCAGTCCAGGATCGTCGGCACCGTAGGCATGGGAAACAATTCTCTCGTTCATCGACCACTCCAAATCGAAATGCTGCGTTTTGATTTCATCGGTTCCTGCACGACCGAGGTGATGTTGGCGCTGCGGGATGGGCTGCCCGCGCGCAACAGCGGCAGCAGTCGCCAGGTGAGCAGCACAGGACTCGGATGGTTCACCGCCAGCCGCTGCTGGTGTCGTGCCGCCACTTCGGCCACGAGTCGCTGGGTCTTGGCCGGAGCGGACAACTCGGCGATGTATCGCTCGGCGCTGAAGCGTTGAGCGATCGGCACCGGTTGCTGCGGGTTGCGATCGTGCAGAAGCAACTGGTGCCGGGCTTCCGCAAGCTCCTCAGCCGGCCTGGGCCCCGGAACCGGAGCCCGGCGGGCGCCGGCCGGGGCATGATCTGATCAGTGCGTGGACTGGGTATGGTCCTGCTCTACATACACCTTGAGGGTCTGGAACTCCTCAATCGCTCGCGGGCCGCACAGATAGCCGTAACCGCTGCCCTTGACGCCGCCTTCCTCGAAGTCCTCGCTGATGGCTCCCCAGGTGTTGATCCATACAGTGCCGGTGCGGATGCGCCGGGCGATCCGGCGGGCCTTCATCGAGTCCGAGCTGAACACCGAGGCGGCCAGGCCGTAGATGGTGGCGTTCGCCTTGGCCACGGCGTCGTCCTCGTCGTCGAAGATCTCGAACGTCTGGACCGGACCGAAGACCTCTTCCTGCACGATCCGAACGTCGGTGCGGTCCACCTCGATCAGGCTCGGCCGGTAGAACGCACCGGTGGCCAGGGGGCCGTCGGTGACCACGCCGCCGCGCAGCAGTACCGTGCCGTACGAGGTGGCTTCCTCGACGATCGCGTCCACCCGCTGGGCGGACGCCCTGTCGATCACCGGGCCGAGCTGGGCATCCTTGTCGTCACCCGAGCCGAGCCGCACCTGCGCGAGCGCGTTGGTGAGTCGGGTGCGCACCTGGTCGGCGATGTCCCGGTGAACCAGTACGCGGGAGCCGGTGCAGCAGAACTGCCCGTTCATCAGCACCAGCGACTGCACCACGGTCGGGATCACTATGTCCAGATCGGAGTCGGGAAGGACCACCATCGGCGCCTTGCCGCCCAGTTCCAGACCGAGCCGCTTGAGCGTGGTGGAGGCCGCGGCCGCGATACGGCGCCCGACCGGCGTGCTGCCGGTGTAGTTGATCACGTCGACCTTGTCCGAGGAGACCAGGAACGGGGCCCCGGTGTTGCCGGACTCGGTGAACACGCTGACCACGCCCGCCGGGATCTCCGTGACCGAGGCCAGGACCTGCGCGAAAAGCTCATTGGTCAGCGCCGTCTGAGCCGGAAGCTTGACCACGACGGTGCAGCCGGCGGCCAGCGCCGGGCCCAGCGCCCGCACGGTCAGCATGATGGGGGAGTTCCAGGGAGAGATGATCCCGGCGACACCGAGCGGTTCGGGCACAGAGTGGGTGTACTGGCCAGGTGCCGTCTCGGCGGCGCGCCCGGCGTTCTGGGTGCGCGCAGAGGCCGCCGCGTACCGCAGCCATCCGACCGCACCACTGACCTCCCACGTGGTCTCACCCAGCAGCTTGCCGTTCTCCTGGGACAACATGGCCGCAACCTCGGGCACCCGGGCCTCGAGGGCGTCGGCCAGCCGACTGAGCGCGGTCGCCCGAAGCGAGGGAGTGCGCGACCATTCGGTGGTCTCGAACGCGGCGGCGGCGGCGTCCACGGCGGCCGAGGCCTCGGCCTGGCCACCGTCGTAGAACGAGCCGACGACTGTGCCGTCGGCCGGGTTGATCGATTCCAGAACCGAGCCGGAGCCGGTCCACTGTCCGTTGATCCAGTGCTGCGCGATGGTGTTCACAGTGTGCTCCTCGTGGTCTCACCCGGGTACCGGGCGGTTTCGATGTCTCCACGAGAATGGCTCGGTCACTGTGCAGACAGCCTCCGTCAGCTGACTGACATCCGGCCGACGGCTCGCTGAGAAGCCGTTGTCTTTCCGAGGATGGCGGGTGTGTTTCCACAGGATTTCGAGTATGGCCGGATGCGCGATCCGCGGACCGAGAACTCGCTCGAAGGCGGAGTGGATTCCGGTGAGTAAGCCGCTGACGAGGTGGCTGATGTGGGTGGCTTCACCGGCGAGGTCGTCGTCGAATCCGACGAGGACCCGAGCTCGGCCGAGGCTTCATCACCGACATCGACCGGCGCAGGGTGTGCGGCATGGTGTGGTCGGCGAAAGGCGATGATGAATGCTCCTCCGTTTCAACCTTTCTGATCGGCCAGCACATACTCCGCGAACCGCGCGACGGCGAGGACCAGGTCGTCCGAGTGCCGTGGCCCCACGATCTGGAGACCGACGGGAAGCCCGGCAGCGGCCTTCCCCGCCGGAATACTGATCGCAGGTTGCTGCGACAGGTTGAACGGGTAACTGAACGGCGTCCACTGCGGCCAGCTTGTGGCCGAAGAACCCGAGGGAACGTCGTAGCCGGCCTCGAACGCGGGAATCGGCATGGTGGGGGTGATCAGCACGTTGTGCGTCAGGTGGAATGTGCCCATGGTGATGCCCACAGCGGCAGCGACCGCGCGCGCGTCGAGATACTCGACAGCACTGAGTGTTTCACCGCGCTCCCACACCCGACCGAGTCCAGGGTCGACTTTGTCGCGGGCGCCGTCGGGGAAGTTCTTCAACATCGCGGCGGCGCCGGACGCCCACAGCACCTCGAACGCGTCGAGTGGGTCGTCGAACCCGGGATCGGCTTCCGTGACGATCAGGCCGGCGTCGGCGAGCCGGCGCACAGCGTGGTCGACGATGTCGCCGACCTCGGGATCGACCGACACGTAGCCGAGCGTCTTCGAATACGCGACACCGAGACCGACGACCTCACGATCCAGTGCCCCGCGGAACGTCATGACCGGCGGTGCGAGCGCGGTGGGGTCGCGTGGGTCGGGCAGCGACAGGATGTCGGTGAGCAGGGCCGCGTCCTCGACGGTTCGGGTGATCGGTCCGGCGTGCGCGAGCGGGCCGAACGGGCTCGCCGGAAACAGCGGGATGCGGCCGTGGGTGGGTTTGAATCCGACGACACCGCAGAACGCCGCCGGGATGCGGATGCTGCCACCTCCGTCGGTGCCCACCGAGCAGGGTCCGAAGCCGGCGGCGACTGCTGCGGCGCTCCCGCCGGAGGATCCGCCTGCCGTCTTCGTCGTGTCGACGGGATTGCGGGTGATCCCGTGCAGCGCGGAGTCTGTCACGGCCTTCCAGGCGATCTCCGGGGTGGTCGTCTTGCCGACGAACACCATCCCGTCTTCCCGTAGTCGGGCGACGACAGGGCTGTCGACGTCCCATACCTGGTCGGGGTCGACGGCCTGTGAACCTCGCAATGTGGGCCAGTGTTTCGTGAGGAAGATGTCCTTGATCGAGATGGGCACTCCGTCGAGCAGGCCCTTGGCGTATCCGGTGCGCCAGCGTTCCTCGGAGAGTCGCGCCTGTTCGAGGGTGCGTTCTTCGTCGACGAGGCAGAACGCGTTGATGTCGTGGTCGCGCGCGGCGATGTCGTCGAGGACGGCCCGGGCCGCTTCCACCGGGGACAGCTCACCCGCGGAAAAGGCAGTCACCAGTTCGACGGCGGTCATGTCGGTGGGCTTCAAGCTGCCTCCCTGATGCTCGGGCCTGTTACCGGGTGTGCGGCCTCAGGTACTCGGCACGTAGCCGAGGTGCTTGTCGACGACGTTCTCGAGTTCTCTGTTGGCGCGCCACCGCTGGAAGTTGTCGACGAACACGTCGACCAGCGCATTTCTCCATCCGGCGAAGTCGCCGGAATTGTGCGGTGTGATCATGACATTCGGAATATCCCACAGTGGGTGTTCCGGCGGGAGCGGTTCGGTGTCGACGACGTCGAGCGCGGCTCCGGCGAGTTCACCGGATTGCAGTGCGTCGACCAGATCGTCGGTGCGGACGAGATCGCCGCGTCCGACATTGATGAAGCGCGCGCCAGGTTTCATCGCGCGGAACAGGTCAGCGTCGAACATGTTGCGTGTCTGTTCGGTCAGGGGTGCGGCCACGACCACGAAGTCGGCGTCGGCGAGTGCGTCGGGAAGGTCTTCGGTGGCGGTGACGGTACCGAAGTCCGGGTCCTGGTCGCGTGCGCGTCGCCCCGACCCTCGAACCTGCATGCCCACTGCGGTGAGCAGGCGTGCGATCGCGCGACCGATAGGACCGGTCCCGACGACCAGTGTGGTGCGTCCGGTGATGCGTTCGGATTCGCGGTGCCGCCACGTGTGTTCGCGCTGGAGCCGGAGTGATTCCGGGAGGTCCTTCGCGAACGAGAGGATCTGTGCGAGAACGTATTCTGCGATCGGTTGATCGAACACGCCCCGGGAATTGGTGACGGTGACGTCGCTGTCTCGCAGAGCGGGGAACATGAGGGGATCCACGCCGGCCGCCGCCACATGCACCCAGCGCAGTGACTCGGCGGCGTGCCATGCTTGGGGGAGTGCATCGGTGAGGAAGTCGTAGACGAACAGCACGTCGGCGCCCGCTAGTGCGGTCGCGAGACCGTCGCTGTCGGTGTAGTGAATCTCGGCGTGCTCGGCTACCGAGGCCAGAAGCGCCGTGTCCGGCACGGTCTCTGCATGGAGTACTGCCACCACAGGATTCACTGTCACGATTGACACCGTATGAGTGCATCGTATTATTGTCAACAATCCTCGTATGGTGGTGTCTTCGGGTAGAAGCAGAGGACCCTATGGAATTGAACATCCCCGAATTCGAGGGGCCCCTCGCGCAACGGGGCATCGGCATCATCGCACCGTTCGATCTCGCGCTCGAACGCGAACTGTGGCGCTGGACTCCGCTCGAAGTGAGCCTGCACCTTGCGCGCACACCTTTCCAACCCGTTGCGGTGAGCAGAGCGATGGCCGAACTCGTGTCCGATCGACGTCACCTCGTGGCCGCAACCCGCGACATTCTGCAGGTCGAGCCGGAAGTGGTTGCCTACCTCTGTAGTTCCGGGTCCTTCATCAGGGGTGTGGGATTCGAGAAGACGCTGTGCGACGCGATCTGCGAGGCCGGTGCGCCCGCAGCGGTGACGACCTCGGGGGCGCTACTCGAAGCACTCCGTGAACTGGGTCTGACCAAGATCTCGGTGCTCACCCCGTACGACGAGGAGTTGACACTGCTCCTGCACGACTTTCTTGCCGAAGCCGGAACCGATGTCGTGCGGTCTCGGCATCTCGGCCTCGGGGGAGGCATCTGGAAGGTCAACTACCGCACGATCGCCGAACACATCATCGGGGCCGATACCCCCGACTCCCAGGCCATCTTCGTCAGCTGCACCAACCTGCCGACCTACGACCTGATCGCACCGTTGGAACGTGAGCTCGGAAAACCGGTGCTCACGGCAAACCAGCTGACGATCTGGGCGTGCCTCGGGCGGATGCAGTTGCCGATGACCGGGCCGGGCCAGTGGTTGAGAGGTGTCTTCTGATGCGAGGTGTTCCAGGTGCGTGAGAGTCCGACGGTGGGGATCATCTACCCCGACCATGCAGCGGAGGACGACTATCCGTTCGCCGCAGATCTCCTCGGCGTCCGGATTCCCGTCGCCCACATCTACGGCACCGATCTGCACGCGGTGCCCGAGCTGCTCGACCTGGGCAGCCCGAGCAAACTCGCCGCTGGGGCAGCGAAGCTCGCGCCGGAGTCGCCCGACGTTGTCGTGTGGGCGTGCACGTCCGGGAGTTTCGTCTACGGACCCGATGGTGCGCGCAACCAGGTAGCCGAGCTGTCGGCGGCGGCAGGAGACATCCCGGCGTCGAACACCAGTTTCGCGTTCGTCGAAGCACTGCGTGTACTCGGTGGACAGAACAACCACAGCGCGACACGTGTCGCGATCGCGGCGAGCTACCCGCGCGACGTCAGTGAGCTGTTCGTCGAATTCCTGCGTGCCGCGGGGATCGACGTCGTCTCGTTCACCGGCGCGGGCATCGAGACCGCAGCGCAGGTGGGCACTCTCACCCCGGATGAAGTGCTTGCCCTCGCCTCGGACAACGACCACCCCGACGCACAGGTACTTCTCGTTCCCGACACCGCCATGCACACGCTGAGGTTCCTGCCCGAGATCGAAAAGCAGGTCGGCAAGCCGGTGCTCACTGCCAACCAGGTCTCGGTGTGGGAGGGGCTTCGCCTCGCGGGATATACATGTGTACGCCCGCAGCTGGGCACACTGTTCGAGGAAGGTATCGATCATGGCGCTCGGTGATCTCGGAGATCTCCAACCCGTGGCCCAACCGTCGACGGCGGAGTTGATCGCTGATCAATTGCGGTCGGCCATCGTCCGCGGCGCCATCGAACCGGGCGCGCAGCTCGGTGAGGCCGAACTCGCGACACGTTTCGCCGTGTCGCGGGGGCCGTTGCGTGAGGCCATGCAGCGTCTCGTGTCGGAGGGACTGCTCTACAGCATCCGGAACCGCGGCATCTTCGTCACCGAACTGACCTTCGACGACGTCGTCGACATCTACAACAATCGCCGCGTCATCGAGGGCGGCGCGCTCGATCTCGTGCTCGACGGGCGCCGTGAGCAGACGTGGCAGGATCTCGGGACTGCGATCGACGCGATGCGCGCCGCCGCGCAACGCGGTGACGCCGGCGGTGTCTCCGATGCGGACCAGATGTTCCACGAGGTCCTCGTTGCCGGCGCGTCGAGCCCGCGGCTGATCCGGTCGGCGCGCACTCTGCTCGTCGAGACCCGCATGTGCCTCGGGGCGCTGCAGACCACCTATCGCGACCTGCAGGTGCAGGTCGACGAGCATGTCGCGCTGCGCGACGCGATCCGTACCGCCGAGCCGGACGTCGTGCGCAAACTCCTCGTCGAACATCTGCACGACACCGTCGATCGGCTCAGGGGTCAGGATCTCACGGGATAGGAGTGACGACCTCGGCCTCGCCGAACGTCATCTTCAGATCGGGGATCGACGACGTGACCAGTGCGCGTCGAGGCAGACCCAGGCCGCGTAGCTCCTCAGCGATCGGATGGGTGCCCAGCTGCAGCGTCGCGCCACCGATCCGGGTGCGCACACCGCTGGGATTCATGTCCCACGTCGTCCGACGCGTGACGCCGTCGAGGTGCGAGTACGCGGCCAGCGACGCGGCGATGCCCTTGCCGGGAACGGGGAGGCCGGGGGTCACCGACATCTCCGCGATCAGCGCTCCGTCGCAGTTCACACGTCCATGCTTGGTGTCGCTGTGATGGTCGGTGTCGAAATCGGCCAGGATCTTCGGGAAGCCCCAGATACCCCGGCCCGCTGCGCGTGTGAACTCTCCGTCGACCGGCAACTGATGGATCAGCGCGCCAGCGCCTCCGGTGGCGAGGTCGCGCAGGTCTTGCAGTACGCCGCCGCCGCGCCGTGCGCGGTCGCGCACGAGGAAGCAGACTCCGAACTCGTTGTACGGGCCGAGGTCGCCGTCCACGTAGTCGACGAACACGAGCGTGCACAGTCCGCGGCCGGGCCGGTGCTGCAGGAGCTCGAGTCCGGTGTGGTCGATCAGCGTCTGAGCGGGGGAGACGGGAACGGAGAAGACGGCCATGAACGCCGTCGCCGTGCGCACCTGCACCGGCATCTCGACGGGAGTGCCCAGCACCATGTGAACGTCACTCATGACTGCAATGAGAACACGTTCTAGTCGTCAGTGGAACCCTCCCGCGCCCGAGCGAGTGGTACACCCGTCTCGATGAATCGATCGGGTGTACCACTCGCTCGGAAGGGGAAGGCGGGGAAGGGAGCGTGGGTAGAGCGGTCAGCTGGGCGCGCCGAGGTTCATCTCGTCCGGATGCGCGCCTACGCGATTGCCGTTGTCGAGGGTGTCGATCTCGCTGAGATCGAGGTCGGACAGTTCGAAATCGAACACGTCGATGTTCTGGGCGATGCGCGCGTCGTGGACCGATTTCGGGATCACGATCAGCCCGTTCTGCAGATGCCACCGAATCAGCACCTGGGCCGCGGTCTTGCTGTGACGATCGGCGATCCGGTCGATGACGGGGTCGGTGAGCAGGGTGTTGGGCTTCGAATTCGACCCCCAGCCGGAGTTGCTGGTGCCGCCGAGCGGGCTCCACGATTCGACCGCGATCCCGTGCTCGGCGGCGGCCCCGCGGATCGCATGCTGAGGCAGGTTCGGGTGTAGCTCCACCTGGTCGACGGCGGGCAGCAGCCCGCCGCGGTCGACGAGCAACTGCAGGTGGTGCGGCTCGAAGTTGCACACACCCACGGCTTTCGCCCGTCCGGATTCGACGATCTTCTCGAGGGCGTCCCACGTGCGCAACAGACGATCGTTGTCCTGGAGCGGCCAGTGGATCAGGTACAGGTCGACGTAGTCGGTGTCCAACTTTTTCAGGCTCGAGTCGAATGCCTTCAAAGCAGAGTCGTAGCCCTGGTCGGAGTTCCAGAGCTTGGTGGTGACGAAGATGTCCTCACGTGGAACCGACGTGCCCGCGAGTGCGCGGCCCACGCCCTCCTCGTTGCCGTACGCGGCGGCGGTGTCGATGTGTCGGTAGCCGGCGTCGTCGATTGCGAATCGGACGGCGTGCTCGGTCTCGTCGTTCGTGGCCTGCCAGACCCCGAGGCCCAGCTGAGGGATGGTGGTTCCGGAGTTCAGCGTGATGTCGGGAGTCGTCATGTGTACGAGGTTAACGAGACTTCAAGGGTCTCGACACCGATCGCACGTCGTGCCCGATCTCGCCATGAAGCCGTCGCTGATCGAATCCATTGATGTATTCGGCAACGGTGATCTCGATGTCGTCGATACCGTGCCGCGACCTTTCGTGTCATGGGGACATGACGAAGCCCGCCGCGACGACATCGACGTGTTCCCGCTCCAGCTGCTCGAGCGGCCGATTGCAGTGTCGGCGCTCGAGGGCGCGGTCGCACTGTGAGCCGCGATGCAGACCAGCGCATCGTCGACGTCCTGCACGCCATCGACCGATGCACGCGGTACGTCGGCGCACTCGATGATGGCGACGCTGATGTCGCCGAGATGGCTGAAGATGCGATCGGTGAGGTCGCGGCAGCTACTCGAGTCCGAGTCGGACCGTCCACCTCTCGACGTCACGTCGGCTCGTCAGCTGCACGATCGGCAGTTCGGGACGCCGCTCGAGCACTTCGCGGATGCGCTCCGGGAAGAGCCCGTACGTCGACCACGCCCAGCGGATGATGTGCGTGCGGTCGGTGAAGATCGTGTGCAGACCTGGTTCGATGTTGCCGTTCCACAGCACCTCACGGTGGATGCGTCGCCGTAGCGTCCGGCGCACCACCTGCCGCATCACCGTGGAGCGGGGAAGGTCGAGCCACACCATCAGATCCGCGCGGTCTGCCAGCAGCGGACGCACCACCGTGTACTGCCACTCGGTTACCCAGTGCGGCTTCGCGGTGAAATCCTCGACGTCGGCGACGAACGACGGCCGCGGCGTCCAGTTCGGTCCGTGATGCAGCCCGTCGATCTCGATGTGTTCGATGCCGAGCGCGTCACCGATCCGGGCGGAAAGTGTCGTCTTCCCCGAGCCCGACGCCCCCGCCACGACGATGCGGCAGGGGCGATCGGGGAGTAGCGCGGAGGCGTCGAGAAGTGGCACCGCGGCAGGTTAGCGCAGTCAGGCACAGACGGCGAGCAGATACTCGCGCGGTTGCCCGAACAGCTGCGCGGTTCCGTGTGCGCGCTTGAAGAACAACTGTGTGTCGTGTTCCCACGTGATCGCGATGCCGCCGTGCAGCTGCACCGCCTCGGACGCGACCTGCTCGAACGCTTCGGAGCAGTAGATCTTCGCCGCGTAGGCATCCTGCGGATCCTGCGACAGCGCCGCCGCGTACGACATGGATCGCGCGGTCTCCACGAGCGCGTACATGTCGGCCATGCGGTGTTTGAGTGCCTGGAACGAGCCGATGACGCGCCCGAACTGCTTGCGGTTCTTCGTGTATTCGACCGTCAGATCCAGTGTTGCCTGCGCGGCACCCACCTGCTCGGCCGAGACCGCGATCACCGCCGCCGTCCGCAGTCGCTCCACCAGATCGTCGGTCGACGACAACCGGCGCGCGGACACAGCAGAGAACGACACCTCCGCCAGCGTGCGGGTGGGGTCCATCGTCGGAACCCTGCGACGGACTACCCCGTCGGCCGTCGGATCCACCTCGAACAGCGCTGTCGTGTCACCGTCGGCGGCGATCACGAGCAGGGTTGTGGCGATGTCGCCGCCGAGGACGTAGTGGGCGGTGCCGGTGAGCACGTCGCCGTCGGCGACCACGCCGGGCCGATGCCATCCCGCTTCCGACGCCCAGCACACTGCAACGACCTCGCCGGCCGCGATGCTCGGCAGCAGCCGCGCTGCGGCGTCGGTGTCGCCGGACAACAACACCGCCTGCGCGGCGAGCACGGCCGAGCCGAGGAACGGGGACGGAGTCAGTGTGCGACCGAGTTCTTCGAGCACGACGTGGGTTTCGGCCCACGACGCGCCCACACCGTCGTACTCCTCGGGAATCGCGAGCGCCGCGACCCCCACCTGCTCGACGAGCCGCGACCACAGATCCGGGTCGTAGCCGTCAGGGGTGTCGATCGCTTTGCGGACCGCCGCGGAGTCGGAATGCTTCGCGAGCAGGTTGCGCACCGACTCCCGCAGTGCCGCACGGTCCTCGGTTTCGAACGTCACGACGCCACTCCGCTCTCGAGAGCTGCGACGACGCGTGAGCGATGGAAATCAGGTGTGCCCCACGCGGTGACGAGTGCGCGTGTCTTGGTGATCCACAGCGACAGATCGTATTCCTGGGTGTATCCGATCGCGCCGTGCACCTGCAGTGCCGTGCGTGCCGCGAGGTAGGCGGCGTCGCCGCACGCGACCTTGGCGGCCGACACGTCGCGCGACGCGGTGGGTAGACCGTCCCGCACCGCGAGCGCCGCGCCGTGCAGTAGCGGGCGCGCCATCTCGAGCGCCACAGCGACGTCGGCGAGGTGATGCTTGATCGCCTGGAACGAACCGATGACGCGGCCGAACTGCTTGCGCTGCTGCACATACTCGACGGACGTGTCGAGCAATGTCCGGCCGAGGCCCTGCAGCTGCGCGGCGGTCGCGAGTGCGCCCAGGTCGAAGGCTGCGTCGAACGAGGTGGACCCCAGGGCCTGACCGGGCGACACCTCGAACAGGCGACGCGCGAGATCCACCGACGCGTGCTGCTCACCCGCGGTGGCCGTGGAGACGGCGTCTCCGTCGACGTGCAGGACGAGATCGACGGAATCGGCGTCGACCGCGAACGGCGTGTGCGGCGCCGCGGCGACCGTCGCAAGCGACCCCGCTGCCAGTGCCGCGAGACGCTCTGGGGCGACTGCTGCGAGCAGAGCCGGTGCGACCGCGACGGTTTCGACGACCGGTCCCGGAACGGCATGCCTGCCGAGCTGCTCGAGCGCGACGACGAGATCGACCGCGTCGGCGCCGAGACCGTCATGTTCTTCGGTGATGAGCAGCCCGTTGACGCCGGTCTCGGCGAGCCGCTGCCACACCTTCAGGCCGGGCGCGGTGTCGCCGGTGTTCCACGCGCGGATGACGGCGGGCATGTCGGACTTGGTGAGGAGCGCGTCGATGCTCGACGCGAAGTCCTCGTGGGACTCATCGAGTGCGAATCTCATCGGTCACCCTTCGGGAGGCCGAGCAGCCGCTCAGCAATGACGTTCTTCTGGATTTCGTTGGTGCCGGCGTAGATCGGGCCCGACAGTGAGAACAGGTAGCCGTCGGTCCAGTTGTCGACGATCTCTGCGTGCGCGCCCTGCAGGTCGAGGGCGGTCTCGTGGGTTGCGATGTCCCACTCCGACCAGAAGACCTTGTTGATCGACGATTCGGCGCCGAGTTGTCCGCCGTTGGTGAGCCGGGTGACCGTGCCCCACGTCGACAGCTCGTAGGCGCGGGCACCGATCCACGCGTCGGCGACCTTGTTCCGGAGCGCCGCGTCGCCGTGGAGCGGCGACTTCGAGTACTGCGCCAGTAGCCGGTCGGTGGTGGCGAGGAACCGTCCGGGCGCACGCAGCGACAGGCCGCGCTCGTTCGACGCTGTGCTCATCGCAACGCGCCACCCCGCGTTGACCTCACCGATCACGCCGGACTCGCCGGGCTTCGACGGGTCGTCGGGGACGAACACGTTCTCGAGGAAGATCTCCGCGAAGCCGGGTTCGCCGTCGAGCTGGTCGATCGGACGGACGGTGACGCCCTCGGAACGCAGATCGAACATGAAGTACGTGATGCCCTTGTGGCGCTGGGCTTCCGGGTCGGACCGGAACAGACCGAAGCCCATGTCGGCGAACGACGCCCGCGAGCTCCACGTCTTCTGCCCGTTGAGCAGCCAGCCGCCGTCGACCTTTGTGGCGGTCGAGCGCAGTGACGCGAGGTCGCTGCCCGATTCGGGTTCCGACCAGGCCTGCGCCCAGATGTCGTCGGCGCGTGCCATGCGCGGCATGATGCGTTCGAGCTGTTCGGGTTTCGCGTGCTCGAACAGAGTGGGGGCGAGCAGGAAGATGCCGTTCTGGCTCACACGACCGGGTGCGCCCGAGCGGTAGTACTCTTCCTCGAACACGACCCACTGTTCGAGCGTCGCGTCGCGGCCACCGAGCGATTCGGGCCACGAGACGACGGACAAGCGCGCATCGGCGAGGAGTGCTTCCCACTGCCGGTGCTCTTCGAAGCCCTCGGCGGTATCCATCGACTTCAGGGGGGTCTTCGGGACGTTCTCCGCGAGGAACGCCCGCACTTCGTCGCGGAAGGCGAGGGTAGCGGCGTCCAGTTCGAGATCCACTACTTGCTCCCCTCGGCCGGACGTGCGCTTGCCGCCATCGATTTGGCATCCATGCCGCCGAGCGAATCGGTGCCGACCTCGGCGTTGTAGGAGTGCGCGAAGTGATGCAGGCCGAAGACCGAGTCCATGCCGTTTCGCATACCCATCTGGTCCTCGCACTGGTTGACGGCGCGCTTGGTCAGGGCCAGACCGAATCGCGGCATCTCGGCGATGCGCCCGGCCAGTGCGAGCGTCTCGGTCTCGAGGTCGTCACGCGTGACGACGCGGCTGACCATGCCCACCTCGTACGCACGCTGCGCGGTGAACCGGTCGCCGGTGTAGAGGATCTCCTTCGCGAACCGGGTGCCCAGGATCCACGGGTGGGCGAAGTACTCGACACCCGGAATGCCCATGCGTACCACGGGATCGGAGAAGAACGCGTCGTCGGAGGCGACGATGAGGTCGCAGACCCACGCGAGCATGAGGCCACCGGCGATGCAGGCGCCCTGGACCATCGCGATGGTCGGCTTGGGGATCTCCCGCCAGCGGCGGCACATCCCGAGGTAGACCTCCATCTCGCGGGCGTAGCGCTGGTCGCCGCCCGGCTTGTCGACGTGGTCCCACCACATGACGGCCTTGTTGTCGTAGTGCACGTGGTGGTCGCGGCCGGGGGTGCCGAGGTCGTGGCCTGCGGAGAAGTGCTTGCCGTTGCCGGCGAGCACGATCACCTTCACCTCGTCGTCCTGGACTGCCTTCTCGAAAGCGGCGTCGAGAGCGTAGGTCATCACCGAGTTCTGCGCGTTCCGGTAGTCCGGCCGGTTCAGAGTGACGATGGCAACGCCGTCACGCACCTCGTAGGTGACGACATCGGGCTCGAATGGGACGGTCATGACTTCTCCTCACGCAGAACGTTCTTCAGGACCTTGCCGGATGGGTTGCGGGGTAGGTGGTCGACGAATCGCACCGACCTCGGCCGTTTGAAATTGGCCAGCTTCTCTTTGGAATACGCGATCACGTCGTCTTCGGTCGGCGAACTTCCGTCCAGCGGGACCACGAACGCCTGGCCGACCTCGCCCATGCGCTCGTCGGGGATACCGATCACCGCGACTTCGTGGATGCCGGGCATGGTCAGCAGTGTCGCTTCGATCTCGGCCGGGTAGACGTTGAATCCGCCGCTGATGTACATGTCCTTGAGCCGGTCGGTGATGTCGAGGTAGCCGCGCTCGTCGAGGGTGCCGACGTCGCCGGTGTGGAGCCAGCCGTCGGAGTCGATCGTCTTCGCGGTGGCCTCGGGGTCGTCGAGGTAGCCGAGCATCACATTGGGGCCGCGCAGCAGAATCTCGTCCTTGTCGCCGATGCGCACCTCGAAGTCGGCGGTCGCGCGTCCGGACGAGGTAGACACGGTGACGGGGTCGTCGTCGGTGCGGCACATCGTCGCGACCACGGCCTCGGTCTGCCCGTACGCGGTGAGCACCGCGTCGAAGTTCAGCTCGGTCTGCATGCGTTCGACGAGCGAGACCGGAACGGGCGCGGCGCCGGTGACGGCGATCCGCAGGTTGCTCAGGTCGAAGTTGCCGCGGCGGGGGTGGTCGAGGATGCCCTGGTAGATGGTCGGCGCGCCAGGCAGGACGCTGATGCTCTCCTCGGAGACCATCGCCATGACCTTCTCGACGTCGAACACAGCGAGCGGGACCACCGTCGAGCCTGCGAGCAGGGCGGCAACGAACCCGGCCTTGTAGCCGAAGCTGTGGAAGAACGGGTTGATGATCAGATAGTTGTCGTCGACCGTCAGTTCCGCGCACTCTGCCCATGCCTGCGCGACCCCGATGCATTGCCGGTGCGCGCTGAGCACGCCCTTGCTCTTGCCGGTGGTGCCGGAGGTGAACAGGATGTCGGAGATGTCATCCGGCCCGACAGCTGAGGCGCGGGTGTCTGCCTCGGTGCGGGAGGTGTCGGTGGCGGCGGCGAGGAAGTCGTCCCAGTCGAGGACGCCGTCGGCGGGAGCGTCGATCCCGCCCACCGGGACCCGCACGACCGTGGGCACGGCGAGATCCGGTGCGGCCTCGCGAAACTGCGCGTAGCGGTCGGTGCCGAGGAACTCGCCTGCGACGACGAGCGCTGCGGCATTCACTCGTTCGATGATCTCGGCCGCTTCGCTGCCGGTGTAGCGGGTGTTGATGGGAACGACGACGCCGCCTGCCCAGTGCACACCGAGAGCTGCGATTTCCCAGTGGTACGTGTTGGGTGACCAGATCGCGACGCGCGCACCGGGTTCGATGTCGCGGGCGACGAGCGCGGCCGCGAAGTCCCGCACGCGGGTGTGCAGTTGTGCGAAGGTCAGTCGGGTGTCGCCGTCGACGATCGCGAGCCGGTCCGGCCGGGTGCCGGCGGCGTCGGCGAGGGCGGCCGGCGTGGTCCTCGGATGTGTCTTCACTGAGCTCCCTACCTAGCAATTGCTTGGTAGGTTATCGTACAGACGTGCAAGAGAGCGAGAGCCTGGAAAATACCGAGTACGCGGCGACCGTGCGGGCGTGGCTCGAGGAGAACCTGACCGGCGAGTTCGCCGCGCTCAGGGGCAAGGGCGGTCCCGGCAGCGAGCACGAGTTCTTCGAACAGCGGCTCGCGTGGGATCGTCACCTCGCCGAGGCCGGATGGACCTGCATCGGCTGGCCCACCGAATACGGCGGACGCGGCGCCACCATGGAGGAGCGAGTCACCTTCCACACCGAGTACGCGAAGGCCGACGCGCCCGCCCGCGTGAACCACCTCGGTGAAGAACTGCTCGGCCCCACCCTCATAGCGTTCGGAACCGAGGAGCAGAAGGCGCGATTCCTCCCCGGGATCCGCAACGTCACCGAACTGTGGGCCCAGGGCTATTCCGAACCGGGCGCCGGATCCGACCTCGCCAACGTCTCGACCACCGCGCGGCTCGAAGACGGCAAGTGGATCATCAACGGCCAGAAGGTGTGGACGTCCCTCGCCCACGTCGCGCAGTGGGCGTTCGTGATCGCGCGCACCGAACCGGGCTCGACACGTCACCAGGGCCTGAGCTTCCTGCTCGTCCCGCTCGATCAGCCCGGCGTCACCGTCCGGCCGATCCAGCAGCTCACCGGAACCTCCGAATTCAACGAGGTCTTCTTCGACGACGCGGTGACCGACGCCGACCTCGTCGTCGGCGAACCAGGTGACGGCTGGAAGGTCGCGATGGGTCTGCTGACCTTCGAACGCGGCGTCTCCACCCTCGGCCAGCAGATCGGCTTCGAACGAGAACTCGACGGTGTCGTCGACCTCGCGCGGGCCAGTGGATCGCTCGACGACCCCAACATCCGCGAGAAGATCGCCCGTGCCCGCGTCGGGCTGCGCGTGATGCGCGCCCACGCCCTCCGCACCCTCGGCGACGCCGATCCCGGACAGGCCTCGGTCGCCAAGCTCTTGTGGGCCAACTGGCACCGCGACCTCGGCGCCCTCGCCATGGAGGTCCAGGGCGCCGCATCGCTCATCGGCCCCGACCACGATCACGCGGGCACCCCGTCGAACATCACCGACCCGGAACATCTCGAGCTCGCCGAATGGCAGCGGCTGTTCCTGTTCACCCGCGCCGACACCATCTACGGCGGATCCAACGAGATCCAGCGCAACGTCATCGCCGAGCGGGTGCTCGGCCTTCCCCGAGAGGCTCGTCCGTGACCACCACGCCCCAGACCACTTCACCCCTGTCGGTCCCTCCGGTCGAAACCCCGGGACACGGACTGCTCGCCGGCAAGAAGGTCGTCGTCACCGCGGCCGCCGGAACGGGCATCGGCTTCTCATCGGCCCGGCGTGCCCTGCTCGAAGGCGCCGACGTGCTGGTCTCCGACTTCCACGAGCGTCGCCTCGGCGAGGCCGCAGACAAGCTTGCTGCCGAGTTCCCGGAGCAGCAGGTGCACTCCATCGTGTGCGACGTGTCGTCGACCGCGCAGGTCGACGCGCTCATCACCGGAGCCGCCGAACAGCTCGGCCGCATCGACACGCTCATCAACAACGCCGGTCTCGGCGGTGAAACCCCCGTGGTCGACATGACCGACGAGCAGTGGGATCGCGTCCTCGACGTCACCCTCACCAGCACCTTCCGCGCCACCCGTGCCGCACTGCGCTACTTCAAGGAGGCCGGGCACGGCGGCGTCCTCGTCAACAACGCCTCGGTCCTCGGCTGGCGGGCCCAGCATTCGCAGGCGCACTACGCTGCCGCGAAGGCCGGCGTCATGGCCCTCACCCGATGCTCGGCGATCGAGGCGGCCGAATACGGCGTGCGCATCAACGCCGTCGCACCGTCCATCGCGCGCCACGCGTTCCTCGCGAAGGTCACCAGCGAGGAACTGCTCGACAAGCTGGCCTCCGGCGAGGCGTACGGTCGTGCCGCGGAAGTGTGGGAGATCGCAGCGACTATTGCGATGCTGGCGAGCGACTACACCACCTACCTGACCGGCGAGATCGTGTCGATCTCCTCGCAGCGGGCCTAATAGTTCGAAAGGCTTTTCTCTCCATGACCCCACCTCGCGACGACTCAGCGAAGACCGGCCGCCGCGCCGAACTGCTCCACATCGCGGCCGACCTCTTCGCGTCACGCGGTGTCCGCGCCACCACGGTCCGCGACATCGCCGACGCCGCGGGGATCCTCTCGGGCAGCCTCTACCATCACTTCGACTCGAAGGAGTCGATGGTCGACGAGATCCTGCGAGCGTTCCTCGACGAACTGTTCGATCGGTACCGCAAGATCGTGGCAGCCGGCCTCGACCCGCGCGCGACCCTCGAAGCGCTCGTCACCACGTCCTACGAATCGATCGACCGATCGCACGCGGCCGTTGCGATCTACCAGGACGAGGCCAAGCACCTCGACGGCGACAAGTTCTCCTACATCGCCGAACTCAACACCGAGTTCCGCACACTGTGGTCGGGGGTACTCGAACGCGGCATCTCCGAGGGAGCATTCCGGCCCGACGTGGACGTCGACGTCGTCTTCCGTTTTCTCCGCGACACGGTGTGGGTCGCGGTGCGCTGGTATCGGCCGGGCGGAGCGCTCAGTGTCGAACAAGTTGCGCAGCAGTACCTTTCCATCGTTCTCGATGGACTGTCGAACCCGAACCCCGCATAAGGAGCAACAATGTCCGAGGCGTACATCGTCGATGCGATCCGCACTCCGATCGGTAAGAAGAACGGCAGCCTGGCTCCCGTTCACCCGATCGACCTCGGCTCGCACGTCATCAAGGCCGTCGTCGAGCGCACCGGCATCGACCCGTCGGACGTCGACGACGTCATCTTCGGCTGCGTCGACGCGATCGGCGGCCAGGCCGGCAACATCGCACGCATGTCGTGGCTGGCCGCGGGCCTGCCGCAGCACGTGCCCGGTGTCACCGTGGACCGTCAGTGCGGCTCGAGCCAGCAGGCCATCCAGTTCGGGGCGCAGGCGATCCTGTCCGGCACGGCCGACCTCATCATCGCCGGCGGCGTGCAGAACATGAGCCAGATCCCGATCTCCGCCGCGATGATCGTCGGTCAGCAGTACGGCTTCACCACGCCGACCGCCGAGTCGAAGGGCTGGGCCGAGCGGTACGGCAACGAGGAGGTGTCCCAGTTCAAGGGCGCCGAGATGATCGCCGACAAGTGGGACATCACCCGCGAGGACCTCGAGCAGTGGGCTCTGCAGAGCCACGAGCGCGCCAAGGCGGCCATCGCCGAGGGGCGCTTCGAGAAGGAAATCGTCCCGGTCGGTGAGTTCACCACCGATGAGGGCCCGCGCGAGACCAGCCTCGAGAAGATGGCCTCGCTCAACGTGCTCGTCGAGGGTGGACGACTCACCGCGGCCGTCGCCAGCCAGATCTCCGATGGCGCCAGCGCGCTGCTGCTCGCGTCCGACGAGGCAGTGAAGAAGCACGGTCTGAAGCCGCGCGCGCGGATTCACCACATGAGTGCCCGCGGCGACGACCCGATCTTCATGCTGAGCGCACCGATCCCGGCCACCCAGCATGCACTCGAGAAGACCGGCCTGACGATCGACGACATCGACCTGATCGAGATCAACGAGGCGTTCGCACCCGTCGTGCTCGCATGGATCAAGGAGATCGGCGCCGACCCGGCCAAGGTCAACGTCAACGGCGGCGCTATCGCGCTCGGCCACCCGCTCGGCGCGACCGGCACCAAGCTCATGGCGACCCTGCTCAACGAGCTCGAGCGCACCGGTGGACGCTACGGCTTGCTCACCATCTGCGAGGGTGGCGGCACCGCCAACGTCACCATCATCGAACGCGTCTGACGACACCTGCTCGATACTTCCCGCCCGCCCGTCGCTTCCCGCCGCTGCACCTCGCAGTTGCGCGAAGGCGACGGGCGCGCGCGATTCCTGTGCGTGTCCAGCGACGAGGTCTAACCTCGAAGGCATGTGCCGGAACATCACAGAGCTGCGCGGTCTCGAGCCGGTAGCGACCGCCGAAGAAATCGAGGCGGCTGCTCGGCAATACGTCCGCAAGGTCAGCGGAATCCACAAACTGTCCGATGCCACCCGGGAGCCGTTCGAGCAGGCCGTCGCGGAGGTCACCGCGACCACCACCCGGCTGCTCGACCTTCTCCCCGAGCGGCGGCAACCACCACCGACGGTGCCACCACTGCGTCGTCCCGAAGTGCAGGCGAGGATCGCGGCACGCGGCTGAATCACTGATTTCGGTTCGTGCTCTCCGGTCCGCGGGTAGCGTGACGCTGGCCAGAACTGTGCACGCTGTCGAGGGCTGTCGCGGCGCATCGGTCGAAGCTCCGCGTCGGCTCTGGTGAGGAGCCGAGATGGCCGTCGACCCGACGCCGCAGACCGACGCGAATATCGAATACCTGCGTACAGAACCGGATCTGCCGCCGGTCGGCGTCGTCGACCGGACTCCGATGTCCGCCACGGCGCGCATCGTCTTCGTGATCCTGGCGATCGTCGGCGGCTTCGCCTGGTCGATGATCGCGGTGGTCCGCGGCGAGAACATCAACGCGGTGTGGTTCGTCATCGCGGCGGTGTGCACGTACCTGGTCGCATACCGGTTCTACGCCAAGTTCATCGAACGCAAGATCGTGCAGCCGCGCGACGACCGCGCGACACCCGCCGAGGTCCTGGAGAACGGCAAGGACTACATGCCGACCGACAGGCGCGTGCTGTTCGGTCATCACTTCGCCGCGATCGCCGGCGCCGGACCGCTCGTCGGACCGGTGCTTGCCGCCCAGATGGGCTATCTTCCGGGAACGATCTGGATCATCGTCGGCGTCGTCTTCGCCGGTGCTGTCCAGGACTTTCTGGTGCTGTGGATTTCGTCGCGTCGTCGCGGACGCAGTCTCGGGCAGATGGGACGTGACGAACTCGGCCCCATCGGCGGCACCGCCGCCCTGATCGCCGTCTTCGTCATCATGATCATCATCATTGCGGTGCTCGCACTCGTGGTGGTCAACGCGCTCGCCGAGAGCCCATGGGGAATGTTCTCCATCGCGATGACCATCCCGATTGCGCTGTTCATGGGCGTGTATCTGCGTTTCCTGCGGCCAGGCAAGGTCTCCGAAGTCTCGGCGATCGGAGTCGTGCTGCTGATCCTGGCGATCGTCGCCGGTGGCTGGGTCGCCGAAACCGAGTGGGGTGTCGAGTGGTTCACCCTGTCGAAGGTGACGATCTCGTGGTTGATGATCGCCTACGGATTCGCCGCGTCGGTGTTGCCCGTCTGGCTCCTGCTGGCCCCGCGCGACTACCTCTCCACGTTCATGAAAGTCGGCACCATCGCGTTGCTCGCGATAGGTATTCTCATTGCTCGGCCCGAGATCCAGATGCCCGACGTCACGTCGTTCGCGATCGACGGCGACGGACCCGCCTTTGCCGGGTCGCTGTTCCCCTTCCTGTTCATCACCATCGCCTGCGGGGCGTTGTCGGGGTTCCACGCGCTGATCTCGTCCGGCACGACCCCGAAGATGTTGGAGAAGGAGAAGCAGACCCGCCTCATCGGATATGGCGGGATGCTCACCGAATCGTTCGTGGCGATCATGGCGCTCGTCACCGCGTGCATCATCGATCAGCACCTGTATTTCGCGCTCAATGCCCCGGAAGCACTCACCGGCGGCACTCCCGAAACCGCAGCCGCTTATGTGAACGGACTCGGGCTGTCCTCGCCGGATATCACTCCCGAGCAGATAGCCGGTGCTGCGGCCGCCGTAGGGGAGGACTCGATCATCTCCCGCACCGGCGGTGCGCCCACTCTCGCGTTCGGTATGTCGAATGTGCTGTCCGACCTGTTCGGCGGCGACAGTCTCAAATCATTCTGGTATCACTTCGCGATCATGTTCGAGGCGTTGTTCATCCTCACGACCGTCGACGCCGGTACCCGTGTCGCGCGCTTCATGCTCTCGGATTCCCTCGGCAACTTCGGCGGTGCCGCCAAGCGTTTCAAGGATCCGTCGTGGCGTCCCGGTGCGTGGTTCTGCTCGTTCGTGGTCTGCGCGCTGTGGGGTGCGATCCTGCTCATGGGCGTCACCGATCCGCTCGGCGGCATCAACACCCTGTTCCCGCTGTTCGGTATCGCCAATCAGTTGCTCGCCGCGATCGCACTGACGATCGTCCTCACCATCGTGGTCAAGAAGGGTCTGCTGAAGTGGGCGTGGATACCCGGCGTCCCGTTGGTGTGGGATCTCATCGTGACGATGACGGGGTCGTGGCAGAAGATCTTCTCCAGCGACCGTGCCGTCGGTTACTGGGCTCAGCACAATGCCTTCGTCGACGCGAAGAACGCAGGCGAAACCAGTTTCGGCTCCGCGGCTTCGCCGGCGGCGATCGACGCGGTCATCCGCAACACGTTCATCCAGGGCACACTGTCGATCGTGTTCGCGGTACTCGTGCTCATCGTGGCGATCGCCGGTGTGGTGGTGTGTATCCGGTCGATACGACAGGGCGGCATGCCCACCACCGAGTCTCCGGATGTGCCGTCGAAGATCTTCGCTCCGGCCGGATTCGTGCCCACACCGGCCGAGCGTGAACTGCAGAAGCAGTGGGACGAACTCATTGCGGCAGGCAAGGTGCGTGCACCGGGTGCGGCGCGCGCTCACCCCGAGCATGCGCATCAACGCGACGAGGAAAAGTCGTGATCACCGCGGTGCGTCGAGCGTGGTGGTGGGTCGGTGCGTTGATGGGCGACCACGACTACGCGCGGTATGCCGCATTACAGCGGCGAACGCACCCGGATCGCCCCGTCCTGACAGAGCGTGAGTACTGGCGTGAGCGGCATGCCTCGAGCGATGCGAACCCGGGCGCACGCTGCTGCTAACCCACGACAGGCAGCGTCACGAAACTCGGTGTGGATGGATCGAGTTCGACATGCTGTGGTGCGAGCTTGCTGTCGTGGAGCATCGGACCGAGCGGGAGCGACCGCGGAATGCTCGACGCGTACACGTCGATCCGGATGCGGTGACCCGGCTGCAGGATTGCGTCGGTGGGCAGCATGCTGATGTCGAGCTGGGTGGGCTGCCCGGGCACGACCGGTTGGCGCGTGTCGAGCGTCAGGAACGGGTGGGCCTGCGCGTAGTCGCCCGCCTCGGTGAACGTGCTCTTCGAATCGTCGATCGCCCGCAGTGACGCCACCAGCGACCCGGAGGACAGCACGGTGGAGCGACCATCGGGCGCAACATCATTGATCGACACCGACCAGAATCCGTCCGGATTGTCGAGGACGGTATTCAGGTGCAGATTGATCGGCCCGGACAGAGCTGTCGGCTCGACCATCGGCTGGGATGTGAACGTCAGGCCCTCCGCTTCGTTGAACCGTGCGTCCTTCGTGCAGTTCGATCCGAGGACAACTGCAAGGCCCGCGGTGCCCTGCGCGGCTTCTCTCGAACACACCCCGCGCAGGCCTGGTGCGACGGTGAGCCGTGCAGGCGCGTCGGGCGGGGTGGGTTGCAGGCTTCCGTCGTGGACTGCGTGTGCTGCGGTGCCGCTCTGGGGCATCGACAGATACATCCGCTCGTATTCGACACCGGCGCGCGGGAACTGGTCGGTGGTGGTCCAGCCGCCTCCTTGCTGCAGCAGGGTCACCGGCCCGTAGTCGGTGATGCCGTTGTCGATGTCCGCGAGCCAATGGTCGAACCAGGCGCGCTGCAATGCTGCCATCGTCGGCGGGTGTCCGGGTGTGCCGAAGTCTTCGCCGAGCACGGCGTGGTATCCGTCGCCCATCACGAGCTGCTTGTCGCCGGGCGCCACCGGAATCGAGTTGTAGATATCGGGCTCGCTGTTGGCGAAGATGTCGTGCCAGTTGCCGAACACGAAGGTGGGTACGTCGACAGCGTCGAGATCGGCTTGTCGTTCCTGGTAGAACGAGCCGTCCTGCGCGACTTCGAGGGCATCGGGGGAGACGCCCTCGATCGTCGGTGCGGTGAGCGCTTCGACGAGTTCGGGGATCTTGGTGAACGGATCGGCCATGCGGTCGCGGAGCCATTGCGCATCGAATCTGCCCTGCAACAGCGCTTCGACGTCGGGTACCCATTTGAGTCCGTTGACGAGGCCGAGCCACGCCGGCATGAATCCGACGCCGATCGCACCGCCGGTGCCGACGATGTCGCGGAGCAGGTCGTTGCCGGGTTCGACGGCGAACACCGCGTCGAGTTCGGCGGGCCGGTGTCCGGCGGCCTGGATCTGATTGATTGCCGAATACGACACGCCGGTAGTGCCGATGCGGCCGTTGGACCACGGCTGCGCCGCGACCCAGTCGATGACCTCGACGGTGTCCTGTTGTTCGCGAGGTCCGAGTACGTCCCACTGACCCTGGGAGAAGCCCGTACCGCGGACGTCGACGATCACCTGGGTGTAGCCGTTCTGCACGAGGTCGCGGTTGAGCCCGAAGACGCGTCCGAGCTGTGCTGCGGGGGCGGCGAGCTCGGTGATGCCGTCGAACGGGACGTCGAGATTCAGGATCGTCCCGAGATCTTCGATGAGCGGTTGGAGGGTGGGATCCTCCATTGCGACGGAGGCGAGCGTCGACAGGAGTTTCGTGTACGGCGTGAGGTTGAGGACCACCGGTGTCTTCTCGTCGATCGGTGTTCCGTCCGTATTCGCGGGTCGGAACACGTTGGCGCGGAGAATGGTTCCGTCGCTGAGGGTGATCGGAACGTCCCACTCGACTGCGGTGCTCGGATAGTCGTCGGGTGCGTCGACGGCGTCCTGCCATGCGACGGCATCGGCTCCACCCGACGGATCGGCCGTGGCCGGTGGCGCGAGCGCGATCGTCGTGGCGGTGGCTGCCGCAATGACGACAGCGCTCATGAGACGTGATTTCACTTGAATTCCCTCGTACCGGCAGTAACAGCTTTCAGGCACGTTAGCGCCCGGAAATTCCCAGGTCAACGATATGCACACGGCGTTATGCCGATTTGTGGATGACCATGGATGTATCTTTCGCAGCGTGATGGTGGGAAAGAATTGGTTCGATCATGGTGGTCAGGCCTACGCGCAGTTTCGTCCCGAATACCCGGCAGAGCTCGCGGAGTTCCTCGCTTCCCTTGCTCCGACGACCGAACTCGCGGTCGATGTCGGGTGTGGAAGCGGCCAGCTGACGGTGCAGCTCGCACCTCATTTCGAGGCGGTGATCGGGATCGATCCCAGCGTCGATCAGATCGTGAATGCCCGGGCTCATGATCGGGTCCGGTACGTGCAGGCGCCCGCTGAGGTTCTTCCCGTGCGGGACCGTAGCGCCGGGCTGATCACCGCGGCGCAGGCGGCGCACTGGTTCGATCGCTCGGCGTTCTACAGCGAGGTGCGGCGTGTCGCGGTCGACGATGCTGTTCTTGCGCTGGTCAGCTACGGGGTGATGCAACTCGATGCCGAGCTCGTCGACCGGTTCGATCGTTTCTATCGTGACGAGATCGGCCCGTACTGGACGAAGGAACGGCAGCTGGTCGACAGTGGATACGCGGACATCGACTTTCCGTTCGACGAGCAATCGGCCCCACCCATGTTGATCCGTAGACAGTGGGACCTGAATGGAATGCTGGGCTATATCTCGACGTGGTCGGCGGTCCGAAATGCCGCGGAGGCAGGAAAGTCCGAGGTGCTGAAGTCATTCGCAGCGGACATGACGCTCCTGTGGGGCGACCCCGCGGTCACGCGGGAGGTGGCGTGGCCTATCCACATGCGCCTCGGGAACGTCTGATCGCAGCTGTGCCTCGATGGCTCCGAAAACTACGGGGTGAGCCACATTCCATCGGGCAGTGTCGATCCGAGTGCGTACATCTGTACACCGTGGAGGTTCTGGCTGCTGATCACCGACGGTGCCGACCGGATGTACCAGATTCCCGGTTCGAGTTCGGCCAGCCGTTCCTGCACCGTGCGATACGCGGCGACCCGTTCCTCGCCCGAGGTGCCCGTGCGACCGGCGTCGAGGGCGGCGTCCAATTCGGGGTCGGAGATGCCGGTGTGATTTCCCGACGACGTGGAATGGAAGGCGTTCCACAGAGTGGTGTCGGGTTCGGGGCTGTCCGCGGCCCAGATGATCATGTCGAAGTCGCGGGCCGCGGTACGCGGCATGTACCCGGCGATGTCGAGCACCTCCACCTGGACGTCGACGTTGTCGTAGGCGGCGAGCTGTGCCTGAAGACTCTCGGCGACGGATCTGATCTCGACGAGCGAGGTTGCGGTGAAGGTGAATTCGACGGGTTTTCCCTCCGCAGCCAGTTCGTCGAAGAGTTGCTGTGCCCGCTCGGGATCATCCTGCCGGAGGGGGATGTCCGCATGGAACGGTGAGGAGTCCGGGAACAGTGTGTCGGGGACCTCGCCGTGCCCCTCGAACACGGCGGTGTTGATGTCGTCGAGATTCACCGCCGCGCTCACCGCCTCCCGGGCTCGGGGGTCGTCGAACGGGGCACGCCGGGTGTTCATGACCAGGTACTGTCCGCCGCCGACCGGTACGGCGTCGGTGACCAGGCCCGCCTGATCGGCCTTTGCCAGTGCCGCCCAGCTGGATTCGGACGCCAGATCGGCGCCGCCGCTGACCATCATGTTGACGCGCTGGTTTGCGTCGCTGACGGCGCGGAGCTCGAGTGAATCGAGGTACGGGCGTGGTGCATCCCAGTAGTCGGGGTTGCGGTCGAGCTTCATCCGGTCCTGGCGCGACCACTCGGTCAATATGAACGGGCCTGCCCCGACGGGATCCGCGTTGAAGGCGTCGGTCCCCTTGTCCAGTGCGGTGGGGGACGCTATCCAGTTGAGTCCGCTCGACGTGATCGAATTCCCGAACTTCGGATTGGGTGCAACCAGGGTGACCTTCAACGTTGTGTCGTCCACAACCTCGGTCGACGCGATCTGCGACGCCAACGTCAGCGAACCGGAGCCGAGCGCCGGATCGAGGATGCGATCCCAGTTGAACTTCACCGCTTCGGCGTCGAGCGGTGTTCCGTCGGTGAAGACGAGATCGGGTCGCAGCGCAAGGAGGAACGTGGCACCGCCGTCGGACGTGGAGAAATCCTCGGCCATCCGATACTCGAGCTCGAGTGTCTGAGGATCATCGATCATGAGCGTCCCGTACAGGGCATTGCCCAACAAGCCTTGGCCGACCCAGTTGTTGGCGAGTGTCGCTGGGTCGAGCGACAGCGGTTCGCGGACCTGGATGACACGTGCGACACCGCCCGGCGCCGGTTCGCCGTCGGACCCCGCAGGCGCGGCGGAATCGGACGGCGCACCGCACGCTGTCAGGAGTAGCGCCGCCGCACAGACGGCGACGAGCGAGGTGACCGAATTCCTGTGCCGAACAACCCATCCGAACATGGAGGAACCTACCTTCAGGCAAATGGAGCTGGTGGCGGATCGCTATCCCGTGACCCACATTTCCCCGGGAAGTGGGGATCCGAGCGAGTACAGGCGGATGCCGTGGATATCGTTGCCGGTGATGACGGCCGGAGCTGCCCGGATGTACCAGATGGCCGGGGCGACCTCGGCGAGACGCTCCTGCACGATCTCGTAGGCAGCGGCCCGTTCTTCGGGTGTCGTGCCCACACGGCCTGCGTCGAGGGCCGCGTCGAGTTCGGGATCGGAGATGCCGGTGACATTGCCTCTCGACTGTGAGTGGAAAGCGTTCCACAAGGTGGAGTCAGGTTCCTGGACATTCGCCGACGAGATCATCATGTCGTAGTCGCGGGCGATGTTGCGCGGAATGAACGCGGTGAAATCGACGACCTCGACGTCCATGTTCACGTTGTCGTATGCGGCCAGTTGCGCTTGGGAGACTTCGGCGGTTGCCTTGGTCTCCGGTAGAGATGTTGCAAGGAAGGTGAAATCGACGGGCTTGCCCTCTGCCGCGAGCTCGTCGAAGAGGCGCTGGGCTTCTTCGGGGTTGTGCTCGGCCAAGGGAATGTCGTTGTAGAACGGCGACGACTCGGGGAACAGTGTGTCCGGGACGATGCCGGTGCCTTCGAATGCGGCCGTGTTGATGTCGTCGAGCTGCAATGCCATCGAGACGGCGCGACGCGCGCGAGGGTCGTCGAATGGGGCGCGGCGGGTATTCATTGCGAAGTACTGTCCACCGCCGACGGATGCGATCTCGGTGCCGAGTCCGGCATCTTCGGCTCGGGCGAGGGCCGTCCAGCTGGTTTCCGAGGCGAGGTCGGCTCCTCCCGACGAGAGCATGTTGACCCGCTGGCTGCCGTCGGCGACGTTGAGGAGGGTGATGCTGTCGAGGTACGGCCGGGGTGCGTCCCAATAGCCGGGGTTGCGTTCGAGCCCCATGCGGTCCTGGCGACGCCACTCCGTGAGCGTGAACGGTCCTGCGCCGACCGGAGCGTTGTTGAAGGCGTCCTTGCTCTTCTCCAGCGCGGTGGGGGAGGTGATCCAGTTCAAGGTGCTGTTCGTGATCGAGTAGGCGAACATCGGGTTGGGGTCGGCCATGACGACCTTCAATGTGGTCTCGTCGATCACCTCTGTTGCGGCGATCTGGGAGGCCTGCGGAAGGGAACTCGATCCGGTGGCGGGGTCGGCGATCCGCGACCAATTAACTTGCACCGCTTCGGCATCGAGGGGAGTTCCGTCGGTGAACATCAGGTCCGGGCGCAGTTCGAGGGTGAACGTACTACCACCATCGGCGGTGGAGAATCCGGTCGCCATCCGGTATTCGATCTCGAGCGTTTCGGGATCGTCGATCATCAGCGTTCCGTAGAGCGCGTTTCCGAGCAGGCTCTGGCCGACCCAGTTGTTGGTCAATGCCGCCGGGTCGAGTGCCACCGGTTCGCGAACCTGGATCATGGTGGCCGTGCCGCCGGAGACCGGATCGCCGACCGGTTCGTCCGAGGTGCCGCCGGAGTCGGGGGCCCCGCATGCGCCTACGAGCAGTAGCACCGAGCATGCGGCGACGACGGTGGTCAGGGTATGCCGGATCATCGATCTCCCCTCATTGTGGGACGGGTCACACAGTCCTGAAGAGTGAAGTTAGCAAGATCGGGAGAGATATAGAAGACCATCTCCTGAAATAGTCGATCTGGGTACGATCACCACATGGCGGACACGTCCCGTCGTCCGGGCAGACCGCGCGACACCAGCATCGACGAACGGGCACTCGCCGCAGCGCGCGAACTGCTCGCGCAACAGGGATTCGAGGCGACGACAATCCAGGCCGTGGCGGTGCGGTCGGGTGTGCACGCGTCGGCGATCTATCGCAGGTGGTCGTCGCGGATCGAGTTGATCGAGGACGCCGCCTTCCCGATGGAGAGCCCCTTGAAGGTCGACCCCACAGGGAATCTCCGAGAGGATCTGCGTCGCTTCATCCGCGCCTACACCGGCACGTTCAGCGACCCGGCGACACGTGCCGCGGCGGGGCCTCTACTGGCGCATCGCCGGTCCGATGCCGGCCACGGCGCGGCGTACCAGCGGGTGTCGGTGCGACCCCAATTCTTTGCGATCCTGGAATCGGCACCACCGGGCACCGTCGATCCGACCCTCGACCCCAACGACGTGTTCGACATGCTCCTCGGCGCAGTGTGGACGCGCATCGTCGTGCCGATCATCGACTCGCGACCCGACCCGGTCGAGCGGACGGTGGAGATGATCGTGAGAATGCTGAGACCCTGAACAAGCACAGGACCCGTGAACGAAGAGAAGTAAGCAGGGTGAATGTAAAGCTCGCAGCCCCAGTGGATGACCACCAGGGCTGCGAGCTCTACATCAGGGCTGCCAGGTTCAGACGCGTCCGGATTCCCGCAGGGCTCCGAGGGCGTCGATACGAGCAACCGCGTCGGTCATGATCCGGTCGATCAACTCCGCACAGCTCGGCAGGTCGTCGACCATGCCGACCGCCTGACCCGAGGCGAGCACACCGGCATCGGTGTTGCCCTCGACGAGACCGGCTTTGAGCAACATAGGGGTGTTGGCGGCCATGATGATCTGCTGCCAGGTGCGGTCGCTCGCCTTCTTCATGGCGAGTCCGTCCTTGACGAGCGTGGACCATTTCATGCCGGTCATCGACTTGAACTTCGTCGCGTTGCGCGCGGCCGCGACGAGTCCCTTCGCGTAGCTGGACTTCTCGAGGCTGTTCACCAGATCGGTGTTGAGCACGCGGTGCGGCATCCCGTCGACCTTGAGGGAGACGGTGGTGTCCTGCAGCCCGCGGGCCAGGTACTGCTGCTTGACCGAATCCGGGACAGCGCTGTCGCTGGTGAGCAGGAATCGGGTGCCCATCGCGACACCGGCCGCGCCGTACGACAGCGCCGCGGCCAGGCCGCGGCCGTCGAAGAAACCACCTGCGGCGACGACGGGAATGTCGACGGCGTCGAGAACGCTGGGCAGCAGCAACGTCGTAGCGACGGGGCCGGTGTGGCCTCCGCCCTCACCGCCCTGCACGATCACTGCGTCCGCGCCCCACGATGCGACCTTCACCGCGTGCTTCGCGGCGCCGATCGACGGGATCACGACGATGCCGTGATCCTTGAGCTTCGCGATGAGCTCCTTCTTGGGGGCAAGCGCGAACGATGCGACCTTGACCTTCTCGCGGATCAGCAGGTCGATGCGCTGTTCCGCATCGGATGCGTCGGCGCGCATGTTCACGCCGAAGGGCTTGCCGGTCAGCGACTTCGTCTTCAGCACTGCCGCTTCGAGTTCCGGGTAGGTCATCGTGGCGGACGCAAGGATGCCCAGGCCGCCGGCATTCGACGTCGCCGCCGTCAGGCGCGGACCCGACACCCATCCCATGCCCGTCTGGACGATGGGATGCTCGATCCCCACGAGCTCGGTCAACGGAGTACGCAGGACCTGCGCAGATCCCCCGTCGCTTCGCTCGCCCTGCGCAGATCCCCCGTCGCTTCGCTCGCCCTCGCTGCTCACAGCGAAACCTCGCGGTCGCGCAGGCCCTTCGGATCGATGACCTCGCGGATCAGGCGCAGCTCTTCGGCGGTGGGCTCGCGGGTCACGCCTGCCTCGGCGAGACCGGCGACCTCGAACGACGTGTTCGCGGCGACGGTGTCGGCGTCGACACCCGGGTGCAGCGACACGGCGCGGAACGCGTGGTTCGGCCCCTCGAAGTCGAACACGCCGAGATTGGTGACCACCCGGGGAATGCTCAGGAATCGGTACGCCGGGTTCTCGGGGTCGATCTTGTCGTAGCCCACGCCGCACACGACGTCGACGGTGTCGGTGAAGACGCGGGTCGAGTGCTTGCCCACCCAGTAGCTGGTGGCGTGGTTGATGGTGTTGCCGGGTGCGCCGCGAACACCGAACATCTGACGCGTCGGCTTCTCCAGCGGGCCGAATGCCGAGAGGTTCTGGTTGCCGTAGCGGTCGATCTGGTTGGCGCCCATCACCACGTGGCGGCGTCCGGATGCGACGACGTCGAACACCTTGCGGAACGGCATCCAGCCCTCGATCGGAGCCTTCGCGCCGAGCGCGGGCACCTCGGCGAGGATCAGGGCCTCACCGTCGGTGATCACGAGGTCGGGTTCGGTGGTGAGCTTGGCCAGGCGTGCTCCGATCTGCGGGAGCGTAGCCATGGGGCTGGCAACGATTTCGCCTGCACCGGAAAAGATCTCGGCGCACGCAATCGCGCAGTATTCGGCGCGGGTCACGGTGTCGGTGGTGGTCATGCCTGCTGCTCCCCGGTGTTCGATTCGGCGGTGAACTTCTTGACGGCGGCCTGGTAGTCCTCTTCGGATCCGGAGAGGAACCGGTCGACGAAGGTCTGCCACGACTCGGGGGTCTTGGCGGCCTCGGCGTAGTGACGCTGGAACTTCTCGTCGCGGCCGTACGAGTCGCCGGCGAGGGTGAAGTGGGCGCCGTTCGGTGCTTCGACGACACCGTCGACCATCAGGCGGTTGAGCAGCAACTGCTGCAGCGGCACTTCCTTGACCAGCTGCTCGGTCTCGACGATCTTCTCCACCGAGACGTACCGCTTCTCGGCGGCCATGCAGTAGAGATCGTCGAAGTAGGGGTCGACCCCCTGGTAGCCGGCGTTGCCGTGCTTGTCACCGATGTTCAGGTGTACGAACGACGCGTCCAGGTTCAGCGCGGGCATCGCGATCAGGGTCTCGCGGCGGCCGGCTTCGTCGGCATAGGGGGAGGTGACGGTCTGCAGTTCGTCGCCCCAGAAGGTCTGCACGTCGGAGCCGAGCCCGGCGCGGATGGGCAGGAACGGCAGGCGCGCGGCGGCAGCTTCGAGGCCGCACTTGATCATGCCCTCGTCCATCTCGCGGGCGATGAGTTGGCCGGAGGTGCGGGCGGCGGCGAACCACGGGTCGTAGAACGGCGCCGAATCGAGCGACACGAAGCCGTAGTACGCCTTTTTCACCTTGCCTGCCGAGCACAGCAGGCCCAGGTCGGGTCCGCCGTAGGTGACGACGGTCAGGTCCTTGATGTCCGAACGCAGAATCGCGCGGACGAACGCCATGGGCTTGCGGCGCGATCCCCAGCCGCCGAGGCCGATGGTCATTCCGCTGCGCAGTTCGCCGACGACCTCGTCGAGCGACATTCTCTTGTCACGCATGAGTGTTCAAGCTCCTGTTCGTGCTGCTCAGTTCTCGTACTGCCCAGCTCTCGTGCTGCTCAGTGGTTGCTTCGGGGCTTGCCCGTGGCGACGAACTCGTCGCGGTGCTCGTCGGCGACACCGGCGAGGTTCAGTTCGAAGGTGAAGCCCTGCTCGATGCGGTAGGCAGTCTTGACGTCGACCGGATCGATGCGGTTGATGGCTTCCTTGGCTCGGCGGATGACGCGCGTGTCCTTTGCGGCGATCAGTCCGGCGACTTCGAGTGCGGTGGCGTCGAGTTCACTGCGCGGAACCACCTTGTAGACCGAACCGAAGTGCTCGAGCTGCTGCGCGGTGACGTTCTGTGCCGTGTAGTACAGAGTGCGCATCAGGTGCTGGGGGACGAGGCGCGAGAGGTGGGTGGCGGCACCGAGGGCGCCGCGGTCGACCTCGGGGAGGCCGAAGACGGCGTCGTCGGAAGCGACGATGACATCGGCGTTGCCGACGAGTCCGATGCCGCCGCCGACGCAGAAGCCGTTGACTGCCACGACCACGGGGACCTCGCAGTCGTACACCGCAGCGAATGCGGCTGCGCAGCCGTGGTTGGCGGCGATGAGGGCGTCGAAGCCTTCGGTGGCCTGCATCTCCTTGATGTCGACGCCGGCGTTGAAGCCTCGGCCTTCGGCGCGCAGGACCACGACGTGCGTGTTCATGTCCTTGCCTGCGGCCACGATGGTGTCGGCGAGCTCGAACCATGCGGCGGAGGGCAGTGCGTTCACGGGCGGGAAGTCGACGGTGACCGTGGTGATCCCTGCGCCGTCGGTGGTGGAGGTGATGCCCATGGCATTTTCCTAACGTCGGTACCGAACCAAGCGATTGCTTGGTAAGTTAGCACATGCGGCTTCCAGGGCACAGTGACAGCGAATTCGCGTCAGTTCCCGGGCAGGTCGTCCCCGGGGAAGCGGCGTCGAATGATCTTTCCGGTGGTATTGCGAGGCAGCAGATTCTGCGTCAACCGCCAGCGGGTGGGCACCTTGAAGTAGGCGAGACGATCGGCCACGTACGCCGTCAATCTCTCCTTGGTCACAACCCCCGAGGCCTCCGGCGACGCGGGATTCAGGACGACGACTGCGCACACCTCCTGCCCCCACTCGGGGTGCGGTGTGCCACTGACGAGGCATTCGCGAACCGCAGGATGACTTTCCAGGACGCGTTCGACCTCCGACGGGTAGATCGCCTCCCCGTTCTGTTCTATGAGGTCCGCTCGCCGACCGACCAGCCGCAGCCGCCCGCCCTCGACGACGCCGTAATCGCCCGTGCGAAGCCACCGGTCGGCGGTGATCGTCTCGGCTGTGGCCGCGTCGTCGCGCCAATATCCGAGCATGACGAACGGACTACGCACGCATACCTCGCCGGCGTGTCCATCGGGGAGCCACCCGCCGTCGGGATCGCGGATCTCGAGACTCACAGTGATGACGGGTTGTCCGACCGTGCCCGGATACTCCTCGTTCTCCAAGGCGCTCGCGACAGAGATGGAGGTGCTGCACTCGGTGATCGTGTAACTGTCGACGACGGTGTGACTGCCGAAGGGCAATCTCTCACGTATCCGCTGCTTGAATTCGGGGGTGGACGGCTCCGAAGACAATGTGAACCTGATCAATGAGGTGAGATCGTACTGGTCGAGATCGTCGATCTCGAGCATGCGCGCCGCCATCGACGGAACCGCATTCCAGTGGGTGATCTCCTCGCTTTCGAGCAGTTCGAGCACGGGTCGGATACCGACCCAGCCCTGGTTCATGACGACAGCGCTGCCCGTCGCGAGCCGGGGCACCACGGTGTTGTGCAGGCTCGTGATGTGGCACAGGGAGGAGGTGAGCAGGTGGCGGGTGTCCGAGGGGACACCACGCGTGTACTGCTCCCCGCTCCACGCGGCGGCGATGGCGTCGGAGTAGCGATGATAGTCGACCACCGCCAGCAGGTTCCGCTGCGAATGCAAGGCGCCCTTGGGGTCCCCGCTCGTGCCGGAGGTGTACAGAAGTACGGCCGGATCGTCCTCATCGACCCTCGGCGGGGGAGGTTGCGAGCCGTTGAACTCGCCGATCAGGCGCGGCAGATCCTCCTCGATGGTGAGTACGATCGTGTCGCTCATGTCCATGGCGGACACGGTGTCGGCGCGCTGTTCGTCGACGAACACCACCCGTGGACGCGAACATCGGATTCCGAATTCGATCTCCGGCCGCACCCACCACGCATTGAGGCCTACGGTGATCGCGCCCAGTGCCTGTGTCGCCCAGAAAGCAGTCACCCATTCGGGCCGGTTCGCCGACAGAATCGCGACCCGATCGCCGACCGACACCCCGTATCGTTCGCGCAGCGCCGCGGCCAGCGCGTAGGCCTCGCGCGCGTGCTCGGCGAACGTGATCCTGCGCTCCGTCGTGACGAGGTACTCGCGTTCTCCCCAGGCGAGCGACTGCGACAGCAGATCGGCGACGGCCCGGTCGCGGTTCCGCATCACCGGCATCTCGGTGCCCAGCACGTCGTCCATGACGATCTCGAAGTCGCCGCCCCGGCCGGTGAGCCGGGAAATGAGCTGGTCCAGGAACGGCCGTGGATCCGACGGGACAGTCAAAAGTGCTCTCCCCTCCTCCGACGGCGCTTGTGTGTCGCGAAAGGCTCTCACGCTCCGGACCACGACCTTCGAATGTACCGGTGAGTGAGATAGCAGAGGGGAGCGGTCGCCTACCCACTTAGCCTGCTCACAGTGGAGAAAGGACCGGCAACCATGACCACCATCGAAGAATCGTCGGCCGCCCGCTGGCGCGGCGTCGAACTGGGTACGCGCACCGTCCGTTACGACGAGAGCGACGCGATTCTGTACGCCCTCGCGGTCGGCGCACCCGCCACCGATCTCGACCTCGTGTTCGAGGAGCGGCTCAGGGTGCTCCCGACGTTCGCCCTCACGCTCGCGCAGTGGGCACCCGACGAGCTCGGTGCCCGCGGCGGGTTCGACACCCGCACCGCTGTGCACGGGTCGCAGAGCCTCGAGGTTCGCGCACCGCTGCCGCGCGCGGGTGAGCTCACGTTGTCGGCGAAGGTCGGCGAGGTGTGGGACAAGGGCCGCGCCGCGGTGTTCGAAGTCCTGGTCGAGTCGGAGTTCTTCGTCGCCACGTGGTCGCTGTTCGCGCCGGGTGCGGGCGGGTTCGGTGGCGAACGTGGACCGTCGGCAGCATCGGCGTCCGAAGGGGAACCGGGGCGGACGACGACCCTGCGCACCCGAGAAGACCAGGCTGCGCTGTACCGGTTGACGGGGGATCGGCACCACATCCACATCGATCCCGAGGCGGCTGCACGCATCGGCCAACCCCGGCCGATCATGCACGGACTGTGCACGCTCGCAGCCTCGACGATCCCGCTGGCCCGTGCGGTCGGCGCGCACCCCGCAGACCTGACGTCGCTGTCCGGCCGGTTCGCAGCGCCGGCGTTCCCCGGCGACGAGCACGAGATCCGTATCTGGGGCGAGAGCAACGACCTGCAATTCGACGTCCGCACCGGCGACAACGCAGTGGTGTCGGGTGGGCGTGCGACGTTCGCCTGACCGCCCCTGCCCAGGGCCGGAACCATCTGGAGGAAAAAGTTGGACACGTTCGCCGAAGTAGTGCGTTCTCGTAAGGGCGACGACAAGATCGGCCTGCGGTTCGAAGATCGGCAATGGACCTGGGACCAGGTGACCCAGGAGAGTGCCGATCGCGCGGCCGCGCTCGTTGCCGCAGCGGAGGAACCCGCCGATCGCCGTCGCCATATCGGCGTGCTGCTCGAGAATGTTCCGGACTTCGTGTTCTGGATCGGGGCAGGCGCACTCGCCGGTGCCGTGGTGGTGGGCATCAACGCGAGCCGCAGCGGCCCTGAGATCGCCGACGACATCCGCCAGGCCGACGTGGACTTCGTCGTCACCGAATCGCGCCTCGCGCACCTGATGGACGGCACCGACCACGGCTTGCCTGCCGACCGGATCCTCGACGTCGACTCGCCCGAGTACCTCCGCTTCCTCGAACCGCACCGCGGCGCCGACCTGCCCGAGACGATCCCCGCACCCGACGACATCGCGCTGCTGCTGTTCAGTTCCGGATCGACGGGTCGACCCAAGGCGGTCATCGTCACGCAGGGCCGCCTCGGGAAGCTCCTCGACGTCCTCGTCGAGCGCACGCGCATGCGTCGCGACTCGGTGACGTACCTGTGCATGCCGCTGTTCCACGGCAACGCCGTCATGCTCAACCTGGGCACCGCCATGCGCGTCGGCGCGACGGTCGGCCTGATCCGGAAGTTCTCGGCCAGCCGATTCGCCGACGACATCCACCGCTACGGCGCGACCTTCGTCAATTACGTCGGACGTGCGCTGTCGTACGTGCTCAACAAGCCCGAGGACCCGCGCGACCGCACCGGCACGCTCGAGTTGGCTTTCGGCACCGAAGCATCCGAGGTCGACGTCGCGCGGTTCTCCGAGCGATTCGGGTGCACGGTCATCGAGGGCTACGGCTCGAGCGAAGGCGTCATCAGGATCAACCGCACCGCCGAGACCCCGACCGGATCCCTCGGCGTGGCGCCGGGCGGAGCCGACGTGCGGATCCTCGACGAGAACACCGGTGAGGAATGTCCTCGCGCGCAGTTCGACGACACCGGCCGGCTGCTCAACTCCGAGGCGGTCGGGCAGATCGTCTCGATCGGCGGTGCAGCAGCCTTCGAGGGCTACTACAAGAATCCGGGTGCCGCCGCCGAGCGGATCAAGGGTAACGATTTCTGGACCGGCGACCTCGCCTACCGCGACGCCGACGGATTCTTCTACTTCGCCGGTCGCGCGTCGGATTGGCTGCGTGTGGACAGTGAGAACTTCTCCGCCGCACCCGTCGAACGAATCCTGGTGCGCATCCCCGGGATCCTGTCGGCGCCGGTGTTCGCAGTGCCGGACCCGGCCACGGGCGACCAGGTGATGTGCGCCGTCGAGCTCGACGCAGGCGCGGTGTTCGATCCGCAGGCGTTCGGGCAGACGCTCGCCGACCAGCCCGACATGGGCGACAAGTGGTGGCCGCGTTTCGTGCGAGTGACCGATCACATCCCGCTCACGGGCAGCAACAAGATCGACAAGGCGCCCCTGCGTGCGGCCGCGTGGAGCACCGGCGACCCGGTGTACGTCCGCGTCGGCCGCACTCCCGAGTACATCCTGCTCGACGACGAGACGCGTACCCGGATCGAACGCGACTTCACCGAGCAGGGGCGGGCCGCGCTGCTACCGGCACCGCTCACGTCCGTCTAGGCCGTGTTCCGAAGGCAGCCCGGTCCTCGGTCGGTCTCACCGAGCGGGACCTCGAACTCGGGGGTGACCTCGCTCACCTACCGTGACGTCCATACAGCCCCACCGGGACTTGTTGCACAGCCCGCGACGAGTCCGCGCCGCGAACGGAACACCCTGTTCCGCTCCCTCGATCACTACTTCCGAAAGGACGGACGACCGTGAGCCTGGATACTTCCGGAGACACCGAAATCCGCGAGATCGTCGTCGGTTCCGCTCCCACCCGCTTCGCCCGCGGATGGCACTGCCTCGGATTGGCGGAGTCCTTCAAGGACGGCAAGCCGCATTCCATCGAGGCATTCGGCACGAAGCTCGTCGCCTGGGCAGACAGCAACGGAGACCTGAAGGTCCTCGACGGGTACTGCCGCCACATGGGTGGCGACCTGACCCAGGGCACCGTCAAGGGTGACAACATCGCGTGCCCGTTCCACGACTGGCGTTGGGGCGGCAACGGCCGCTGCAAGGAGATCCCGTACGCCCGTCGTGTGCCGCCGATCGCCAAGACCCGCTCGTGGCACACGCTCGAGCAGGACGGCTTGTTCTTCATCTGGCACGATCCCCAGGGCAACCCCCCGACGGACGACGTCGCGATTCCCCGGATCGAAGGCGCGACCAGCGACGAGTGGACCGACTGGGTCTGGTACACCACCGAGGTCGACACCAACTGCCGCGAGATCATCGACAACATCGTCGACATGGCGCACTTCTTCTACGTGCACTACTCGTTCCCGACGTTCTTCAAGAACGTCTTCGAGGGGCATGTCGCGACGCAGATCATGAAGGGCCAGGCCCGCCCGGACATGCGTCCGAACACCGAGGGTCAGCCGAAGATGCTCGGCAGCCACTCCGAGGCGTCGTACTTCGGTCCGTCGTTCATGATCGACGATCTGAAGTACGAGTACGAGGGCTACGACGTCGAATCGGTGCTCCTCAACTGCCACTACCCGGTCTCCGCCGACAAGTTCGTGCTCATGTACGGGATGATCGTCAAGAAGTCCGATCGACTCGAGGGTGACGCTGCACTCGCGACCGCGCAGCAGTTCGGCACTTTCATCGCGCGCGGCTTCGAGCAGGACATCGAGATCTGGAAGAACAAGACCCGGATCGAGAACCCGCTGCTGTGCGAGGAGGACGGCCCGGTCTATCAGCTGCGCCGCTGGTACGAGCAGTTCTACGTCGACATCGACGACGTCAAGCCGGAGATGACCGACCGCTTCGAGTTCGAGATGGACACCACCCGGCCGGTCGCGGCCTGGATGAAGGAAGTCGAGGCCAACCTCGCTGCGAAGGCGAGCGCGGAGCAGGACAATGCAGCCACTCAGGTGTAGCGACTGCATGGCGCAGGTGCTGGTGAAGAAGAACAGCTGGGAACACACCGAAGTCCAGTGGGACCAGCAGGCGCGTCAGCAGTGTCACGAGTTCGGGTCCGGGGCCGTCAAGCCCCGGCGTCCGGGCGCGCCGCTGCCGACATGCCCGTCGATGGTTGCCACCATCACTCGTGCCGCCGCAGAGGGACTGATCGACGTCGTCGACGACGCGCCGGTCCCGGCCCCGATGTTCCAGTAGCTCGATTGCCCAGCAAGACAACACTTCTCGAAGGAACTCCATGACCGACTCCCTTTCGATCGACCGCGCCCGGTACGGACAGTGGGCGGTGATCGCCGGTGGTTCCGAGGGCGTCGGCGCGGCCTTCGCCGACGAACTCGCCCGCGCCGGATTCGACCTGCTGCTCATCGCCCGCAAGCCGGAACCCCTCGAAGAGACCGCGACGAAGGTGCGTGTGCACGGCGGTGAAGTGCGCACGCTTTCGCTGGATCTGCTCGAGGCCGACGCTGTCGAGACGATCCGGTCGGCGACCGCCGACCTCGAGGTCGGCCTGTTCATCTTCAACGCCGGAGCCAACAGCTACGGCCACGAGTTCGTCACCGGCGACCTCGACGGCTTCCGCGGCGTGATCGAACTGAACGTGCATCGTCAGATCGAACTGTCACACCTGTTCGGGGCGCGGATGAAGGAGATGGGACGCGGCGGAATCATGCTGCTCGGGTCCCTCGCCGGCTACATGGGCTCGGAACACCAGAGCATCTACTCCGCGTCGAAGGCATTCAGCCGGGTCTTCGCGGAGAGCCTGTGGCTCGAACTCGAACCGCACAACGTGCACGTGCTCGAGCTGATTCTCGGCGTCACCCGCACGCCCGCCATGGAGCGTGCCGGCCTGAACTTCGACATTCCCGGCATGCTCGTGTCGGAGCCGGAGGACGTGGCCCGCGAGGGCCTCGAGCATCTGGCCGACGGCCCGGTGTGGGTCGCCGGTGGTAACTACGACGCGGCGGTCAAGCGCAGTGGCTTCCCGCGCGACAAGATGGTGCAGGGCGCCGCGAAGGCCATGCGGGCACTGCTGAACCGCTAGTTCCGGATCGAGAAAGGGCCGGCGAGGTTTTCACCTCGCCGGCCCTTTCTGTTGTCGCTGGACGGTGCGATCAGAACTCGATCTCGATGCGATCGCTGATCGGACGCGCCTGGCACGCGAGCACATATCCGCTCGCGACGTCCTCGTCGTCGAGGATCGCGGACTCGGGCATGTCGACCTTGCCGGACACGACCGTGCATGCGCACGAACCGCATTCACCCTCGCGGCACGAGTACGGCACGTCGAGTCCCTTGGACAGCATGACGTCGACGAGGGTCGCGGACCGAGGCCAGGACAGTTCGTGATCGTCGCCGTCGAGGCTCACCTGGACGGACGAGGTTTCCTCGTCGTCCGAGATCTCCACGGGGTCGATCGCGGCGAACGGGTCGCCGGACAGCGACGTGAACACCTCGGCGTGGATCCGGTCCGACGGCACCCCGGCAGCCCCGAGCCCCTCACGCACGGAATCCATGAACGGCTGTGGGCCGCACATGTACGCGTGATGCTCGGCGTACGGCGAGAGCAGCGCTGTGAGCTGTCCGGTGACGGGCAGACCCTGCACGGTTTCGAGCCAGTGCAGGACGGTGAAGGCACCGGGATAGCGTATCGCCAGGTCGCGCAGCTCCTGCGCGAAGATGACGGAGTTCTCGTCCCGATTGGCGTAGAACACGACGATGTTGCGGTTGCCGGCAGCAAGTGCCGACTTGAGGATCGACATCACCGGGGTGACTCCGCTGCCCGCGGCGCACAGCAGCAGCTTGTCGTCGAGACTGCTCGGCGTGAACACGCCGGCCGGCGGCAACACCACGAGTTCGTCCCCGGCAGCGACGTTGTCGCACAGCCAATTCGATCCGTATCCGTCGACGGTGCGCTTGACGGTGACCTTGAGCTGTTCCTCGCTGTGCGGTGAGCTCGCGAGCGAGTAGCACCGCGCCACCGAGCCCGTCCGGTCGCTCGGGATGCGCACGGTCAGGAACTGGCCCGGCTTGTACGAGAACCTGTCCTTCGCATCCGCGGGAATGTCGAATACCAGCGAACACGCGTCGGCGGTTTCCCGCACGACAGCGGCCACGGTGACCGCCACCGCGCGCGTGCTCACCGGCGTCTGAACGGATGTCATGCGGTTTCCTTCGATACGGGACGAACGGGTGTGCCGTTCACGCTAATGTGCTCGCCACTGTCGGTGACACGATCTCCCGTTGGCCGGGACAGCCCCGTCGGTCGGGACTGTAAGGGGGAGAGCCGTATCGAGAGACCGCGGAGGACCGAGAATCAGGTGAGGGTGGCCTCGTGCACCGACCGGTCGAATTCCGGCAGTGCCGATCCGTCGCGCAGTGTGGTCGCGAGGGAAGGATCGGCGAGGTGGAGGCGGCCGATGGCGATGAGGTCGAACTCGTCATCGGACAACCTGCGCTCGAGTTCGGGGATGTTGTCGACGGTGGAAGCGGCACTGCCCGAGCGGTTCTCGCGCAGGCTGGCGCCGATGCCGACACTGCCGACCGCCATCGACATCGCGCCGGTCAGCTTCTTCGCCCACCCGGCCAGCGACAGGTCGCTGCCCTCGAAGACAGCCGCGTCGAAGCGGCGGATGCTCGCGTCGAAGACGTCGACGCCTGCGTCGGCCAAGGCGGTGAGGATCGTCCGCAGTTCTTCGGGGTTCTGCGCGATCCGAGCGTTGTAGTCCTGCTGCTTGTGCTGCGAGAAACGGAAGAAGATCGGGGCGTCCTCGCCGACCTCGGCCCGGATGGACGCCACCACCGCGGCGGGGAAGCGCGTGCGTCGTTCGAGGTCGCCGCCCCACTGATCATCGCGTTGATTGGTGGAATCCCACAGGAACGAGTCGAGCAGGTAGCCGTGGCCGCCGTGCAGGGCGATGCCGTCGAACCCGACTTCCCGGGCGTTGCGGGCGGCCTGGGCATACGCGGCGATGACGTCGGCGATGTCCTCCTCGGTCATGGCGCGACACGGCTCCGATGCCCGCGCGACGTATTCGTCGGAGTAGGAGGTCAGACCGACCTCGCCCCACACTCCGGACGGCCGCATCGGGGTGAGCGCCGGATCGACATCGGCGGTCATCGCTCCCCAGAGCGGGCCGACGTGCCACAGCTGCGGGATGATCCGGCCGCCCTCGGCGTGGACGGCGTCGACCACGCGCTGCCAGCCTTCGAGCGCGTCGTCACCGTGCATGCGGGGGACGCGCGGGTTGTCCACCGCCGTGGGATGCCCGATTGCGGTGCCCTCGGTGACGATCAACCCTGTGCCGCCCGCAGCGCGTCGCCGGTAGTACTCGGCGACGTCGGCTCCGGGTACTCCGCCTGCGGAGCGTGAGCGCGTCATCGGTGACATCACGATGCGGTTGGGCAGCTCGAGCGCCCGGATCGACAGGGGACGGAACAGGGGAGAGAGCGTACGGGTCATGGGCGCGGTGTGCTTTCGTCGATGTCGGACAGGGAGGGCGCGTCGAACGTTGCGCCGATTTCGGGTGCGAGATCACGCAGCGCGTGCAACTGATCGCAGTAGTGCTCGACTCCGGTGGCCGCGATGGGCGCGCTCACGATCGTGGCCCCGACCCGCCTTCGGCGATCGAGTGCGCGGAGCGTCTGCTCGCGTGATCCGAGCGGATCGAGAGCTCGGCCGGTGGTGAGCACGACTTCGAATCCGCGGGGGATGTCTGCTTTCGCCAGCATGGCCTCGGTCTGCTCCAGGGTGAGTCCGAACGGCAGCCAGCCGTCGCCGAGGGTGGTGGCACGTCGTAGCGAACGGGCTGTGCGCCCACCGATCCAGAACGGAACGTGCTGCTGGATCGCATGCGGCCGGACGTAGACGTCGGCGAAATCGTAATAGGTGCCGTGGAACTCGGGAGTCGGTGTGGACATGCAGGCGCGCAGGGCGGAGAGGGCTTCGTCGGCGCGTGCCCCGCGGTCGGCGAAGGGCGCTCCCAGAAGTGCGAACTCTTCCTCGAGGCTTCCGACTCCCAGTCCGAGGACGAGCCGGCCGCCGCTCACCAGGTCGAGGGTGCCGTAGCGTTTCGCGATCTCGAGGGGGTGGTGGTAGCCGAGGACGAGAACCCGGGTGTTGAGCCGGATCCGGGAGGTGTGCGCGGCGAGGTAGCCGAACGTCGCGAGGGGGTCCCAGTAGACGCCGCCGCGTTCGGCTGCGACGTCCGTAGGTACGGCGACGTGTTCGCTGCAGGTGAGGTGGTGATATCCGAGGCCGTCGGCGGTCTCGGCGATACGCGCGAGTTCGAGGATGCCTGCGTCGCGTTCCCATTCGGCGAGGGTCGCGGGGTGGCCGATCACCACGGGTGACGTGATCCCTATGTGCATACGATTGGTCACCTCATACCGATATGGGCGCGGCAGCGCGGGGCGGACACCGAGTGTCCTACCGGCTGTTCTGTCCTACAGGCTTTTCTACCCGTCGGCCGAGGGCGGGCCACGCGATCTCCTGCTCAGTGGGACGTGCCGGACGCCCCGATTCGAAGCGGATTCGGTGAGTGGGCGGCGAAGTGCGCGGCGGTCGTACTTGTGTTATCGGCGTGCGCCGGTGATACTGGTCACGGAGCCACAAGAATGAATTTCAGTTTCTCTTGTATGCCCAGGTGGAAGTAAGGTTCGGAGAGGAAGAAACGATGGTCCAGTCCGCAGAGATGCAGGCCGTTTCAGTACAGAGCACGACCGGGCAGAACACGATCGCGCAGAACACACCGGAGTCCAAGCGTGAACTTCCGGCGTCGATGGTCGAGCGCATGACACTGATCCTCGACGCGTTCGACGGCGCAGGCTCGCGCCTCACCCTCGAAGAAGTGGCGTGCCGCACCGGCCTGCCCCGATCCACCGTCCACCGCATCCTCGACCAGATGGTCCGACTCGAATGGGTCGACCACGCCTCGTTCGGCTACTGCCTCGGCCGCCGCGCCAAGTCGCTCGGCGCACACGACAACGGTCAGAGCCGCATCCGGGAGGCCGCGGCGCCACTCCTCCACGAACTCCACCTGCAGACCGGCATGGTCGCGCACCTCGCCACCCTCGACCGGGGCGACTGCGTCTACCTCGACAAGGTCGGTGGCCAGCTCGCCGCCACCCTCACCTCCCGCGTCGGCGGCCGCGTCCCCGCCTACATCACCGCGTGCGGCAAGGCGATCCTCGCAGGCCTCGAGCCCGAGCAGGTCGACGCGTTCTACGGCACGCACCTCATGCGCCGTACCGAACGAACGATCCCCGACCTCGCCACCCTCCATCAGGAACTCGGCCGTATCCGGCAGCGCCACGGACTGGCCTTCGAAACCGGCGAAGCGATGAACGGCATGGCATGTGTGGGTGCAGCAGTGCGCAGCCCGGGCGGCCCGGTTGCGGGAATCTCCCTGTGCGGGCCCGCCCGCCCCGGCCACCTCGAGCGTGTCGCGCCGCTGGTCGCCGACGCCGCCCGCGACATCTCCCGCATCCTGCATCCCGAACTCGGCACCCCGCGCCGCAGCCGCCGCGCAGTGGCGGAGCCCACGCAGTCGTGGTCGCCGCAGGCGATGGAACGCCTGGTCGCGACGCAATCGGGGCAGTGGATGTAGTGGATGTAGGAGTAATCGTCTCGATGAACGGGAGCTTCGGCGCATTGTGAACGGCATCACTGGGAATGTCGGTGCTATGACGACAGAACTGACGCTCGAAGGCACCGCACGCGAACTCGCGACCGACCGCGGAGTTCTCCGCTACCACGAGGCCGGCGACGGACCGCCCCTGCTGTTGCTGCACGGATCCGGTCCGGGCGTGACGGGGTGGCGCAACTACCGCGGCGTCCTCGCCGACTTCGCGGAGCACTACCGGTGCCTCGTGCTCGAGTTCCCCGGCTTCGGTGTCAGCGACCCGTGCGAGGGCCATCCCATGGCAATGGCCAAGTTCGCGGTGAAGGACTTCCTCGACGGCCTCGATCTGCCCGACGTCGCGATCATCGGCAACTCGATGGGTGGCATCGTCGCAACCCAGTTCGCGATTGCCGAACCCGACCGGGTGCGCAAACTCGTCACCATCGGTGGCGCAGGCCGCTCGGTGTTCGCCCCCGCTCCGGGTGAGGGCATCCGGCTGCTCATGGAGTTCACCGACGACCCGACCCGCGAGAAGCTGGTCCGCTGGCTGCGCTCGATGGTGTTCGATCCCGCGATCGTCACCGAGGAACTGATCGAGGAACGCTGGGCGCTGGCCACCGAGCCGAAGACCCTCGAGATCGCTCGTCGCATGTACAGCACCGAGGCATTCACCGCGGGTGCACGTGCCGCCGCTGCCTCGAACGAGACGCCGTACTGGGCGCAGCTCGGGAAGATCAAAGCCCCCACCCTGCTCACCTGGGGTCGCGATGATCGCGTCAGCCCGGTCGACATGGCGATGCTGCCGATGCGCGAACTGCGTCGCGGCGAACTGCACGTCTTCCCGAACTGCGGCCACTGGACGATGATCGAGGCCCGCGAAGCATGGCTGGCCACCGTCCTGGCATTCCTGAAGCGGAACGACGCCTGATCCGCAGCGCTCCGCGGAGTTCCCGCTGAGCGGAAAGTTTGCGCACTGTGGTCGTGAATCCTCCACCGTAGAGGCCATCGGAAGGTCGAGACGGTAAGCGGCCTGAACACACCTCGCCCGGTCAGCCTCCGGGCGCCACATCAGAAAGCTGGAGAGAAAATGGGACAGGTTCTCGACTCCATCTCGCCGTTCGCCGACGAGATCCGTGCCGACGGTGCAGAAGGCGACCAGCTCATGCGCCTGACCGACCGCAGTGCCAAGCGACTCAAGGACGCCGGCGTCATCCGGATGCTGCAGCCCAAGGAGTTCGGCGGACTCGAAGTGCACCCGCGGGAGTTCGCCGAAACCGCCATGGCGCTCGGCGCGATGGACGGGGCGACCGGCTGGGTCAGCGGCATCGTCGGTGTGCACCCGTGGGAGATGGCCTTCTTCGATCCCAAGGCGCAGCAGGAGGTCTGGGGCGAGGACCCCGACACCTGGATCGCGTCTCCCTACGCGCCGATGGGTGTCGCCACTCCCGTCGACGGCGGGTACATCCTCAACGGCCGATGGTCGTTCTCGTCGGGCACCGATCACTGCCAGTGGGTCATGATCGGCGCGGCCATCGGAGACAAGGACGGCAACCGCCTGAACCCGCCGCAGGCCCTGCACGTGCTTCTTCCGCGGTCGGATTACGAGATCGACCAGGACAGCTGGAACGTCGTCGGCCTGCGCGGCACGGGCTCGAAGGACCTCATCGTCAAGGATGCCTTCCTACCCGAGTACCGCACCCTTTCGGCTGCGCGCGTCATGGGTGGCGTCGCATGGAAGGACGCCGGACGGGACGAGACGCTCTACAAGTTCCCGTTCTCGTGCATCTTCCCCCTCGGCATCACCTCATCGCTGGTGGGCATCGCCCAGGGCGCGCTCGACTCCTACATCGAGACCCAGCGTGAGCGTGTGACGATCTCCGGTACCGCGATCAAGCAGGACCCCTATGTGCTGTCGGCACTCGGCGACGCAGCGGCGGAGATCGCCGCGTCGCGTGCGGCACTGCTCGAGACCGTCGACCGTTTCTGGGACATGACCGATAAGGGCCAGGAGGTCACCTTCGAGCAGCGGGCGATCGGTCGCCGGACCCAGACGGCCGCCGCGTGGCGCGCGGTGCGCGCCGTCGACGAGATCTTCTCCCGCGCAGGTGGCGGCGCCCTCCAGCTGAGCAACCCGTTGCAGCGCTTCTGGCGCGATGCACACGCAGGCCTCAGCCACGCGATCCACGTGCCCGGCTCGATCTTCCACGCGTCGACCCTCACACAGCTCGGCGGCGAGCCCCAGGGTGCCATGCGCGGAATGATCTAGAACCTCCCCAACACACAACTGCGAAGGAATATTCGGACATGACGGATATCCGGGGCCTGGGCTATCTCAGGATCCAGACCACTGACATCGCGCGGTGGCGCGAGCTCGTCGTCGACGGGCTCGGAATGGCGGTCGGTAACGGACCCGAGTCCGACGGCCTCTACCTGCGGATCGACGAACGTCGGGCTCGCTTGATCGTGCTCCCCGGCGACACCGACAAGGCACTCGCAGTCGGCTGGGAGGTGCGCGACCAGTTCGCATTGCAGCGCGTCCGCGAGGCCGTCGAGAAGGCCGGAATCCAGGTGGAACTCCTGTCGGAAGCCGAGGCGACGTACCGCGACGCGGAACAGGTCATCGCGTTCGACGACCCGGCCGGAACCCGCGTCGAGGTGTTCTTCGGGCCGGTCCTCGACCACAGCCCGATCGTGACGCCGTTCGGCGGCCGCTTCCACACCGGTGAGGAAGGGCTCGGGCACGTCGTGCTGCCCGTCGCGAACTTCGATGCGGAGTACGCCTTCTACACCGAGGTCCTCGGATTCCTGCCGCGTGGCGCCGTCCGACTCGGCGGGCTCTCGGCGCCGCCTCCGGTGCGCCGGGTGCGGTTCCTCGGCGTCAACCGCCGTCACCACAGTCTGGCGCTGTGCCCGGCACCTCCCGGCGCCGCACCGGGGCTCGTGCACCTGATGCTCGAGGTCGACACCCTCGATGCTGTCGGGCAGGCGCTCGATCGTGTCCGGACCCTGGGCTTCTCGATCTCGTCGACCCTGGGCAGGCACACGAACGACAAGATGGTGTCGTTCTACGTGCGCGCACCGGGCGGCTGGGACCTCGAGTTCGGAACCGAAGGGATGCTCGTCGACGAGACCTTCTACACCGCAGAAGAGATCACCGCCGACAGCTACTGGGGCCACGACTGGTCCGAATCGGAACCGCTCGCGGCGTTCTCGCCGCAGCCGAGCAAGAGCTGACCGAGCAAGAACCACGCTGCACGACGATGCCACGACCGCTGCGCGGCGTGGCATCGCCCGTTTCCACCGACAGGAGTTCGAGATGAGCAACGACGACGTACTGACCGCCGTGCGCGCGTTGCTTCCGGACATCGCCGCCAGGGCCGCGACCATCGACGAGGCCCGGCGGGTCCCGGACGTCGTTGTCGATGCTCTCGCGTCGGCCGGGGTGTTCCGGATGCTGCAGCCGCGTCGCTACGGCGGCGACGAGACCGACCCGGTCGGGTTCTACGAGGTGGTGCGGGCAGTGTCCGCGGTGTGCGGTTCGACCGGGTGGGTCACCTCGGTGCTCGGCGTCCACCCGTGGCACCTCGCGTTGTTCGACGATCGAGCTCAGCACGACGTGTGGGGCGACGATCCGTCGGTGCTCGTGAGTTCGGCGTACGCACCGGTCGGGAAGCTCACCCCGGTGGACGACGGTTATGAACTGTCCGGCACCTGGATGTTCTCCTCGGGCTGCGAATACGCCTCGTGGGCGCTGCTCGGTGCCGTCGTCACCGGGCCGGAAGGCCGGCCAGTCGACTTCATGACCGTGCTCGTGCCACGCACCGACTACGGGATCCGTGACGTGTGGAACGTGGTCGGGATGCGCGGGACGTGCAGCAACGAGATCACCGTCGACCGAGCGTTCGTGCCGGAGTACCGGGTCAAGAGCAACTTCGAGACCGCGAACCTGCGTGGGCCCGGTCAGAAGGTCAACACCGGACCCCTGTACCGGCTCCCGTTCGGTGCATTGTTCGGCACGACGGTGAGCATGCCCGTCGTCGGGGTGGTCGAGGGCTGCTACGAGCACTACCTCGCTTCGATGCGCGAACGTGTCCGGTTGAGCTTGGGTGGTGGACGATTCGTCGACGACCCCTTCGCGCAGACGTCGGTGGGACGCGCCGCCTCGGAGATCGACGCCGCGATCCTGCAGACCAACCGCAACCTGCGCGAACTGTGGGAGCACGCCGTCGACGGCCGGGAGATCCCGATGATGCTGCGCGCGCGTGCCCGCCGCGACCAGGTGCGGGCAACCGAACGCGCCGTCGAGGCGATCGACCTGTTGTTCAAGACGGCAGGCGGCTCCTCGTTGTTCCTGGGAAACGTCGTAGAACGTGCCTGGCGAGACGCGCACGCGGGAAGCGTGCACGTCGCCAACGAGCCGGAACGTGCACTGGCTCAGTACGGTCGGGCCGCGTTCGGGCTTCCGGTCGAAGACAACCTGATCTGACCGAAGTGAACTACCCTCGAACGAAAGAGAGTGTCTCTTTGAGTAACTCGGATGTCCGGCCGGTGCCGGCCGACAGCATCGAATCCTGGGACCACGAAGCCGACGTCGTCATCGCGGGATTCGGCATTGCCGGTGTCGCCGCGGCGATCGGGGCGGCCGAGAGCGGAGCCGACGTCCTCGTGCTCGAACGCACCGGCGGCGGGGGAGGAGCCGCGGCGCTGTCCGGCGGCATCGTCTACCTCGGCGGCGGCACCCGCCTGCAGAAGGCGTGCGGCATCGACGACACCCCCGAGAACATGAAGACCTTTCTCGCCGCGGCCCTCGGGCCGGGCGTCGACGAGAAGAAACTCGACGCCTATTGCGACGGAAGTGTCGCGCATTTCGAATGGCTCGAAGCGTGTGGCGTGCCCTACAAGGAAGGGTTCTGGAACCAGCCCGGCTGGGAGATCCCGAACGATGACTCGCTCATGTACAGCGGCGGCGAGAACGCCGCTCCGTTCTCGACACTCGTGGACCCCGCGCCGCGTGGACATCTCGCGCAGGTGCCGATGCCCCGCAACGGTGAGCAGGGCGCCGGCTACGTCCTGATGACGACGCTCATCGAGAAGGCCGGAGAACTCGGCGTCCGCATCGAAACTGATGTGCGGATGCAGCGTCTCGTCACCGACGCCGACGGCAGGGTCGTGGGACTCGTGACGACCCGATTCGGCAAGCAGGTCGCCGTCCGTGCCCGTAAGGGTGTCGTCCTCGCGACCGGGTCGTTCGCATACAACGACGAGATGATGCAGGCCTACGCCCCGCGCCTGTACAAGCGACCTGCCGCGACGGTCGAGGAGCACGACGGACGCGGCATCCTCGTCGCACAGGCGCTCGGAGCCGGTCTCGCGCACATGGATGCGTGCGAGGTCGCGTTCTTCTGTGACCCGCAGTTGATGGCCCGCGGGATCCTGGTCAACGGTCGCGGCCAGCGGTACGTCCAGGAAGACACCTACCCGGGCCGGATCGGCCAGCTCACACTGTTCGAGAACGACAATCAGGCGTTTCTCGTCATCGACCAGAAGTCGTACGAGGAAGGGATGGCGGCGCCGAGTTCGAGCCCTCAGCTCAAGCGTCAGCCGACGTGGGTGTGCGAGACGGTTGACGAACTCGAAGGCGAAATGGGCCTGCCTGCAGGATCTCTCACCTCGACGGTGGAGATGTACAACCGGCACGCGGCCGGAGGCTCGGATCCGGTGCTGGGCAAGAAGCCCGAATGGGTCGCGCCGATCGGCTCGCCTGTCGCGGCGATCGACCTCCGCGGAAACACAGGCGGGTTCACTCTCGGTGGGCTGCGGACCACGGTCGATTCCGAGGTCCTCCACGTCGACGGCACTCCGATCCCGGGTCTGTACGCGGCGGGACGGTGCACGTCGGGGCTGTCTGCGTTCGGCTACTGCAGTGGGATCTCACTCGGCGACGGCAGCTTCTTCGGGCGCCGCGCAGGCATCCACGCCGCCAATTCGTAGAGGACTTCGTAGCGGGTGCGGGCCGTCGGTCGGACGGCCCGCACCGTCGTCAGTTGTCGAGACCGAACGCACCTCGGTAGAACACCATGGGCCGGTCGTCGTCGAGGCATTCGAGTTCCAGGACCCGGCCGATCACGACGTCGTGGTCGCCGGCGGTATGCACGTCGTGGACCTCGCAGTGCGCACGCATGAGGACACCCGGGAGCGACGGGGTGTCCCACCGCGAGACCTCCCAGTCGAGACCGTCGAACTTCGTGCCCCGTGACGAACCGAAGCGCCCGCACAGGTCGGACTGCTCTTCACCCAGCACATTGATGGCGAAGCGTCCTGTCGGGCGGATCCGCGGCCAAGCACGACCCCGGTGATCGGCGCAGAACAGGATCAGTGGCGGTTCGAGTGACACCGACGCGAACGACTGGCAGGCGAAGCCGACCGGCCCGTCCTCGTCGAGGCCGGTGACGATGGTGACTCCGGTGGCGAAGCGGCCCATCGCATTGCGCATGTCGAGGGCGCCGGGGAGCTCAGGTTCTGGTGCGAGGACCTGCGTCCGTGTCTGGGTGTACATGCGCCTCAACTCCGATTCATCTCGGGTCGCCTCGATCCGGCGACGTTCGCGTGCCATGAATGTATGGACGCCGCGGTACGCGACCGTGCCGAATTCTCGCTCAGCGGACTTCTCGGCCATTTCTTCCGAGTCGGTGCCGCAGCCGGCGTTTCATCTCAGTGGGCGGGAGTTGTGGGGCGTGGTGAGTGTCGCCGCCACCTCGATGGGAGAATCGTTGTAATCCGTCACGGAAGGGAGAGTGCTCGATGCCCAGAATTGGGGTAGCGCGAGACGGGGCCGAACCCACGTCGGCCGAACAGCGCGACCGGCACGAGCGCATTCTCGACGCGGCGGCTCATCTCGCGACCGAGTACGACCTGCCGCGGGTGCAGATGACCGAGGTCGCGAAGCGCGCCGGTGTCGCGATCGGCACGCTCTACCGATATTTCCCGTCGAAGACCCACCTGTTCGCAGGGGTGATGCTGGATCGGCTCGAGCGGTTCGGCGGATACACGCCCGTCCGCACCCGAGACGTGCCGGTGCAGGACGCGATCTGCGACGCATTGATTGCGATGACACGCAGACTCGTCGAGTATCCGTCGCTCGCGTTGGCCATGCTGCAGTCCAACAGTGCAGCCGTGGCATCCGCGGTTCCCGACACGGTCAAGATCGAAGCGCAGTTCCAGAAGATTCTGCTGAGCACTGCAGGCATCGCCGAACCGACCGAGCAGGACAAGGACCTGCTGCGGTTGCTCTCGATGCTCTGGTACGGGGTGATCATCTCGTACCTCAACGGCCGCTCGACCGCCGCCGAGGCGGAGACGGACATCCGGCGTAGCTGCGATCTGCTGCTCGTCGAACTGAGCCCGCGCTCGGCCTGAGCCAACGGCAGTATCCGACGCCGCGAACTAGGACGTGTTCCAGAAATAATTGCGATGTGCCACACGGCCGCTAGCCGTGGTGGGTTTCCCGGCCCGCGGTACCAAACCAAGCGATTGCTTGGTAAGTTGGGGTCGGCCCACAGTCGGGGCCATGGAGAAGACCCGGAGGCAGGATGGATCTCGGACTCGACGGCGCAGTCGTACTCGTCACCGGCGGTGTGAGAGGAGTCGGCGCGGGCATCACGAGAACGTTCCTTCGTGCGGGCGCCACAGTGGTGACCTGCGCGCGCAACGAGCCGGAGAAAGCGGTCGAGGTGGACGGCCGAGCCTCGGAGTTCCTCGCGTGCGACGTCCGTGACGCCGACCAGGTCCACGCCATGGTGGCCGCCATCGTCGAGCGACACGGACACCTCGACGCGCTCGTCAACAATGCCGGTGGGTCGCCGTATGCGCTTGCTGCCGATGCGAGCCCGAAGTTCCACGCGAAGATCGTCGAGCTCAATCTGCTCGCGCCGCTGCTCGTCGCGCAGGCCGCGAACGCGGTCATGCAGACGCAGGACGGCGGCGGATCGATCGTCAACATCTCGAGCGTCAGCGGATCGCGCCCGTCGCCCGGCACCGCCGCATACGGTGCAGCGAAGGCCGGAATAGACAGTCTCGGAGCATCTCTCGCCGTCGAATGGGCGCCGAAGGTGCGCGTCAACTCGGTGGTGGTGGGCATGGTGAACACCGAGCAGTCGCACCTGTTCTACGGCGACGACGACGGGATCGCCGCCGTCGGCGCGACCGTCCCGCTGGGGCGTCTGGCCAGCCCCGACGACATCGGGAACTGCGCGGCATTTCTGGCCTCGCCGCTGTCGGCGTACGTCAGCGGATCGACATTGACCGTCCACGGCGGCGGTGAACGCCCTGCCTACATGGCAGCGGCCCGAACGAAGGAGACAAAGTGAGTGGATTGCTGGACGGACGCGTCGTCATCGTGACGGGTGCCGGGCGTGGGCTCGGTCGTGCCCACGCTCTGGCCTTCGCCGCCGAGGGCGCCAAGGTCGTCGTCAACGACATCGGTGTCGGTGGAGACGGCTCCGCGACCGGTGAATCCCCGGGCGAACTCGTCGTCGAGGAAATCCGTGCGGCCGGTGGCGAAGCCGTCGTCAACGGCGACGACGTCGCCGACTGGGCCGGCGCCGAGAACCTCGTCAAGACCGCGCTCGACAACTTCGGTCGCCTCGACGTGCTCGTCAACAACGCAGGCTTCCTGCGCGACCGCATGCTCGCGAACATGAGCGAAGAAGAGTGGGACTCGGTGACCCGCGTGCACCTCAAGGGCCACTTCGCGCCGATGCGGCACGCGATGACCTACTGGCGTGCCGAGTCGAAGGCCGGTAATCCGGTCGACGCCCGCATCATCAACACCAGCTCCGGGGCAGGCCTGATGGGCAGCATCGGCCAGGGCAACTACGCAGCCGCCAAGGCGGGTATCGCGACACTGACGATCCAGGCTGCCGCCGAGTTCGGTCGCTACGGCGTCACCGTCAACGCGATCGCACCCTCCGCCCGGACCCGGATGACCGTCGGCGCAGGCGGAGCGATGGCCGAGATGATGGCCGCGCCCGAAGAAGGATTCGATGCGATGGCACCCGAGAACGTCTCGCCGCTCGTCGTGTGGCTGGGCAGCAGTGAATCGAAGGATGTCACCGGCCGCGTGTTCGAAACCGAAGGTGGCAAGGTGTCGCTGGCCGACGGCTGGCGCCACGGCGAGGTCGTCGACAAGGGCGACCGGTGGGATCCCAAGGAGCTCGGGCCGGTCGTCGAGAAGTTGATCTCCTCGTCGGAGCCCCCGACCCCGGTCTACGGCGCATAGACCCGTGATGCGCGCTTCTGGTTGCCCCCGGCGACCAGAAGCGCGCATCGGCCGCCTCGCTGCGCTTATGCGGGTGTGCGGATGATCAGCGTCGAACCGGGGAAGTAGGCCGCAAGTTCGGTACGGGCCTGCTTGAGCGTGGCGGTGCCGTAGCCCTGCTTGCGGGCCTCGGGCCGAACCCAGATCCGCACTTCCACCTCGTTGCCGCTGAGCTCACCGAACGCGAAACCGATCTTCTTCGGCTCCTCGCCGGACAGGTCTTCCGCGACGAGCCACATTCCCGACTCGTCGTCCATCAGTGCAGCGCCCTTGCGGCGTTCCCTCTCCACCGCCTCGTCGCTGCCGTCGCCGAGTTGTTCGGCGCAGCGTGCCTTGAACAGTTCGGTGTCGGCGGAATCCTCGCTGATCGGACGCAACCGGAAATGCTCGCCGGTCGCGTACGGGCGCGAATCCGTCGTCCACTTCACGACCGCGTCGAGATCGTCCAGTTCGGCACGGATCTTCTTGCGCTCCGCCTTCGTCAGACGACCCAGCGGAAGCGCGAGTACGGCCTCCGCGCAGAAATCGGTGGTGTCGAGGATCGACCCGATCGCGGCGATGGCGGCGGCCCGATCATTGCTCTCGACGATCGCGTCGAGCACCTCGTGACGGCGTTCGAGTGCGCGCAGCAGTGCGGCCGCGACCTCGCGGCGATCGAGGACCTGGTCGTGATTCGTGGTTGCCATCGCGTGACATCCCCTCTCGAGAGCATGGACAATGCGCTTCCCAGTATCGCCGTTCGCGGCGCTACGCGGGAAGGTGACGTCACTCGCAGACGACCACGGGGATGACGCGATCGGTCCACGACTGATAGTTGTCGAAATCCGGATACATTGCCGTGAGTTTCGGCCAGTACAGTGCGCGTTCCGCCTCGGTGGCGACGCGCGCCTTCAGTTGACGTATGTCCGATCGGATCTGGACCGTCACCTCGGGATTCGCCACGATGTTGTGGAACCACAGAGGGTGCTTCGGCAGACCGCCCTGGGATGCGACCAACAGCACCTTGTCGTCGTCCTCCAGGAACAGCAGTGGAGCGGTCCGCGGCTGTCCGGTCTTCCTGCCCGTGGTGGTGACCAGGCAGACCGGGATTCCCCACGGGAATGCGCTGCCCACCCGCCACTTTCCACCGAGGCGGCCACGGGTGGCCCGATACAGAGCCACGTTCCCGCGCGACATCCACTTGATGATCGACGACGTCGTCTTCGAATCGAGCCCCTTCGGGGCCGCCTCGCTGCCCATGATCAGATGCGTTCGATGATGGTGCCGGTGGCGAGCGCGCCGCCCGCGCACATGGTGATCAGCGCCGTCGAGGCGTCGCGCCGCTCGAGTTCGTGCAGCGCTGTCGTGATCAGCCGCGACCCTGTCGACCCGACCGGGTGGCCCAGTGCGATCGCGCCGCCGTTGACGTTGACCTTGTCCATGTCGGGTCCGTGGACCTGTGCCCACGACAGCAGCACCGACGCGAATGCCTCGTTGACCTCGAACAGATCGAGGTCGCCGATGCTCATGCCGGACTTCTCGAGCACCTTCGACGTCGCCTGCACCGGGCCGTCGAGGTGGAACTCGGGCTCAGCGCCGACGAGCGCCTGCGAGACGATGCGTGCGCGCGGCTTCAGCCCGAGAGCTTTCGCTTTGTCCTCGTCCATGATCAGCACCGCGGCTGCGCCGTCGGAGATCTGCGACGAGGTGCCCGCGGTGTGGATGCCGCCGTCGAGCACGGGCTTCAGCTTGCCGATGGACTCGAGTGAGGTGTCGCGCAGACCTTGGTCGCGGGTGACGGTCTGCTTCTCGCCGGTGTGGTTGCCTTCCTTGTCGACCACGGGCGCGACGACCTGCAGGACCTCACGTTCGAAGCGGGCTTCGTCCCACGCCTGCTTCGCGAGCTGCTGGGAGCGCACGCCGAGGGCGTCGACGTCGTCGCGGGTGATGCCGCGGCGGCGGGCGATGCGTTCGGCGGCCTCGAACTGGTTCGGCATGTCGATGTTCCACGACTCGGGGCGGCGCGGTCCGGCCTGATCGCCGACGTTGGCGCCGAGCGGCACCTGCGTCATTGCTTCGACACCGCATGCGATTCCGGCGTCGATGGCGCCGGTCGCGATGAGGCCCGCGATCAGATGGTTCGCCTGCTGCGCGGAGCCGCACTGGCAGTCGATCGTGGTGGCACCGACCTGCCAGGGGAGTCCGGCGTGCAGCCAGGCGGTGCGGGTGATGTTGTTCGACTGGGCGCCGGCCTGGGTGACGCAGCCGCCGATGACCTGTTCGACGAGTGCCGGATCGATTCCGGCCCGTTCGATCAGTCCGCTCTGCGCTGCGCCGAGGATCTCGGCGGCGTGGAGGCCCGAGAGCCATCCACCCCGCTTGCCGATCGGGGTACGTGCGGCCTCGACGATGACGGGTGTGCCCACAGCGGGCTCCTTTCTGTGCGCCCTCGCGGGGCAGCGTTCCTACCTCGGAAAATAGAACAGGTTATCGAGTGGTGCAAGAGGTGGTCTCGTTGTTCGGAAGCACGGTTTCCTTGGCGTGTCGCGTGTGCTGTGCTTCAATGATTCTAGAACGTGTTCCACATTACAGCGCGGGTTACCGCGCAAGGGCAGGAGAGGTTCAGTGGTGGCACAGCCCAACATCCCCGAAGGCATCGACTTCACAGATCCCGATCTTTTCGCGGAGCGTATGCCGTTCGAAGAATTCGCCGAACTGCGTAAGACGGCACCGGTCTGGTGGAACAAGAAGTCGCCGGATGTCAGCGGCTTCCACGACGAGGGCTTCTGGGTCGTGTCCCGCCACGAGGAAGTGCGCGAGGTCTCCCGCCGGAGCGATGTGTTCTCCAACTGGGAGAACACCGCGATTCCGCGGTTCAACGACGACATGCCGCGCGAGGCCATCGAACTTCAGCGTCACGTCCTACTGAACAAGGACGCTCCCGAGCACACTAAGTTGCGCAAGCTGGTCGCGCGTGGCTTCACCCCCCGCGCGATCAACGGCCTGCGCGACGAATTGGACTCGCGGGCAAAGAAGATCGTTGCCGAAGCCTGCCAGGAAGGCGGGGGCGACTTCGTCACCCAGGTCGCGGCCGAGCTGCCGCTGCAGGCCATCGCCGATCTCATCGGGGTGCCGCAGGACGATCGCGCGAAGATCTTCGAGTGGTCCAATCAGATGACCGGGTACGACGATCCCGACAACACTGCAGACCCGGCAGCGGCCTCGATGGAGGTCCTCGGATACGCGTACCAGATGGCCGCCGAGCGCAAGGCGAACCCGGCCGACGACATCGTCACCGCTCTCATCGAAGCGGACATCGACGGCGACGAACTCGCGCCCGAGGAATTCGGTTTCTTCTTCATCGTGCTCGCGGTCGCGGGTAACGAGACCACCCGTAACGCAATTTCCCACGGCATGGCGGCATTCCTCGACAATCCCGAGCAGTGGGAGATCTTCAAGCGTGATCGCCCGAAGACCGCCGCAGACGAGATCATCCGCTGGGCTACTCCGATCATCTCGTTCCAGCGCACCGCGCTCGAAGACACCGAACTCGGCGGTCAGGCGATCAAGAAGGGCGACCGCGTCGTGATGCTGTACGCGTCGGCCAACAACGACGAAGAGGTCTTCGAGAACCCGCGGGAGTTCGACATTCTCCGGGACCCCAACCCGCACCTTGCATTCGGCGGTACAGGAGCGCACTACTGCCTCGGGGCGAACCTCGCTCGCATGGAGATCGATCTGATCTTCAATGCGATCGCCGACCACATTCCGGATATCAGCAAGATCTCCGACCCGCATCGACTGCGGTCGGGGTGGCTCAACGGCATCAAGGAGTTCCAGGTCGACTACAAGACGTCCGGTGGTTGCCCGGTCGAGCACTGACGTACGGTGTCACGCAGACCCCCGCTCCTCCGGGAGCGGGGGTCTGCGTGTTCACGGCCGTTCATGTCCCCGGCATCGGGTCAGCTCGGCGTGGTGATGGCGGGAAACGTCCACTGGCCGTCGCGTATCTCCGCACGTGGGCGGTACAGGCGCACGAGGTAGTTCCAGCCATCGGTAATGGGAAGTGCGTTGTCCTGCTGCGGATCCCCGCCGAATCGGACCGTGACCGAACCGTCCTCGTCGGTGACACCGGTGATGTTGTTGACGCTGTACGCGTGGTGTTCGTTCGGCTCGAAGAACCCGTCCGCGTTGTACACCGAAATCGACCAGAATCCATCGACGGGCACATCGCGCACGGTCAGTTGGTACTCGCCGACCGGAAGTCGGGGATCGACGCCGATGTACGCGGCCTCCTCGGTCGGGAGCCCACCCCAGCCTGCTGCAGTACCGATCAGGTGCCGGACTTCGTCGACAGTATCTCTGGTGCCGAACGTGTGGTCGAAGTCGGTGAGATTCCGCGCCAACGCGAGCAGCGCGTCGCGCGTCTCGTCCATGCTCTTTCGGTCGTAATCCGGTGAAACGAACGGAGTCGACGATCCTGCGTCGATGCGGAACTGATCCTGCAGTGCAGCGACTGCGCGTACATCGTCGGAATCGGCAGGGTCGACGAGAATTCTGATTGCGACAGCGACATACGCTGTCGGGAAATCGCCGGTCGCGAGTCGGTGCTCACCCGGGTCGTGGAAGATCCGGTCGACGTAGTGATCCTGGTCGACCACCATCACCGACACGTAGCGTTCTCCGGATTCGGGGACAGTGACGACCGCCCCGCCCGAGACGTCGACGATCGCAAAGCTGTAGAGGGTGTCGCGATTCATCCGAATCACGGTTTGATGTTCGACTGCAGCGGGCTCTCGATTGTGCATGAGGGTATTGATCCCTCCGGCGTCGTGCTGGAGATCGGCAAACATCCGATCGGTCTCTGCGCGGACGAAATTGTCGACGTTCACCCGAACTCGTGTCATCTCGGCAGCGTAGTCGATCGTTGTTGTGCTGCGGTTCGTTTCACACGGCCTCGTTATTGCACTCGACGGTATTCCTGACGCTTGTCGCGGTCGCGCACTACGATGCCGCCGGCCTGCAGCTTGTTGCGCAGTTCCTCTGCAGTGTTCGTCTCCTTGTGGGAGAGCGCATGGCGTCGCTCGCGCAGAAGTCCGTGCGTCTCGCCGTCGAGGGCGGGGTCACCGTCGACCCACCGAGAGAACTCGCCACCGTGAATCGACTTCTCGGTCCAGGGGTATCCGTGCCCGGTGAACGCGCGGCCGACGGCGGCCCTGTCGAGATCACCGGTGCCGCGCCGGGCGAGTTCGCGCCCGGTGGTGTCGGTGAGGACGAGGTCTTTGTCGTCGAGGTGGACACCGGCGACCTTTGTTCGCGGAACATACAGCTCGTCGTCGTCCTGCTCGAGGAGCGCGCCATCGGAATCGACGGTGACGGTGAGGGATTCGCTGAGGGTGATCATGGCGAGGACGACGCCCCCCACGATCCCGAGAACCGTCAGGATCGGCAACGACCACGCGGTGGTGAGCTCCGCGAGGAGTTCGACCGGTCCGGGGACCGACGGCAGGGTGTCTACCGCCCAGCGGCAGAACGGGGGAGCGGCGAAGCCGAGCCCGATGCCGACCAGGATGCACGCCACCGCCACGATGGCGGGGATCGTCCAGGAGACCGAGATCTTCGTTGCATCGTCACGCATCATCGTCATGAGCTCTCTCCTCGATGTCCGGTGAGATAGCGGCGGATGACCGTCCGCATGGTGTCTACAGGTGCTGTGGCGGCCGGATTGTCGGCGTAGAGGAATGCCGAGTCTGTGATCGCCCGGATCCAGGTGGCGGTCGCGACAGGATCGAGCGCGGGGTCGACCCGGCCGTGGGCCCGACGAAGAAGCTGTATCAGTCCCTCGTTCACGAGGGCATCCTCTTCCTCGAGGACAGTCGCGAGTTGCGGGTCGTGCCCCACCTGCCGGATCACCTCGACCACGAGGCCTGCGGCCAGCGGGTCGGAGGCGGGGCCGACGAGCTCGGCGACCATGTCGAGAATCGCCTCCAGCGGATCCGGGGCGTCGCGATAGCGTTCGACCATCGCTCGGGATTCGGGCAGGTCGCGCTCGAAGATCGCTCGGAAGACGCCGCGTTTATCGCCGAAGTAGTGGAAGACCGTGCCGGAGCTGACACCGGCACCCTTCGCGATTGCGGTGACAGGGGTTGTTTCGTAGCCGTGTTCGGCAAAGAGTGCGGCGGCCGCGTCGGTGATCGCGTTGCGGCGTTGCGCTTGGAGTTCGGGGTCGACGGTGCGGGCCATGAACCCAGGGTAATAATTGATTGACTAGTAAGTCAATCAATTATTTCTGTGTGTGATCCGATCGGGAGGAGACGAAGTCAGTCCAACCGGTGCAGGTCGTCGACGGTGTCGATGTCGCCGGGATCTGCGAGACCTGCGCAGTCCAACCGCCGGACCCGGTTGCGATGGCGGGCGAGGAACGATCGCGCGCCCTCGTCGCCACGTGCCTGCTGCGCCGCTGCTATCGCGTCGGCCAGGTCGAAGACGACGGGATGGCCGGGGCGCTCGCCGAACACCGGCAATGTCATGGTTCCCGGTTCGTGCGCCGACAGGACCGCACGTACGAGCTCGGCGTTGATGCCGGGGAAGTCCACGACAGTCAGTGCGATCACGTCAGCACCGGCTGCGGCATCGACCCCGCACTGCAGCGACGTCGACATGCCCTCTTCCCAGCGAGGATTGCGCACCAGGGTTGCGCCGGGCGGGCACACGGCCGCCACGTCGTCGGCGTACGCGCCGACGACCACGATCGTCTCGTCGCACCCGCCTTTTTCGAGAGCATCGACGACGGAATGCAGCAGGGGACGGCCCCGGTGGGGGAGCAGGGCTTTCGCCCGTCCACCCAAACGTGAGCCCTCCCCGGCAGCGAGGACGATCCCGGTGACAGTCATCGGCCGAGTCTATGGTCGAGTTCGGTATGTCCGAGGAGCAGGCTGCGGTCGCCACTGAAGCCCGGGCGATTCCGGGTGGACGGAGTACCACAATGCGGTAGCGTTCGGGCACTCGTCCACTGTGAGGAGACCTATTCTCATGCCGGCCCCCACCGATGCCGAATATTTCGAACTCGGCGACTTCACCCTCCAGTCCGGCGCCACCCTGCGCGCCGCCCGGCTGGCCTACAAGACCTACGGCACCGTCAACGATGACAAGAGCAACGTCATCGTCTACCCGACGTGGTACTCCGGTTGGCACACCGACAACGAGTGGCTGATCGGCGACGGCATGGCACTCGACCCCCGCGAGTGGTTCGTCATCGTCCCGAACATGCTCGGCAACGGTCTGTCGACCTCGCCGTCGAACGCGCCGGCGCCCTACGACCGTGCCCGGTTTCCCGCTGTCACCTTCTACGACCAGGTCGAGGCCCAACACAGATTGGTGACCGAGAAGTTCGGTATCACCCGGATCGCGTTGGTGACCGGATGGTCGATGGGTGCCGGACAGACCTATCAGTGGGCGGTGAGCCACCCCGAGATGGTGCAACGCGCCGCCCCGTTCTGCGGATCGAGTATCACCGCGCCGCACAACAAGGTGTTCCTGGAATCACTCGAAGTCGCGCTGAAGGCGGATGCCGCATGGGCGGACGGTGAGTACGCGCCGGACGCGTGGCCGGTGAAGGGACTGCGCGCCTTCGCTCGGGTCTACTCCGGTTGGGGGTATTCGCAGGCGTTCTACTGGGAGGAGGCGTGGCGCGCGCTCGGGTACACGTCGTTGGACGATTTCCTGTTCGGCTTCTGGGAGGACTTCTTCCGCGACGGGCGGGACCCGAACAACCTGCTCACCATGTTGCGCACCTGGCACAGCGGCAACGTCGGTGACACCCCGGGGTTCGGCGGGGACGTCGAGAAGGCCCTGCAGTCCATCAAGTGTCCGCTGCTGGCCATGCCGGCGGAGAAGGACCTGTACTTCCCGCCGGAGGACGAGCAGTGGGCGTCCCAGTTCATCGAACGCGGTGAGGTGAGGGTGATTCCGGGTGTCTGGGGGCATTTCGCAGGCGGCGGAGCCAACGAGGTGGACACTGCGTTCATCGATTCGGGAATTCGAGAGCTCCTGTCCGAGCCGGGTGCCCTCGACGGCGACTGAGTCGCCCACCGACGGCCGAGCGCCCGGCTCCGGGCAAGTGGTGTTCGTGTCAGAGGTCAGGATTCGGGGGAGGCGACCGGCCGCACTGTCTTCATTGCTCGATCGACCTCCCAGAATGCACGCAGCGACGCGATCTTGCCGTCGTCGTTCACCCGGTAGACGAACACACCCTCGGCGTCGATGATGTTGCCGGCCAGGGTGGTGCGAATGGTGCCGATGTTGACGCACTCGTTGCCGCACACGAGGGCGTCGTCGACGAGGAACTCGAGCTTTTCGGTGTTCGCGATCGTCATGTCGTAGAACGCCGCGATCGCCTCACGTCCGTGATGGCCCTTGCCTTCCGGGTCGAACCCCGACGGACCCACCGGATCCTCCACGCATCCGTCCTCGGCGAACAGTGAAAGCCATTCATCCTTGCGTCTCGAGCTCGCAGCCGTCTGCGACGCGCGTGCCGCAATACGTGCGGGATGTTCCTCGCTCATGCCGTGCCCTTCCCCTGGATGAACTTGTCTGCGCTGCTGAACTTGTCTGCGCTGATGAACTTCTCGGCGAACTTCCGGAGCGATTCCTGCTTCGCTTCGAGGGACGAGTCGAATCCGTGGCCGTCGAAGATCCACGGCACCACGATGATGTCGGTGACACCCGCATCGGCGAGCGCGGCGTAACCGGACGAGCCGAACTTGTCGATGCACACCGTCTGGATTTCGAAAGAATCGTCGTTGCGGCCGTATTCGGTGCGCAGCGTCCGCAGGCGGTCGATCACCTGGACGAGATCGTCGAACTTGATCATCGCCGAGGTCCAGCCGTCGCCGGCCCGCGCCGCGCGGCGCAGTGCCACGTCGGTGTGGCCACCGACGTACAGCGGAACCGGTTTGCTGGGTGCGGGACTCATCTGGAGACGATCGAAATCGTAGAACTCACCGTGATGCTCGACCATTCCACCGCCGAGGATCAGCTTCAGCACGTCGAGCATCTCGTCGACCCGCTTGCCGCGCCGCGCGTAGGGCACGCCGCACCATTCGAATTCTTCCGGTGCCCAGCCGATCCCGACGCCCAGACCGAATCGGTTGTTCGTGAGATTCGCGACCGAACCGACCTGGCGGGCGAGCAACACCGGATTGCGGGAGCCGAGCTTGAGCACCTGGGTGTAGAACTCGATGGTCGACGTAGCTGCCCCCATCGCAGCTGCGGCGATCAACGGGTCCACCCAGGGTGTCTCGGCTGTCCACATCCGCGACCCGTCCGGGGTATACGGGTAGTCGACGGTCTGCTTCTCCATGTAGAACAGCGAATCCGGTAGGGCGATCGACGAGAACCCGGATTCCTCAGCGGTCTTGGCGATCCCCGCGAGCTGATCGAGTGGCGTCATTGCGACGCCGACGGTGAACTTCACCATGAGAGACCCCTAATTCGACGGCTTGTCGGACCCGACCACCCACATCGAGAAATACTGCGACCCGCCGCCATACGCGTGGCCGAGAGCCTTGCGTGCATCCTCCACCTGGTGGTCGCCGGCTTTGCCCATCACCTGGATCGCTGCTTCGGCGAAGCGGATCATGCCCGACGCGCCGATCGGGTTCGACGACAGCACACCCCCCGACATGTTGACGGGAAGCTGGCCGCCGATCGCGGTTTCGCCTGCCTCCGTCAGCTTCCAGCCGCCTCCTTCCGGGGCGAACCCGAGGTTTTCGAGCCACATCGGCTCGAACCAGGAGAACGGGACATAAATCTCGGCGCAGTCGATTTCGGTGAGCGGATCGGTGATCCCTGCCTGCTTCCACAACGCCGCGGCCGCGATGCGACCGGCCTCGGGGTTGACCTGGTCGCGACCCGCATAGGTGGTCGGTTCGGTGCGCATCGCGGTGGCGTGAATCCATGCGACGGTGCGCCCGGCAGCTTCGGCCGCGGCAGCGCTGTCGGCGTCGCCGAGGACCACAGCGCACGCCCCGTCGGACGACGGGCACGTCTCGTCGTAGCGGATGGGGTCCCACAGCATCTGCGACGCCTGCACCTTCTCGAGGGTGATGTCGGATTGCTTGAGGTGGGCGTACGGGTTCCTCGCGCCGTTGAGGCGATCCTTCACAGCGACCATCGAGCCGACGTGTTCGGGCGCGCCGGAGCGACGGATGTACGAGCGGACATGGGGCGCGAAGTACCCACCGGCACCCGCGCCGACCGGCATCGTGAACGGCACCGGTGTGGACAGCGCCCACATCGCGTTGGATTCGGACTGCTTCTCCCACGCGACGGCGAGCACACGACGGTGGACGCCGGCCTGGACGAGGCTCGTGGCCACATTGGCGGTGGAACCGCCGACGGATCCGGCGGTGTGGACGCGCAGCAGGGGCTTGCCGGTGGCGCCGATCGCGTCGGCCATCGCCAGTTCGGGCATCATTGCGCCCTCGAACAGGTCGGGGGCCTTTCCGATCACGACGGCGTCGATGTCGTCCCAACCCACATGGGCGTCGGCCATCGCACGGTCGATTGCTTCGCGGACGAGTCCTGACATCGAGACGTCGTGCCGCTTTGCGACGTAGTGGGTCTGCCCCGTTCCGAGGACCGCCGCAGGTTGCTTCGTCATCAGTTTCGTCCCTCCAGAACGGCTACCAGATTCTGTTGCAGCACAGCGCCGCCCGTCGCGTGGGCGAGGGCACGGCCGGCCTTCCCGTCCATGATCGCCTGGGCGGCGAAACCGATGCGTTCGAGACCGCCGGAGAACATCGGGTTCCCGGTCAGAGGTCCACCCGACGGATTGATCGCGGTGTTTCCGTTCAATCCGAGCTCTTCACGCAGGATCAACTCCTGGTGTGTGAAGGGCGCGTGGAGTTCGGCGATGTCGAAGGCGGTGTCACCACGGGTGACGGCCTGCGCTGCAGCACGTGCGGACGGCGCGGTCGTCAGGTCGGCGGCACCGAAATTCGGGGAGTCGATGCGATGCTCGATCCCGGTGATCCAGGCGGGGTTCTCGCACAGTTCCCGGGCGCGGTCGCCGGATGCGAGGACGATCGCGGCGGCGCCGTCGGTGACCGGTGCGCAGTCGTGGGTGCGCAGCGGATCGGCGACGTACGGCTGCGCGAGCAGCTCTTCGACGGTGACGTCGCCGCTGAGTTGTGCGTCGGGCCTGCTCTTCGCCGCGGCGCGGGCTTGCACGGCGACCTCGGCCATCTGTTCGGCGGTCCACTTACCGGAGTCGAGTCCGATCCGCGCCTGCAGACCGGCGAGCGATACGGCGTCGAGTCCGAGCGGTGCGACGAGATACGGATCGAGCTGCGCGGACAGGGTGCGCCGCAGCGTACCTGCCGACGACTTGCCGAATCCGTACACGAGAGCGGTGTCGACCTCGCCGGTGATGAGCTTGACCCAGGCTTCGTAGAGCGCCCACGCCGCGTCCATCTCGACGTGCGACTCGTTGATCGGGGGAACTGCACCGATCGCGTCGATGGCCGAGATGAAGGAGAAAGCGCGGCCGGCGAGGTAGTCGGATGATCCGGAACACCAGAAACCGATGTCGGACTTGGTGATTCCGAGCTTCCCGTAGAGGTCTTGGAAGCAGGGCACGAGCATTTCGACACCGTTGGTGGTGCCGTGTGTTTCGCGGACGTGTGGAGCGTGCGCGAAGCCGACGACTGCAATGTCTGTCATGATTTCGCGGCTCCTAGAGGTGGTGTTTGAAGGTGTCGAAGTCGGCGTCGGGTTCGCCGGTGGGACGGAAGTATTCGATGTTCTTGAGGGTGTAGTCCCATTCCTCCCGCGGTCGCCACTTGGCCTCGACGCGCATACCCATGCGCACTTCCGAGGCATCGCACTCGAGGATCAGGTGAAGGAACGGGATGTCGGCGCCGTCGAGCAGCACGTACGCCGCGACGTACGGAGGCTTGATCTGCTGGCCCATGAACGGAACGTTGACGATACAGAATGTTGTGACGATGCCCTTGTCGGGCAACTCGACGTGCTCCTTCGTCGGAACGCCGTCGGTGGGGCTCGCGCCGCGCGGCGGGATGTACACCTTGCCGCCCGGTCCGGTCCGCCCGCCGACGAGCTTGCCTTCCTTCAGTCCGCGCAGGTACCACGACTCCTCGGGAGACGCTGTGTGCGTGTAGTGCAGATCGAGGGGGGTGGTGATGATGGCGACCGGTTCGGTGTCGGCCCCGGCAGCAGGTGCTGCGCCGGCCTCGCCGGGTTCGAACGCCACGATGTCGTGGATGCCGCCCACCCGCTCGTCGGCCCATCGGACCCGCACCCGCAGGCCGGTCTCGATGTCGTCGGGAGAGGAGACGTCGACAGCGTGCAGGAGGGAGGAGTCGGCGCCGTCGAGCCGGATCAGCGCCCACGCGAAGGGGCGGTCGAACGGCTGGCCCGACAGCGGCTCGGGGTTCCACGTCCAGCTCACTACGGTGCCGGTCTGTCCGACCTCGACGAAATCGACGAGCGGCTCGTGAGTGATCGCGTCGTATTCGGGGGGAGGGACGAGAACTCGGCCGTCCGATCCGCGGGCGCCGACGATCCGCCCGTCACGCAATCCGGTGACGAACGCGCCGATGGTCGGCCCGGTGGATCGGGTGTAGTCGAACTGAAGATTCAACGGGGCTCTCAGTGGCGGTTCGGCTACCGCGCTCTTTCCCAGGCTCACATCTTCGAGTAGAACAGGTTCTAATGTCGCTGGCAAGAGTAGCGTGTGAACAGCGCGGCATGGCCCGTCGTCCGACCTGAAAGGCCTGCAATGAAACTGGGACTGCAACTGGGGTACTGGGGTGCGCAGCCGCCCAGAAACGGACCGGAACTTGTTACTGCAGCCGAAGCCGCGGGCTTCGACGCGGTCTTCGCGGCCGAGTCGTGGGGATCGGATGCCTTCACGCCGCTCTCGTGGTGGGGGTCGGCGACCGAGCGAGTACGGCTCGGCACCTCCGTCGTGCAGATCTCCGGACGAACCCCGACGAATTGCGCCATGCACGCGCTCACCCTCGACCACCTCTCCGGCGGCAGGCACATCCTCGGTCTGGGTGTGTCCGGACCGCAGGTCGTCGAAGGCTGGTACGGGCAGCCGTTCGCCAAGCCGCTCGCCCGAACCCGTGAATACGTGTCGATCATCCGCGACGTCCTCGCGCGGAAGGAACCCGTCACCAGCGCGGGCCCGCACTATCCGCTGCCGTACTCGGGCGAGGGCGCGACCGGACTCGGTAAGCCGCTCAAGCCCATCACGCATCCGCTCCGGTCCGACATTCCGATCTGGCTCGGCGCCGAGGGCCCGAAGAACGTCGCACTCACCGCGGAGATCGCCGACGGCTGGCTCGCGATCTACTACTCACCGCGCCTTGCCCCGATGTACAACGAATGGCTCGACGAAGGATTCGCCCGCCCGGGAGCGCGTCGCAGTCGCGAGGACTTCGAGATCGCGGCGACCTGCCAGGTGGTGGTGACCGACGACCGTGCAGCGACCATCGCCGGAATGAAGCCGGTGACGGCGCTCTACGTCGGCGGAATGGGTGCCCCGGAGTTGAACTTCCACGCGCAGGTCTACCGCCGCATGGGATACGGCGACGTGGTCGACGAGGTCACCGAACTGTTCCGTGCGGGTCGTAAGGACGAGGCGGCTGCAGCGATTCCCGACGAGATGGTGACCGAGACGATGATCGTCGGCGACCACGACGAGGTTCGTGCGGGTGTGAAGCGGTGGGCGGATGCGGGGGTGACGATGCTCCTGGTGTCGTGCCGCGATGCCGAGCACGTGCAGTCGCTCGCCGACGTCGTGCTGGGCTGAAGTGTTTCCGCCTCCGGCGGATTCGAGCGAATGTATCCTTCGTCTCGATCAAGAGACGCAATGCGCCATTCGTTCAGCGGGGGCAGGCGCGGTCGGGCCGCATCGGGTGGGATTCGGGGTTATCCACAGGTCAGAGATCCATCCACAGATTTGGCAGTACGACCGAATCCGAGCACCGGGCCGGGTACGAGTGCTGCACCGTGGCTGTTCATGAGACGAGGAGAGTGGGCGGAAGACCCGGAAGCGTTGCTGAAGATCGCGGACCGCGGGATAGTCGCCGACGCCGCACTGCGCCAGGTCGGAGTGTCTGGGTCGGCAATACATCTGCGATGCAAACCGGGCGGTCCGTGGCAGCGTGTGTTGCCGGGGATCCTCTACCTGGGCAATGGGTCCCTGTCGCCGCGACAGCGCGGGATCGCAGCACTGAAATACGGCGGGCGCGATGCGATGCTCACGGGTCGCGCGGCGCTGCGTGAGTACGGATTCGACAGTTCGACTCATGAAGCGCATCTGCTGCTACCCGCTGAGCGACGCAAGCAGTCGAAGGGATTCGTCGTCGTCGAGCGCTCCCATCGACTTCCGGAGCCGGTTATCCGTCAGCGGCTCCGGTGCGCCCCACTCGTCCGTGCGGTTCTCGATGCTTCACGTCGGTGCACGACTCTGAATTCGTCACGTGCATTGATTGCGCAGGTCGTGCAGAGCGGGAAAGTGACGGTGCCAGCGCTGATCGAGGAATTGGAGGAAGGCAGTGACCGAGGCTCAGCCCTGCCTCGGAAGGTGCTTCGCGAAGTTTCAGCGAACGTCCATTCCGTCCCGGAGGCAACGGCACGCGAACTGTGGCTCCGCAGCGGCTTGCCCGAGATGCACTTCAATTTCGACGTGGTGGACGCGGCCGGCAAATTCATTGCGCGGCCGGACGGCTGGGTCGACGACGTCGCGATGGCGTGGGAGATCGATTCGCTCGCGTGGCACTTGTCGCCGGCCGACTACAAGCGGACCGTCGAACGCCGTGCTCGGATGCAAAGCGCCGGGATCATCGTCTTGTCGACTGTGCCGAGCGCCCTCCGCGACGCTCCCGGCAGGGTGCTGGAGGAACTTCGGCGGCATTACGAGCTGGCGGCGTCGCGCCCGCGACCCGATGTCCGGTTACTTCTGCCGCAGAATTGACTGTCCCACTCCGAACGAATGGCACACTGCCTCTCTTGATCGAGACGAAGGATTCATTCGCTCGGAGTTGGGGGGAGTTGGGGGAGATGGGTGAGGTGGGAATGGTCAGGCGCCGGTGAACTTCGGGGGGCGCTTCTCGGCGAAGGCACGGGGGCCCTCCTTCGCGTCGGCGCTCTTGAACACCGCAGCACCGAGTTCTGCGTCGATGCGGAAGGCCTCCTCTTCGTGGAGCCCTTCGGAGCGGCGGATGGTTTCGAGGATCGCCTGCACCGCGACCGGTCCGTTGGCGGAAATCATCTCGGCGATCTCGAGGGCCTTGTCGAGGGCCTGACCGTCCGGGACGACGTGGCCGATCAGGCCGATCTCCTTGGCTTCGGGCGACTTCAGGTGGCGGCCGGTGAGCAGGATATCGGCGGCGATCGTGTACGGGATCTGACGGACGAGGCGCACTGCCGAGCCGCCGAGCGGGAACAGGCCCCACTTCGCTTCGGATACGCCGAACTTCGCGCTCTCGCCGGCGACCCGGATGTCGGTGGCCTGGAGGATCTCGGTGCCGCCTGCGATTGCGGGGCCCTCGACTGCGGCGATGAGCGGCTTCTTCAGCCGACGACCCTTGAGCAGTGCCGGCAGTCGCGACAGGTCCCAGCCGCCACCTTCGAACTTGTCGCCGGGCGCGGACTTGTTCATGTCCTTGAGGTCGGCGCCCGCGCAGAAGGCTCCGCCTGCACCGGTGAGGATCGCGACACGGATCTCGGGATCGTTGTCGACGCGGTCCCACGCCTCGGTCATGATCGCCATCATCTCGCCCGACAGGGCATTTCGTGCTTCGGGGCGATTCATCGTGACGATCAGGGTGTGCCCGCGTTGTTCGACGAGGCAGTGCGGAGCGCGCTCCGAAATGTCCGAAGTTTCGGCAGCGCCGGTGGCGGCGGTAGGGGACACTGAGAACTCCTGATGTGTTGTGAACTGGATCTCACTCCGGGTCTTGTCAGAAACGATAACACGTTCTATTTTGATGGCGTGGCCCTTAACATCGCAGACCTCGTAGAGCACGCCATCGACCTCGTCCCCGACCGCGTCGCACTCGCGTCGGACGGTCGCGAACTCACGTATGCGCAGTTGGAGGACCGGACCAATCGGCTCGGCCACTACCTGCGCGAACACGGCGTCAAGCCGGGTGACAAGGTGGGGATCTACTCCCGCAACACCATCGAGGCCGTCGAGGCGATGGTTGCGGTGTTCAAGATCCGCGCCGTGATGGTCAACATCAACTTCAGATACATCGAGAACGAGTTGCAGCACATCTTCGAGGATTCGGACATGGTGGCGCTCATCCATGAGCGTCAGTACGCCGACAAAGTTGCGAATGTCCTGCCGACGACGCCGCTCGTGAAGACGGTCCTCGTCGTCGACGACGGCACCGAACTCGACTACTCCGGCTACGGCGGAGCCGACTATGAGCAGGCGCTCGCGCAGAGCTCACCGGAGCGCGATTTCGAGGAGCGCAGCCCCGACGACCTCTACATGCTCTACACGGGCGGCACCACCGGTAAACCGAAGGGCGTGATGTGGCGCCAGGAAGACGTGTGGCGCGTCCTCGGTGGCGGCATCAACTTCCTCACCGGCGAATACGTGGCCGACGAGTGGGAACTCGCCAAGACAGGTGCCGCGAATCCCGCGATGGTGCGCTTCCCGATTCCGCCCATGATTCACGGCGGTGCGCAGTGGGCGCTGTTCCAGGCATTGTTCGGTGGCGGCAAGCTCGTCATGCACCCCGAGTTCGACGGCCACGACACGCTGCGTGTCATCGAAGAACACAAGGTCAACGTCATCTTCATCACCGGCGACGCGATGGGCCGCCCCATGATCGACGCGCTCGAGCAGGGCAACCCGAAAACTGGTAAGCCGTACGATCTCTCGTCGATGTACTTCATGGGGTCCAGTGCCGCACTGTTCTCCCCGGCACTCAAGGAGCGCTTCCTCGAGCTCCTCCCGAACTGCATGATCACCGACTCCATCGGCTCGTCCGAGACCGGTTTCTCCGGTATCGGCGTGGTCCAGAAGGGGCAGGCGCACGTCGGTGCTCCCACGGTGAAGATCGACGCGTCGACCGACGTCATCGACGAGGACGGCACTCCGCTGCAACCGGGCGACGGCAAGGTGGGGTTGCTCGCCCGCAAGGGGCACATCCCGATCGGGTACTACAACGACGAAGCGAAGACGGCGGCGACGTTCCGCGAGTACAACGGCGTGCGGTACTCCATCCCGGGCGACTACGCGCAGGTCGAGGCCGACGGCACGGTGACGATGCTCGGCCGTGGCTCGGCATCGATCAACAGTGGCGGCGAGAAGATCTATCCCGAAGAGGTGGAGGCCGCCCTCAAGGGGCACCCCGACGTGTTCGACGTTCTCGTCGTGGGTGTCCCCGACGAGCGATTCGGTCAAGGCGTTGCTGCGGTCGTCGCGGTGCGCCAGGGCACCCGTCCCGCCCTGGCCGAACTGGTCGAGCGCGCCCGCGCCTCGATAGCGGGATACAAGGTGCCGCGGAGCCTCTGGTTCGTCGACGAGGTCAAGCGTTCACCGGCGGGTAAGCCCGACTACCGATGGGCGAAGGAACAGACCGAAACCCGTCCGGCAGACGACATCTACAGCAACAGCGCTGCCGTCAACGACACCGCCGCAGCAGGATAAAGGACCGCCATGCAGACAGATCTCAGCAAGAAGTTCGGCATCGAGTACCCGATCTTCGGGTTCACGCCGTCCGAACACGTCGCAGCGGCCATCAGCCGGGCGGGTGGCCTCGGAGTGCTGGGTTGCGTCCGGTTCAACGATGCCGAAGAACTCGACGCGGTTCTCACCTGGATGGACGAGAACACCGACGGCAAACCGTACGGTGTCGATATCGTGATGCCGGCGAAGGTACCCACGGAGGGCACGGCCGTCGACCTCGACAGTCTCATCCCGGCGGAACATCGCGCGTTCGTCGACCGCACCCTCAGCGAGCTGGGAGTGCCACCGCTCGGTGACGACGCCGAACACGCCACGGGGGTGTTGGGCTGGCTGCATTCGGTCGCGCGTTCACACGTCGACGTAGCACTCGAACATCGCCCCGCGCTCATCGCCAACGCTCTCGGATCACCTCCGAAGGACATCATCGATCTCGCACACGAGAAGGGAGTGCCCGTCGCGGCTCTGGCAGGCGCCGTCGACCATGCGAAACGACATGTCGAGAACGGCGTCGACATCGTCATCGCTCAGGGCTACGAGGCCGGTGGCCACACCGGTGAGGTTGCGTCGATGGTGTTGTGGCCCGAGATCGTCGATGCCATAGGGGATTCCGCGTCAGTTCTCGCCGCGGGCGGTGTGGGTTCGGGTCGGCAGGTCGCTGCAGCACTTGCGCTCGGTGCCTCCGGCGTGTGGATGGGCTCGTACTGGCTGACCACAGCCGAGTACAAGCTCGGTTCTGCGGCCAACGGGCCGTCGTCGATTCAGCGGGCGTTGCTCGGCGCGAGCTCGTCCGACACCGTGCGGTCGCGCATCTACTCCGGCAAGCCGGCGAGACTGCTCAAGACGAAGTGGACCGAAGCGTGGTCGAAGCCCGACGCGCCGTCGCCGCTGCCCATGCCGCTGCAGAACATCCTCGTCAGCGAGGCACACCAGCGCATCTCGGCCGGGAACGACCCCGAGGTCGTGGCGATGCCGGTGGGCCAGATCGTCGGACGGATGAACGAGATCCGCCCCGTCGCGGAGATCATGACCGAACTCGTCGACGGCTACGACAAGGCGGTCGAGCGGCTGAACCAGGCGAGTATACCCGCTCATCGGACCTCCACGATGCCGTGAGCACCGCGCTCGGCGTCGACCATCGAGTGCGACACGAACGGATAGTGTCCCGGCTCTGGGAATTCGAGTTCGACGAACCCTCCCTGGGCCGGGAACAATCCGAGGGTCTGGCTTCCTCCGGTGCCCGGTTGCAGGCGGTAGTCGCCCTCCGACCAGACGGTGTCGAACTGTCCGCCGACGATGTGGAACGCCGATCCGCGGTTCGGTCCCGCGGCGAGCACCCAGATGCGGATGCGTTCGCCGACCTCGGAGACCAGGGGGTCATGGTCGTACTGGTTCGCATATCCGTTGAACACCAACAGATCCGGATTGTCGGCGACAACCTTGTCGGCGTCGGCTTCACCACCCTCGGGCCCCAGATACAGCTCCGACTGCACCATGACGTACTCGCGGTCTACCGGTGGCAGGTCGGGCGGGTCGATGATGACCGCACCGAACATCCCGTTCGCGATGTGCAGTGACATCGGCATCGTCGAGCAGTGGTACATCCACATTCCCGCGCGGGTCGCGGTGAACCGGTAGACGAGCGATTCGCCCGGCTCGATGGTGCGCATCGGTTCGTCCGGGGACAGCGAACCCGCGTGGAAGTCGATGGAGTGACCGATGGTCCCGTCGTTGACGAGGGTGACCTCGAAGATGTCACCGACCTTCCCTCGAAGTGTGGGACCAGGGGCGGTGCCACCGAATGTCCACAGGCGCTGCGTGATCCCGGGCGCGACTTCACGTTGCTCGTCTGTTGCGGCCAAGGTGATCCGGTGATCGGCCGACGTTGCAGGCGCGACCGGATCGTGCGCGACGAAGCCGGCATCGGGGTGCGCGCCGAGGCTCCGCGACACGTCGGACGAGGTGAGGGAAACTGCTTGGGCATCGGGCCGGTGTTCGGTGTGGACACGGTCGTCGACGGCACCGGTCGGCTGCACGGTGAGCGTCATTCCCATCTGGCGGTGCCCGGCAACGGAGCACCATCCGTCCACCTGTCCTCCTACGAGTCCGACGTCGAGCGTCGCAGTCTCATCCGGATCGATGCGACCGGTGCGGGCGCCGTTGGCGAGAACCAAGTCGTGCCGATCGGTGCCGGTGTTCACGAGCGTGACCACCAGGCGATCCCCTATCGGCACGTCGAGGACGTCGGGAACGAACCGCATGCCCTCGATCCGCACCTCGACTTCGGTGGTGTGCCCACTCGCCGTCACGTTTCCGGTATCGGCGGTGGAGATACCGACGGCGGCCGGATCGGCCGCGATACCGGCGGCCGCGGCGAAGACGACGACGCCCACGCCCGCTGCCGCGGCCCGGATGCGTCTGCGTGCCGGAACAGGTTCGGGACGGCCCGGTTTCGACGGCATCCCACGCAGGCGCCGGGCGACCAGGACCGCGCGTACGGCCAACGGCAGGAACGACGCGAACGCCACCAGAACGAGCACCGAACACGCGACTCGCACGAGGCTCGGCACTGGCAGGACACACACCAGCAGACCCGCATTGGCGATCGACAGGCGCCACGGCGCGCCGCGCTCGAGTTCGGTCGTCGCTCCCTGCACTGCGGCACGACCGCCGATGACGACAGGAACGAGATATGTGAGGGCGCCGAGCAGCACCTGGACGAGGAAGCCGGCGAGCAGCGCTGCGGTCACCGACCCCGCTGTCTCGCTCGCTTCCAGCGGAGTCGATGCCGTCGCCAGTCCCACCGTGAGGTACGTGAGTGAGCCGAGCAGCCACATGATGCCCGCGAGCACAGACAACGTCGCGAAATCGGCGGGATGCTTGCGGCGGATCTCGTCGAGGTGTGGTTCGAGGACGTAGGCTGCGGCAGCGAGATATCCGAGGGCTCCCGCGGCTGTGACGAGGGGTATGCCCGCGATTGCACCGACGACTCCCACTGTGAGACCGAGGAGTAACGCCGGGAGTCCGCGCCGCGCTGCGGTTTCGACACGCGCCGCCATGCGGGTCCGCAGCATCGTCGGCCATAGGGTGACGAGGGTGCCCAGCACCGTCAACCCCACCCAGCCCAGGACGTTGACGGCCGAGTGAGCGAGCACGAGCCGCTCGTGCAGTTCGCTGGGCAGACCGACATTCGCCATGGCGATTCCGATCCCCGCACCGATCGGCAGCATGGACGCCGCAGCGATGTAGTAGCGCACGGTGTGCCCGAATCGGGACGGCAGCGCGGCCCGCAGACGCTGCAGCAGTGTGGTCCCGTGCCATCCGGCAACCCCTGCGACGACACACCCACCGGCCACTACCGCGGGCCACCATCCGGTCAGCATGCCGGCGATGACCGCGACTGCACCGGAGTTGAACACGATCAGCCGCGCAGTGTCGGCGCGGCGGGTACCTCCGGCAGGGCGCCGGAGCAGGGCATCGGTGAAATGTCCGCTCCAGATCAGGATCGCGTTGCTTCCGGCCCCGAGTCCGAGCAGATGGACCAGGAGCCAACCGGATTGCGGAACCCATCGGTGTGCGACGGACACCACGACCAGTGCCGCGAACCACGCGGCAACCACCGTGCCGGCGCGAAGATGCCAGCTTCCACGCTCGTTCACGAGTCGCTCCGCGGACTGCAGCACACCGGGGGAACTGTGGGATCGGGAAGGAAGAGCCGGCACGCGCCGGGTTCGGCGAAGGGCAGAAGGTCGAGCCCGGGGCCGGTCGGTGCGCCGATCTCTTCGAGCGCGCCCTCGACGATGCCGAGGTGGACCTGGCAGACGATGGTCGGGTAGCGGCGCGCGGCGTCGAGCAGGGGGCACATCGGCAGCGCGACACCGAGCGCGGGTCCGCGATCGTGTGGAGCGAACCCCAGCCGTGTGAGCAGGTCGAGAGCGAAAGCGTGTGGATCGTCGGTGTCGCAGTCGGATTCGCGCGCGAGTTCGCGGCCCCACTCCCGTCCGGCGGCGCGTGCGTCGCCTTCTGGGTCGCTGCTGGTACGGGCGATGTGCCCGGCGAGAGCGGTCGCGAGTCCTGCGTAGTCGCGACCGGCCAGGGCTGGATCGGCGGCGGGCATGGGCCGATACACCTTGGCGGGACGTCCGCGTCCTCGGGCCGGTTCGGTGGTTCGTTCGACGAGGCCGTGGCCGACCAGTGCGTCGAGGTGTTCGCGCACGGTGTTCGCGTGCAGACCGAGTCGCTCGGCGATGTCGTTGATGCGCGCGGGGGCGTGGGCACGGACATCGTCGAGGACGGTGATCCGTTGGGGTGACAGTGCGAGATGCGACGCCGGTGTCGGTGTCGCGTGCGGCCCGGGCCGAAGTTCCCTATTTTCCACGGAAATAACTGTAGTAAATTGATCGATGAAAGGCCACCCCGCCGCACGCCCATCGCGGCGCCACCGAGAGGAGCCGTCCATGAGTACCGACCAGGTCGTCGTTGCCACCAGCGCAGCAGAGGATGCGCGTGCTGTAGATGCCGTCAAGAGCCACCACAGCGAACTCGCGGGACGCATCGCGATCCTCAGCGAGGCATTGCTCGACGCTGCCTCCACCGGAAAAGATGTCGACGCACGACGTCGTGCGATGGTCGACTACCTCACCGGTACCGTGCTGCCGCACGCAACTGCGGAAGAACGCGCGCTCTACCCTGCGGCGGCCGGCCGCCGTGAGGCGAAGCTGCTCGTCGAATCCATGATCGCCGTGCATCGTGTCCTCGGCGGTCTCGTCGACCGGATTGCGAAGGAACCCGATCCGGTGCGTGCAGCTGCGGCCGCGTACGCGTTGAGGGTGGTGTTCGAAGCGCACCTCGTCGACGAGAACGACCGGATCCTCCCGCTCGTCGCCGCAGATCCGGACGTCTCACTGGCCGGTATTCTGGACGGTATGCACGAACTGCTGGGCGCGAATGCGGAACCGGAGGGCGACAGTCACGCGTGCGCCTGACTCGAATTTCGGCGGCTACATCCGCGTGAGGATCGCGACGAGGTCCTGGATCTCGTCGGCCGTCGGTGTGGTGAGGTTGTCGCGACCGTAGACGAAGCCGATACCCGCATACACCAGGGTGCCTGCGCGGATCCGCGCTTCGCGGTCGTCGAAACCCAGTTCACGAAAGGCGTTCTCGACTACCGACATGATGCGCTGGTCGAGGGCTCGCACGGATTTCGCTACCTGCGGGTCGGTGCGCGCCCAGTCGCGTATTGCCACCTCGGTGGCCCAGGCCCGGTCCTCGACGAGTGTCGCGCCCATGTGCGCGAGACGGTCGCGGACGGGCATCTCTTCGATACTCGTCAGTCCGCGCAGCGTGTCGTTGTCGTGCGAGCAGTAGCGGGTGGCGATGGCATGCATCAACTCGTCGATGTCGGTGAAATGCCAGTAGAAGCTGCCCTTGGTGACACCGAGGTCGGTGCACAACCGTGCGATCTTCACCGCGTTGCGGCCCTCGGCGACAAGCAGTTGCAGACCCGCGTCGGTCCAGTCGTCGAGCGAGAGCCGCGGCCGGCGGGTGGAGGCGGGTTTCTTCTTCTCCGATTGCCGAGTCACGACCACTTCTCCTTGTTCTGCGCTGGTGCGAGATTACACGTCGGGTAATGAGATGGGCGCATTGACCAAACCGTACCGTATGGTACTGTGAGGGCCGTCACGATCCGTCGTGTTCTTGTCAATCTGGGTGGGATCGACACGAAAGCGCATGATGCAACGAATCAGTCGCAGAACACTTCTGGCCGGAATGACTCTGGGGGCAGGCGGGGGAGCATCACTGGTGTTCGGCGGCGGACGGGCCGTTGCCGAGGGGCCTGGCATTCCGAATCCGCTGCTGTTTCATTCGCCGCGACTCGAACCGTTCGTCGATGAACTGCCCGTACTCCCGCGTATCGACAGTGCGACGGTGTCGATCGATGCCACGACCACATCGCACAGCTTCCACCGCGACCTCGCCCCGGGCCCCGCCCTCGCCTACGGCGACCGCAGCTATCTCGGACCCGTCGTCGTCGCCAGGCGCGGGCGCGAAACCACGATCGACTACCGCAACCGCATCGCGTCGCACCCCTTCGCCGCCGACTTCGACACCTCACTGCACGGGCTCTCCGAACACGACCGCACCGCGGTGCCCACATCGATGCACCTGCACGGCGGCGTCACGCCGCCCGAGTTCGACGGACACCCGAAGCAGATCTCGCGCCCCGGTCAGGGCTACACCTACCGGTTCCCGAACCGGCAGGAGGCCACCACGATGTGGTACCACGACCACGCGATGGCCGTCACCCGGCTCAACGTCTATGCCGGTCTGGCGGGGCTGTATCTGCTGCGCGACGAATACGACACCGGCGAGCCCGGCAACCCACTGGGCTTGCCCACGGGCGCACACGAACTCGACCTCGTCCTGCAGGAAAAGATCGTGAACAGTGACGGCACACAGAGCATCCGCTCGACACCCGTCGTTCCCCAGGGACGATGGGAAGGCGGAGCCGTCGGCGACGTGGGCGTCGTGAACGGCAAGATCTGGCCCGAAGCCCGCGTCGACCGCGGCCTGTACCGCATGAGACTGCTCAACGCGGCCTCGTTCAGCGTCTGGGATCTGCACTTCTCCGGCGGTATGCAGTTCTGGGTGATCGGGATGGAAGGCGGCCTGATGGATGCCCCGTTCACACTGGCCGCGTGCGGCTTTCGCCGGGTGAACGTGTCGATATCCTCGTCGATTTCGGTGCCCTCGAACCCGATTCGACGGTCGAACTGCGCAACACCGAACCTGCCGCGCCGCAGGCCGCGCAGATCGGTGCGGTCCTGATGCCGGTGTTCATGCGCTTCCGCGTCGGGACGCAGCGAGGTTTCGCCGGCCCCGTCCCGGAGACACTGCGCGGCGGGCGTGGGCAACCCCCGGTGGTGGGTCCGATCCCGGTGCCCCAGACGATACGCAACGTGTCGCTGAGCCAGCCGTCGGATGTTCGACTGCCTCCGTCGATCATGTCGCTCAACAACCTCACCTTCGACAGCGACGACATCGAGACACCCCGGCAGGGCGCGATCGAGCAGTGGAACATCGTCAACGCCACCCCTGACCCGCACCCGATCCACCTGCACCTCGTGACCTTCCGCGTTCTCGGGCGCCAAGCGATCAACACCCTCGCGATGTGCGCGCGGCATCCGCAGGGGCCGCTCGGTATCAAGTGGACTCCCGACGCCGACCCGTTCGTCGTCGAACCGCTTCGCGGCCCCGAACCGTGGGAGACGGGTTTCAAGGACACGGTGATCTGCGATCCGAACTCGGTCACGCGCATCGTGGTGCGCTTCCCGACAGCCGAGGAACTCGGCTTCGACCCCGACGCGACCTTTTCTCCTGTGGTGCACACGTTCGACGACCACGCGCATGTGATGCCGCACCACGGTGACGGTGAACTACAGGGATACGTGTGGCACTGCCACATCCTCGACCACGAAGACCACGACATGATGCTCGAATATCGGACGGTGCCATGACTTATGAAGTAGTAGACCACTTCCAGCGCATTCCCTACGAACCCGCGTCCGACGGCCGCGTCGAGATGCACTCAGGGCTGAGCAGGCACTATCCGACCCTTCACGGAAACCTGGTTGCCACACCGGGATATTCACGCAAGGTGGGCGTGATCATGTGTCACCCGGCATCGAATTTCCTGAGCCACTTCCTGCTCCGCGCGATCGCGAATGCAGGCATTCCCGCGATGGGGCTCAACACCCGATACGCATCGAACGAACCGGCTCTGATCATGGAACGCGCGACATTCGATCTCGGCACCGGCGTGCGCTGGATGGCCGAGGAACTGGGCTTCGAGAAGGTTGTGCTGCTCGGCTTCAGCGGCGGCGGCTCGCTGGCGTCGTTCTATCAGTCGCAGGCCGAGAACCCCACTGTCACCGAGACACCGGCCGGCGACCCGGCGTCCTTCCCCGACGCGAAGCTGCGTCCCGCCGATGCGGTGCTGCTCGTCGGCGCACACCCCGGACGCGCACGAGTACTGCGGCACTGGATCGACGGCGCGGTCCTGGACGAGGCAGACCCGTACCGCGTCGACCCGGAACTCGATCTCTACGCACCGGGCAGGGCCGCACCGCTCGACCGTGACTGGGTTGCCGGCTACCGCGACGCGCAGCTTGCCCGCATGCGCCGCATCGATGCGTGGGCGCTCGACCAGCTCGACGAGATGGACCGGACCGGTGCATCCGACCGAGGATTCGTCGTGCACCGCACTGTGGCCGACCCGCGCTTCGTCGACATCACCCTCGATCCCAGCGACCGCGAGCTCGGCAGCATGTACGGCGACCCGGCCGCCGCGAACACCGCAGCGGGCGGCCTCGCTCGATTCGTGACGGTGCGCAGCTGGCTCAGTACATGGAGCTCCGACCGCACCAACGCCGACGCCCTCGAAGACCTGGTGCACGTCGACGCACCGGCAATGGTGATGAGCCTGCTCGGCGACCAGGCTGCGTTCGCGGAGGATTCGCGCCTGATGCACCAGGCGCTGGGCGGAGACACCGAACTGATCGAGATGCGCGGACTCAATCACTACCTGGTGGACCAGCCGGGTGGCCTCGACGACGTCGTCGGCCGCATCACCGGCTGGATCCGCCGCACCGTTCTCGAGGAGGCAACGCCATGACCGGGACACTCGACGCGAGGACGATCCCACCGGCACAGGACCGCTGCCCGAGTCGATTTCCCTATTGGCAGGCCGTCGAGCGTCCGGGCGTGGCGCGGGTCCGGAACCTCATCCGCAAGGTCACGGGTTTCGACATCCTGCACGACGACGAGACGGCCCGTGCTCTGTGCAACGATCTCTTCAGCGGCGACCCCACCGCGGAACGGTTCGTCGGGCAGGTCTATCACGGCGATCTCGGCCCGAAGAAGACGCGGGAGTTGCTCGACGCGGCGCTGACCGACGGTATCGATACCGTGCCGGATGCGCCGGAGGCGATGAAGGCGCTGTTCGAGGAGTTCGAGACCGTCCCCGGCTGGGTGCAACCCGAACTCGTCGAAGAAGGCGCGAAGATCTGGCGGCGCTGGGGCACAATGCTGTTCAGCTTCGCGGGGGCCGAAACTCTCGAAATCTACACGGAATCCGCTGTCGCGACCCCGTTGTCGCTCGCCGGCGGCTACGCGGGCGACAACGCTCTGCGCCGCTACCTCGAGACGTGCCGATTCTGGTGCAACGTTTCCGAGCCAGGCGCATTGCTCACCCCCGGATCGGTCGGGCGCGCAACGGCACTCAAGGTACGTGTGATGCACGTGTCGGTGCGCGACCGGGTCGCGAAGCATCCCGAATGGGACGAGGAGAAATGGGGGCTACCGATCAGCCAGACCTACATGCTGCTTACCCTCATCGCCGGCAGCCTGACTCCGGGCCTCGCCCTGTGGACCCTGGGCTATCAGACGACTCCGCGAGAGATACGCGCGCTCATCCACTTCCAGAAGTACATGGGGTACCTGCTCGGCGTGCGCATCGACTGGTATCCGGAGACGATCGGCGACAGTATCCGCACGCTGCTCACCACCGTCGTGTCCCGTTCCTACGATTCGGGCGATCACGGTAAGGAGCTGATCGAGTCGTACCCGAAGGCGTTCGCGCCCCGCGACGGTCAGCGGGGACGCAAAAGACTCCGGGCGGCATACAACTTCCGGATCAACTCGGTCTACTCGGCGATGTTCATGGGTCCAGGTACGCGTCGCAAATATTCGATGCCGACGGTCATTCCGTGGCTCGTCATTCCGATCGTGAGGTTCCCGCTCATCACCGCGATGGAGTTCGCACGTCGTGTCCCCGGGATCGCCGACGTACACGAGAAGATCATGGTCGCGCATCGCGAGAACTGGTACCGCGCCCAGATGGACGGGCGAGAAGCACAATTCGACGCCAGTGGCGCACTACGGCGCTGACTACCCACATACGGCGCTGAATCCACATACACCGGAGGAACAATGGCGGCACTGCAGATCGTCGAGGCCTGGAACGGTCCCGGAAGGCGCGACGGAGAGATCACCCAGGTTGTCCCCAGCGACAACGGTGCTCACCCCTCGACCGACAAGCACGCATTCGAACACTGGTACTTCGACGCGCATCTCGACGACGGCCGCATCGTCGTCGCGATGCTGCAGACCCGGGAGCTGGTGCACCGCAAACCCGGTGTCGAGATCCACGTCTACAGCGCCGATGGTGAGCGCCGGACGGTCGTCGAACAGTATTCCGACGCGGATCTCACCGTGTCGGCGGAGCGGTGCGACGTCGAGGTCGGTCGCAGCTTCGCGAAGCTGACGGGCGAAGAAGACGGGCTGCCCGTCTATCGCGTGTCGGTGACCGAGGAGGATCTCGCCTTCGACCTCACCTTCACGGCCGAGGTGCCGCCGTGGATGCCGGGACGCGGACAGACCAGCTACAACGACCGCGAGTTCTTCGCGTGGGTCGTCGGCGCACCCCGCGCACGTGTCGCGGGGACGGTGACGGTCGACGGCGTCACCACCGAGGTGACGGGCCGCGGCTACCACGACCACAACTGGGGCGTGGGCGACATGAAGCGGATCATCTCCAAGTGGTACTGGGGCCGCCTCTACACCGAGGACTTCTCCCTGGTCTACGCGATGGTGCAGACCCAGAAGAAATACGGGACGCACTGGTCGCAGCCGGTGATGATCGCGCACGGGCGAGAAGTGGTCCTCAGCAACGGTGAGGTCGAGATGACGGAAGGCCCCGCGGTCTACGACCCGGTCGCCGATCGAACCTATCCGTCATGGTTGCGGATCACGGTCGCCGATTCACTCGAGCTGACGCTGACGGTTCGTGAGATCGTCCACGCCCACAATCTCCTCGAGGACATTCCCGTCGCGTCGAGCAAGCTCGTCAAGCCGCTCGTGCACTGGCTCGTCGGTCGTCCGGGCTACTTCCGGTTCCGTTCCGATTTCACCATGACCGTCACCATCGACGGCGAACAATACGATCGTTCTGGTTCGACCTTGCACGAGATGGTAGCCCTGACATGACGGTCGACCTCGAGTACCTGCACGGGTTCGGCAACGAACACCACAGCGAAGCGGTCGAGGGAGCGCTGCCGTGGGGGCAGAATTCGCCGCAGCGAGCCCCGTACGGGCTGTACGCCGAGCAACATTCTGCAACCGCGTTCACCGAGCCGCGTGAGATCAACACGAGGAGTTGGACCTACCGGATCATGCCGTCGGCCGCGCACAGGCCGTTCGAGCGGATCGATGACCGCGGCTGGGTGTCTGCACCGTCGACCGCCACGGTACTGACTCCGAACAGGCTGCGGTGGGATCCGCAACCTGCGCCGCCCGCCGGGGTCGATTTCGTCGACGGCATCACGACCTACGCCGTCAACGGCAACGTGCACGACCGGACGGGCATTGCAATACACATGTATGCGGCGTCGGCATCCATGACCGATCGATACTTCGCCGACGCCGACGGAGAGCTGCTGCTCGTCCCGCAAGAGGGCGGGCTGCTGCTGTGCACCGAATTCGGGAGGCTCGCGATCTCGCAAGGGGAGATCGCCGTCGTCGGACGGGGTGTGCGGTTCCGGGTGGAACTGCTCGACGGCACGGCCACCGGGTACGTCTGTGAAAACTACGGAGCCGCCTATCGACTGCCCGAACTCGGTCCGATCGGCGCCAACGGGCTCGCTCATGCGCGCGACTTCCTCTACCCCACAGCGTGGTACGAGGATCGTCTCGGGCCGGTCGAGCTGGTACAGAAATTCGGGGGTCACCTGTGGGCCACCGAACTCGACCATTCGCCGCTCGACGTCGTCGCGTGGCATGGAACGCACGGCGCCTACAAATACGATCTGTCGCGCTTCAACGTGATGACGACGGGAGGGTGGGACCACCCCGACCCGTCGATCTTCACCGTCCTGACCTCGCCGACGCCGGTCGCCGGACAGGCCAACGTCGACTTCTGTGTCTTTCCCGACCGATGGGTCGTCGGCGAACACACCTTCCGGCCACCGCATTTCCACCGCAACGTGATGACCGAGTTCATGGGGCTGATCCGCGGTCGACACGATTCGAAGGCCGAAGGCTTCGTGCCCGGCGGAGCCTCGCTGCACAACCAGTGGGGCGCACACGGACCCGACCGCGAGACCTTCGATCTCGCGTCCGCTGCAGAGCTGGCGCCGGTGAAACTCGAGAACACGACGTCGTTCATGTTCGAAACCCGCCTCGCCCTCGCCGTCACCGAGAGGGCACTGTCTGCATCCCATCGTCAACCCGACTACGACTCGTCGTGGGCCGGACTGGAACGTCGCTTCACCCCACCCTCGAAATAGGAGCCCTTCATGACCGACACTGCAGCTCCCGTCACTCCGGCTCCGGTGGTTCTGCCGGAACCGCTGCTGCGCATCGGCGGCCGGGCGGTCCCCTCCCGGTCCGGCGCGCAGTTCTCGTCGATCAACCCGGCGAACGAAGAAGTGGTGGCCGAAATCGCACGCGGCGGCGCCGACGACATCGATGCCGCCGTCGACGCCGCCCGCGACACGTTCGACTCGGGTGCGTGGTCGCGGATGGCGGGCGCCGAGCGGGGCAGGATCCTCTCCCGCGCCGCCGATCTCATCGAACAGCATGCGCCGGAGCTGTCGGCGCTCGAAACCGCGGAGATGGGCAAGCTGTACGCCGACACCGTCGCGGGCGACATCCCTGCCGCCGCTGCATCGTTCCGGCACTACGCGGGCTGGGCCGACAAGATCGCCGGTGAGGCGATGATCCTGCCGGACGTCGGGCCGCAGCACCGTTTCGGTTTCACCCTCCGTCAGCCGCTCGGCGTGGTCGGTGCGATCACGCCGTGGAACAACCCGACCGTGGTCGCGGCGTGGAAGATCGCTCCGGCGCTGGCGGCGGGCTGCTCCGTCGTCGTCAAGCCCGCGGAGGACGCCTCCCTCGCCGTGCTGAAGCTCGCCGATCTGCTCGCGGAGGCGGGCGTGCCCGACGGCGCGTTCAACGTCGTGCCGGGTCTGGGGCCTGAGGCGGGGGCCGCGCTTGCCTCACACCAGGGCATCGACAAGATCACCTTCACCGGCAGCCCCGCCGTGGGCAAGACCATCACGTCGCTGGCGGGGGAGAAGTTCCGCAAGGTGACCCTGGAGTTGGGCGGCAAGGCCCCGCAGCTGATCTTCCCCGACGCCGATCTCGAGGCATCACTGCCGTGGATCGCGATGGGCAACTTCTACCACCAGGGCCAGGTGTGCGCCGCGGGCACCCGCGTGATCGTGCACGAATCCATCGCCGACCAGGTCATAGAGGGACTCGTCGAGTTCGCGCGTAGCGCAGTGATCGGCGACCCGTTCGACGCCGGTACCACCCAGGGCACCATCGTCAACCGCAAGCAGCTCGACCGTCTCCTCGGATACATCGAGAAGGGCCGCAGCGAGGGGGCGGAGCTGCTCACCGGCGGCGCCCGCGTGGGGGAGAAGGGCTTCTTCGTGCAGCCCACCGTGTTCCGCGGCACCAACGATCTGACGATCGCGCGCGAGGAGATCTTCGGGCCGGTCGCCACGGTCATCACGTTCAAGACCACCGAGGAAGCGGTGCGGCTCGCGAATGCGACCCAGTACGGTCTCAACGCCTTCATCTTCAGCCAGAATCTCTCCACCGTGCACAGTGTGATTCCGCAGCTGCGGGTCGGAACGGTGTGGGTCAATGGCTGGGGTGTGCCCGATCCGGCACTACCCTGGGGTGGTCGGGACGCCAGCGGCATCGGGCGTGAGCTCGGACGCAGCGGTCTCGAGGCGTTCACCGAGGAGAAGACGGTTCACCTCGGTTACTGATCCCGGACAGAAATGGAACACCGAGTGACTGACGCGGATACGCAGAACGAGTCGGCGGAGAAGGCCGGCTCCACAGGTGCACTCGGGGAGATCAGAGTGCTCGAACTGGGCACCCTGATCGCCGGGCCGTTCGCCGGGCGGCTGCTCGGCGACATGGGCGCCGACGTCATCAAGATCGAGGACCCGACGCGTCCCGACCCGCTGCGCACCTGGGGGCAGGGCGAGCGGGACGGTCACCGGTTCTTCTGGACCGTGCACGCACGCAACAAGCGGTGCATCACCCTCGATCTCCGATCACCGGACGGGCAGGACCTCTTCCGCCGGCTGGTCGCCGAATCCGACGTCGTCGTCGAGAACTTCCGTCCCGGCACCCTCGAGAAGTGGGGACTCGGCTACGACGTGCTCTCCGAGGTCAACCCGGGCATCGTGCTCGCACGGGTCTCCGGATACGGGCAGACCGGGCCCAAGGCCTCGCACGCCGGATACGCATCGGTCGCGGAGGCGGAAAGCGGTCTGCGGCATCTGAACGGCTACCCGGGGCAGGCTCCGCCGCGCCTCGCACTGTCCCTCGGCGACACGCTCGGCGGCATGTTCGCGGTCCAGGGCGTGCTTGCGGCGCTGCTGAGCCGCGAACGCACGGGTCGCGGGCAGATCGTCGACGTCGCGTTGACCGAGGCGTGCCTCGCGGTCCAGGAGTCGGTCATCCCCGACTACGACGCTGCCGGGGTGGTGCGCGGCCCATCCGGCACCCGCCTCGAAGGTATTGCGCCGTCGAACCTGTATCGGACCTCCGACGACATGTGGATCATCATCGCCGCCAACCAGGACACCGTCTTCCGGCGTCTCTGCACAGCGATGGATCGTCCCGAACTGGCCGACGACGCGAAGTTTGCCGACCATCTGGCACGCGGCGCCAATCAGGACGAGCTGGACGATCTCATCGGAGCGTGGGCAGCGAAGTGGCCGCTCGCCGAGCTGCTCGAACATCTCTCGGAGTCCGGTGTCGTTGCCGGGCCGGTCAATACGGTGGCCGAAGTGGTCGCCGACGAGCAGTTCCAGGCGCGTGACATGCTGGTACCTCATCGCGACGAACGCACCGGCGCCGACGTTCTCGGACCCGGTGTGGTGCCGCGCCTGGCGGACACTCCGGGATCGGTGCGTCGCGCCGGCCCGCCGATCGCCGGTTACGACAACGCCGCCGTGTACGGCGAGCTGTTGGGCGTGACCGAGGACGAGCGGGCCGATCTGCGCGAACGCGGTGTCATCTAGCAGCGGTGTCGTCCGAAGGGATTCGGCTCCTCGTTCAGCCCGGCAGTCCGATCGTCTTGATCTCGAGGTACTCCTCGAAACCCTGCGTGCCGTTGCGCCTGCCGAGACCGCTCTGTTTGGTGCCACCGAACGGGCTCGTGATTCCGAAGAAGGATTTTCCGTTGACGGTGACACTGCCGGTACGCATGCGCTGTGCGACGGCCAGCGCCCGATCGTTGTCGGCGCTGCTCACCTCACCGGACAGTCCGTAGATCGAGTTGTTGGCGATCGCAACGGCCTCGTCGTCGGTGTCGTAGGCGGTCACGGTGAGCACCGGGCCGAAGATCTCCTCCTGCGCGATGCGGGAGTCGGGATCGACGTCGCCCAGCAGCGTCGGCTGGGTGTAGTAGCCCGTGGGCAGGTTCTCCGGAATGCCACCGCCGGTGATGAGGGTCGCGCCGGATTCGACACCGTCGGTCATCAGGCCGAGCACCTTCTGACGCTGGGTTTCGCTGATCTGCGGGCCCTGCATGTTGCCGGCGACCCACGGGTCGCCCACCGGGAAGGATTCCATCGTGGCTTTCAGCACCGCGATGCCTTCGTCGTAGCGGCTGCGCGGTAACAGGATCCGGCTGGGCAGGATGCAGCTCTGCCCTGACATCACGCACGCCATCACGGCCGCCATGGGAAGGGACGCGCTGAGGTCGGCGTCGTCGAGCACGATGTGGGCCGATTTTCCGCCGAGTTCGAGCATCGTCTTCTTGACCGTGGGTGCGGCAGCCGCCAGGATCGCTCGTCCGGTCGCTGTCGACCCGGTGAACGTGATCATGTCGACCCGCGGATCTGCCGACAACGCCGCGCCCACCTCGTTGGCGTTCGACAGCACGACGTTGAAGACGCCTGGCGGAATATCGGTCTCCTCGGCCACGATCCGTCCCAGTTCACTCCCGGACCACGGGGTGAGCTGCGCCGGTTTGAGTACGACGGTGTTGCCTGCCATCAGAGCCGGCATCGTCTCGGCGACATTGAGATAGAACGGCACGTTCCACGGGGTGATTGCGCCGACGACCCCGACGGGGTCGAAGTGCAGGAGCCGTCGCGCCGGACCCATCACGGTGGAGTGCATTCCCGTGTCCTGCAGATAGTCGAAGCTCCGGCCGTATTCGGCCCAGTGCTTCACTTCCTCGATCGGCTCTTCGATCTGGCTTCTGGTGACCCCGATGGGGCAACCGACTTCCGTCACAACTATCCGCCGCAGGCGCTCCATGTTCCTCGTGAGTGCCTCGTGAAGCTGGCCCAGGCAGTGGTAACGGAATTCGACGTCGCGTGACCATTCGGTCGTGTCGAATGCACGGCGGGCGGCGCCGATAGCGCGTTCCATGTCGGATACCGTGCCGTCGGTGGCTCTGCCGACGACTTCTTCATTGCCGGGATGGATCACGTCGAATGTTGCGCCGCTGCCGGTGTGTTGAAGTTCGCCGTCGATCAGCATGCGATCGTCGCCGGCCAATATTCCGGTGTCGTCCTGTACTGACGTCATCTCGCTCCGTTCGGTTGTACGCGTTCGGGGGCTTGCCAATGTTGCGACATCAAGACGGGGAATCGGTCGCGAGACTATACGGATGTCATCGATGGCGAGGTGATTCAGCGAAATCGTCGAGACACGGTCGCGACCGCCATCAGGGCACACGTGTGCCCTGGTGACGGTGCCTGCTTTGTGTTCTGTTGTGGAACTACGCGACCAGATCCGGCCTGCTTCCCGGTATCGGCCTACGGAACAGATCCACACTCGCCGGCGGGATGAACTGTGGCCGACGTTCGTCAGTCATTTCGACTTCCCAGTCGGTGTGGTGCATCAACCTGTGGTGATGGCCGCAGAGCAGCACCAAATTGTCGAGGTCGGTATCGCCGCCGTCGACCCAATGGGTCAGGTGATGGGCATCTGCCCAGGCCGGCGGTGTCGAACAGTGCGGGAAGGCGCATCCGCCGTCCCGTACGGCCAGGGCTCGACGTTGCGCGGCGGACGCGGTGCGGCGGGTCTGCCCGTGCGCGAGCGGCACCCCGTGTTCGTCGAGGAGAATCCTGGTGACCTGACAATCGCACGCGAGCATCCGAGCAGCGTCGATCGACAGCGGACCCGCCCACGGTTCCGTCGCATACCCATGCTCCGGGGAGTGAGCGAACAGTTCCTTCACGGCGGTGTTCTTCGTCAGATCCTTGATCGATGCCGTGACCGTCACGTGCGGCTTCACACCGCCCTCGACGGGGACGAGACCCGCGGCCTCGACGCACTGCAGAAGCTGATCGAAGGCGTCGGCGTTGCGTTTCGAGGCAGGCCGGTCGTCTTTGACGCCACCCACCTCGGGTCGTGGTGCCGACAGCGGTGAAAGTAGATGACGCAGACGCGCGCCGGTGACGGCGTCGAACTCGCCTTTGATCACGACCCGTCCGTGCAGGGTGGTGGAGACGAACAGCTCGTTGCGGGTGGCGTCTTCACCGGGTGGTGGTCCCTCTCCGGTGCCGAAGAGATGCTCGAGTCTGCGGATCAACGCCCGCACGGTCGCTTTGGTGGCGACCGTGTCGGAGGCGTGCTCGATGAGGATGTCGCGGGCTTTCTCGAAGTCGCAGGAGTTCATGGTGCGGGGGTAGTGCTGGCAGAAGTACGCGATCTGCCGTGCCTTCTCCGCATCGAGCAGGCCGGAGGAATAGGCTTCGCGGACTTCAGGTTCGAGTCTCAGCAACTTTGCCAGTGATTCGATGCGATGACATTCACCGAGTTCGAGATGTGTCGCCGCGGACAACCAGTGCGCGGGGCTGCGGTAGCCGTGTTCTTTGACGGTGTCGCGTTCGTACATCGCGATCATCAGATCCACGCGGTGTACCTGCGACGTATGGATTTCGGCGCTGACGGCGAGCGTCTCGGCCATCAGCTGCTTGTCATCGAATTTCCAGGTATCCCCACCCATGATCGAATTGTATAGAACAAACATTCGACTAGCAAGTATCCTGCGAACATTTGTTCTATAACAGTCATTTCGGTGTTGCGGGGCATGTTCATTCGGGTGCGGTGCACCTAAGGTGGAACATGTTTCAGTTGTTCACCGTCTCTTCTCGAGGAGTGCCGAATGCACACACCCCTATGCGACCAACTCGGCATCGAGTTCCCGATTTTCGCATTCACCCATTGCCGCGACGTCGTCGTCGCCGTGGCCAAGGCCGGTGGCTTCGGCGTCCTCGGCGCCGTCGGCTTCACGCCCGAAGAGCTCGAAATCGAGCTGAACTGGATTGATGAGCACATCGGCGACCGTCCTTACGGCGTCGACATCGTGATTCCGGGTAAGTACGAGGGTATGGATTCCAACCTGTCCGCCGACGAGCTGACGAAGATGCTGCAGTCGATGGTGCCGCAGGAAACCCTGGAGTTCGCCCGTGGAATCCTCACCGACCACGGCGTTCCCGTGCCCAAGGACGACGACGATAACGCGTTGCAACTTCTCGGCTGGACCGAGGCCACCGCCACGCCGCAGGTCGAGGTCGCGTTGCAGCATCCGAAGGTCACTCTCATCGCCAATGCGCTCGGCACTCCGCCTGCCGACATGATCGCGCACATCCACGACTCGGGTCGCAAGGTTGCGGCGCTGTGCGGTTCCCCGTACCAGGCCCGTAAGCACGCGGATGCCGGAGTCGACATCATCATCGCCCAAGGTGGCGAGGGCGGCGGACACTGCGGCGAGGTCGGTTCGATCGTCCTGTGGCCGCAGGTCGTCAAGGAGGTCGCGCCTGTTCCTGTGCTGGCAGCCGGCGGCATCGGCAGCGGCGAGCAGATCGCCGCTGCGCTGGCGTTGGGCACGCAGGGCGTCTGGTCGGGTTCTCAATGGCTCATGGTCGAGGAGGCAGAGAACACGGCGGTCCAGCAGGATGCCTACATCAACGCAGGTAGCCGCGACACCGTGCGCAGCCGTTCGTTCACCGGCAAGCCCTGCCGCATGCTGCGCAACGACTGGACCGAGGCGTGGGAGAAGGACGAGAACCCGAAGCCGCTCGGCATGCCTTTGCAGTACATGGTTTCCGGCATGGCTGTTGCCGCCACCCACAAGTACCCGGACGAGTCCGTCGATGTCGCGTTCAACCCGGTGGGCCAGGTCGTCGGCCAGTTCACCAAGGTAGAGAAGACGTCCGCGGTCATCGAACGGTGGGTCCAGGAGTACCTCGACGCGACAGGCACCCTCGAGCGACTGAACGACGCCGCGAACGCATAGAACTCCGCCCGTGCGTGGTTCTGGTAGCGGGGGCTACCGGCACCACGCACGGGTGGTCACGCCGGTGGTGTCATGAGTTCCCCGAGGTTCGTCGCCGAACCTCCGCCGTCGCGGCACAACTGCACCGTCGCGGCTCGTCGGCCCGGGTACTCGATGCACGGCATGTTCCTGGCGCCCCGCACCGCGATCGGCGAATCGGCCGGGAGCTTGCAGTACAGATCCGGCGGCGTCTCCGGCACATCGAGTTCGGTGGGGGAGCGCCTCTGCTCGGGCGGAAGGAAGCCCTCGATGCACGGCGGCGGATCGTTGTAGGAGTTGACGAAAAACGTGTTCTGTACCGGATTGTCGGCGTTCGGGAGGGCCGCCGACTGCGTCGACGCCATGATCGACGGGAACAACACCAGCATCTGCTCGAGCGACAGCCGATACACGGCCGCAACCTGTTCGACGGTGATCAGGTTCGCGAGCAGCAGCGGCATCGTCGGCTCCATCTCCTCGAACATCACCTGCACCTGCGCAGCGGCGGGTGCAGCGACATCGAGCAGCGCACGAATGTCCGCATCGGATTCCCGCAGTTGTGCGGTAGTTCCCGCGAGGGCGCCGGCCCATAGCGTGATCGGCTCCGACGCCGTGACATTCGTTTCGAGCAGAGGGCCCGTCTGATCGAGCAGCGCCGCGATGGTGTCGGCGCTGTCGGCACCGTCGGCGCTCACGGCCGCGGCAGCGTCGATCAGCGTCCGTAGAGCCTCATCGGATTCACCTACCGCGGTGTAGGTTTCGTTCGGCAGAGTCGCAAGCCGGTCGTTCCCGACGGACTGCAGGGTCTCGTCGAGCTGGTCCAGCGCCCCGGCGATCGGTTCGGGAATCGAGACCTGCGACGCGGCAACGACGGCACCGTCGCTCAGATACGGTCCCTCCACATTGCCGGGCAGGAACTCGAGGTACTGCTCACCCACCGCCGACATACTGCGGACCTGTGCCGGTGCATCCATCGGCACAGCGACCCCGGAATCCAGCGAGAGCACGGCTTCGGCCCCCGAGGTGGTCATCGCGACATCGGTCACCCGACCTATCTCGAATCCCCGGTAGGTGACATTCGCCGACGGATACAGCCCTGCGGCATCGACGAGTTCGACGCGGATCTCGTACCGTCCCACCCCGAGCAGCTGCGGCAGGTTCACGACCCACAGCGCCACTGCCAGCACCGCAGCGATACCGATCGTGAAGAACACGATCAGCCGGGCACGCAGAGCTGCGGTGGGACTCATCGGGTTGCCTCCTCGATGGGCGGAACCAGCAGCGACACGAGGTCGGGGATCGGAGGACCCGACCCGGTGAGAGCGCCTTCGAACGGCGTCCCGAGCAGCAGTGCGTTCTCCAGCGTCGGGAGCGTGAGGTCGAGGATGACCGTGCCGTTCGCATAGTCACCGCGGACCGCATTCTTGTAGGTGTCGATGGGGAACGGGAACGTCAGCAGGTAGCGCAGCGACTCGGTCAGCGAGTCGCCCGTGCCCGCGAGCGCCGCGAGGACCGGCTCGAGGTCTCGGAGATTCGCGACGGCGTTGTCGCCGCCGGCTTCGACGACCTCCGTGGCGACACGGCCGAACTGCCCCAGAGAATCGACGGCCCTCGTCAGATCTTCACGCTGCTCGTTCAATACCTCGAGAGTGGGGGCGAGCTGATCGGTAGCGGCTGCGAGGCGCTGGTTGTGCTCGGCGACCTCCGCGGCGAGCGCGTCGACGGATTCGATCGCCCCGATGATCTGCTCTTTCTGACCGTCGAGTCCGGCGAGCACGGTGTCGAGACGGGTGATCAGTGCCCGCGTCGAGTCTTGACGTCCGTCGAGAGCGGTGTTCAGTTCGCGGCTGATCTCCTGCGCTTGTGCGAGACCCCCGCCGCTGAGTACCAGCGACAGCGACGAGAGGGTCTGCTCGGTCATGGGGAACAATCCCGCCCGGTCGAGCGGAATGACGTCGCCGTCCTCCAACCGGCCCCGCGGCGCTTCGGCTGTCGGCGCGCCCAGCTCGACGTGCGCGGAACCGAGCAGGCTGGTCTGCCCGATCTTCGCGGTCGCGTTGGCGGGAAGCTCGCTACCTTTGTCGAGCATCACCGTCACCACCGCGTGCCCGTCTGCGAGCTGCAGATCGGCGACGCGCCCGATCGTGACGTCGCCGGTCCGTACACGCGAATTCCGTTCGAGTGTCGTGACATCGGGCATCTCGATGACGACCTCGTATGCGCCGTCGCCTCGGCCGTGGGTACCGGGCAGTTCGAGTGAATTCAGTCCGCGCCACTCGCACCCGGCTGTCAAAGCGGTACACAACAGCGCAAGCGTGATCTTCGAGAGTCGTGAGGTCACGGTGCCCCCGGTAGCAGGAGTTCGGCGAGGTCGGGTTCGGTGTACACCAGTTAATCGGGCAGCGCCCCGACCCCGCGAGTGGGATTGATGCGCACGGGCGGGTACTCCATCGTGAGCAGCGGCAGGATCGGGCCGAGGTACTGCACGCACAGTTCGGAGCCGGTATGGGCATCGACCTGCTCCGCCGCGGCAAGGGCCGAGCACACGAACTGGGCCGGATTCGCGAAGTTCGACAGCGCCAGCGCGGACACCACGGTGTTGTGAGCGGGCTGGTAGATGCTCTGCAGGTTCGACAAAGCGGTCGGCGCGACATGCAAGACCTGCGCGATTCCGTCGCGCTGCGCTGCGAGGGTCTCGGTGAGCGCGGCGGTGCGATCGAGCGTGGTGTCGATGTTCCCACGGTTGTCACGCACGAAGCGTTCGACGTCGACGAGCACCGTGTCGAGGGTGGCGAGCGCGGCGCCCATGTCGTCGCGGTTGTCGTCGAGAGTCTGCGTCACGGACGCGAGATGGGTGTGAAGAGAGACGATCTGGTCGCTGCTGAGCGACAGTGCCTCCACGAACACCTGGAGATTCCCGATGGTGCCGAACATGTCCTGACGTCCGTCCGAGAGGGTGCGCAGCGCAGCAGACAACTGTTCGAGGGACTCGCGCATCGCCGGACCCTGTCCTTCGACGTTGGCGGCAGCGGTGTCGAGGACCTCCCCGAGGGGGCCCTGCGGGTCGTCGACGGTCGGCCCGAGTTCGGTGGTCAACCGGGTCAGTTGTTCGGTGATCTCATCCCATTCGACGGGCACTGCCGTCCGCTCGAGCGGAACTGCGGCTCCCGGGGAAAGTTCCGCCCCGCCCGTGTACGCGGGAGTGAGCTGCACGAACCGCGCCGAGACCAGCGTCGGGGCGAGGATCGCGGCCTGCGCGTCTACGGGTAGGGGCCGACCGGAGGTGAAGGTCACGAGAACGTGATTGCCGCGAGGTTCGATATCGGTGACCCGCCCGACCTCGACTCCCATCACCCGCACGTCGTCGCCGACGTACAGGCCGCGACTCGTATCGAACTCGGCGGCGTATTCGACCGACGAACGCCACGGTGCCACCGTGAACGACAGCACCGCGACGAGTGCCAGCACGACCAGGGGAATGAGCCGAACAAAAAGGGGGCGTACGCGGGTCATCGGCCACCTCCGACCGGGGCGATACCCGCACCTTCGAGCGCGGCGGTGAGCGCGGGCTCGATGATCTGCGCAGGCAGTAGGTTCTGGATGTACGAGTTGAAGAACGGACCCGACGCGACAGCTTCACCGAGTTCGGTCGCGTAGGGGCCGAGCCGCTGGATCGCCAGGGCGATGTCGTCACGGTTGCGGGTCAGGATGTCGAGCACCGAGTTGACCTTCTGCAGCGTAGGAGCCAGCTGCGCTTCGTTGTCGACGATGAGGTTTCCGATCTCGACCGACAATGCCTGCACGTTGGCGAACAGCGTGTCGAGCGAACTGCGGCGGCGGTCGAGTTCGGTGAGAATGCGATCCGCGTCGACGATCAGCGAATCTATTGCGGTGCTGCGCTCGGCGAGCACTGTGGTGACTTCTTCGGCATGACGAAGCAATTCGCGCAGGGATTCGTCGCGGGAGGCGACCGTGCCGGACAGTCGCATGACCCCGTCGAGGGCTGCGGCGACGTCGTCGGGGGTGTCGCGCAGGGTGTCGGACAGGACGTCCATGGAGGTGCGCAGTTGTTCGGCATCGAGTTCTGCTGCGGTCTCGGTGAGATCCCCGAGGGCATCGGTGAGCTGATACGGAGCGGTGGTGTGGTCGACGTCGATGGTGGTGTCGGGGTCGAGGGTTCCCGGCCCGGCGGGGCGCACACGCAGGTGCCGTGCGCCGAGTGCAGTGGCCGTGGCGATCTCGACGGTGGTGTCGGTGCCGAGGACGACGTCGCCGGTGACGGTGAAGGTGACGGCGACGGCATCGTGGTCGATCTCGATGTCGGTGACCCGCCCTGCGTCCTTGCCCGACACCTGCACGGCGTCGCCGGTGTTCAACCCGCCGGCGTCGACGAATCGGGCGCGATAGGTGCTGCCGTCGTCGACGAACGGGAGTGCCCGGATATTCAAGGCGCACAACATGAGCACGATGATCGCGACGGAACCCACGACGCCGACTCGGACCTGGTTCATCTCACGGAATTGGGTCATTGTGGAGTGCACCTGCCCGCGGCCTGCCCGAACAGCGGAGAGGTGAGGGTGTTTCCGGACGGATCGCTGACCTTGATGAGCATGCCGCACAGGTAGTAGTTGAAGAACCCGCCGTAGGCGCCGAGGCGGGCGAGCGAGGCATACGCTTTGGGAAGTTCGGTGGTCAGTTGTTCGATGGTGTCGCTGCGCGAGTCGAGTAGCGTTGCCAAGGTTCCTGTTTCGCGGATCGTGCCCGCGAGTGGGGCTCGAGCCTCGGTGAGGAGCGCGGCCACCTCTGCGCCGGCAGCGTCGATATGAGCGACGGAGTCGGCGAGCAGGGTGCTGTCCTGAGCGAGACCGGACGCGAGTTGCTGCGCGCGGTCGAGAGCGGTGTCGATCGTGTCGCGTTGTGCGGCAAGGTTTGCCAGCACCGAGTCGAGGTTCGCGATGACCTGACCGACGAGGGCATCGCGGTCGGCGATACTCGAGGTGAGCGACGCGGCGTGCACGAGAATCGATTCCACGGAGCCACCCTGGCCCTGGAGCACGGTGATGAGATCGGCGGACAACTGGTTGACCTGCTCGGGTTCGAGCGCCCGGAACAGGGGCTTGAAGCTGCCGATCAGCACGTCGAGGTCGAGCGCGGGTTCGGTGCGGTCGGTTCCGATGATCTCGCCGGGTTCCATGGGGGTGGCGTCCCCCGGCCCGTCGGACAGTTCCAGGTACCGGTCGCCGACCAGGTTCAGATAGCGGACGGTGGCGACGGTCGCTCGGGTGGGTGTGTACGAGGACTCGACGTCGAACGCGATCTCGATGCGGTTTCCGTCGGTGTACTCGACCGACGACACTTTCCCTACCTCGACGCCGGACACACGCACGAACTGGCCTTCCTCGAGTCCGGACACGTCGTCGAATACCGCCCGGAATTCGGTGGTGTCGCCGAATCGGACCTGGCCGAACACGACGAACAGTCCGCCGAGGATCAGCAGCATCACCGTCGCGTAGATGCTCGCCGCGACTGCCGTCCTGGTCATGAGGGCGCTCCGGAGAGCAGTTCGAACAGTGAGTCCGGCACGAACACCGGCGACGTGTTCCCCCGCTCGAAGGGATTCGCACCGGTGCGCGCGACGAGGTAGGGGGCCGGTGTCTGTTCGGGTTCGACGACCGGCAGCAATCCGCAGCGAGGTCCACCGGTGGCCTCGACGACCGGCAGGTGCCGCGGGTACTCGTACGGATCCACACCCAGCAGGAACGTGGAGTTGAGCATCATGGTTGCTCCGTTGCCTCCGGACGCCGGTTCGGCGAGCCTGCGGGCGCGGTCGGCGCCCTGGAAGAAGCAGGGCAGCACCGGGGAGTATTCGTCGAGGAGTGATGCGGTGGGACGCAGCAACTCGAGGACTTCGACGATCTCCTCGGTGTGCGGACCGACCACGCGGAGTCCTGCGTCGCTCATGCCGGTGGCGGCGAGGAGGACTTGGTCGAGGTCGTCGGCGCGGTCGACGATCGTGCCGCCGGTGACGGCGAGGTTGTCGAGCGCATCGACCAGATCGTCGGTGGCGCCGGCGTAGATGTCGGCGGAGGCCTCGGCTGCGGCCAGGTCGCGTTCGATGACGTCGAGCCGAGGTTCGATCTGTGACAGGAGCACGTCGGCATCCTCGATCGCTCCGCCGAGGGCATCGCCACGTCCGCGAAGCGCGGAGGACAGTGCACCGAGGGTGGTGTTGAGCTCGGCGGGATCGACGGCCTGCAGCACACCCGACAATGACTCGAAGACGGTGTTCGTCTCCACCGTGACGTTCGAGGCGAGCAGAACGGTGCCGTCGGACAGTCCCGTCGGTCCCGGTATCGGCGGGTCGGTGAGGGTGACGTACTTGGCGCCGAAGACCGTGGTGGCGCGAATGTCGGCTCCCACCCCGGCAGGGATCCGTGCAGCATCGTCGGGGTCGAGGCTCAGTTCGATGACAGCTCCGGACGGAGTGTGCGCGATAGAGGTGACAGTGCCGACCTGCACCCCGTGCGCTTTGACCATCGATCCGCGTTCGAGCATCAAACCGGCCCTGTCGCTCTCGACGGTGACGGTGATTCCGGGGGTGAACGAGCCGCGGAAGCTGTGGTAGACGAGAAGCAGGACGGCGGCGATCACGACGACCAGTGCGGCCGCGACGATATTCGGGAGCCATGTGGGGGACTGACCGGCGGGCATCGGATCACCCAGCCAGGTGCAGCTGCCGGCTGCTTCCGTAGAGGGCCAGGGAGATCAGCAGGGTCACGGTGACCACGCCGATCAGCGACATCCGCACGGCGCGCCCTGTTGCGACACCGACGCCGGCCGGGCCGCCGGTGGCGGTGTACCCGTAGTAGCTGTGCACGGTCATCACGACGACGGCCATCGTGATGGCCTGGAGGAACGACCACAGCACGTCGGCGGGACGCAGGAATGTGGCGAAGTAGTGGTCGTAGACGCCAGGTGACTGGCCGAGCATGACGACCGTCGCGATGCGGCTCGACAGGAACGACGCGAGCACCGACAGCGCATACAGGGGGACGACCGCGATGAGGCCTGCAAGGATGCGGGTGCCCATCAGATACGGAATCGAGCGGATGGCCATGACCTCCAGTGCGTCGATCTCCTCACTGATCCGCATCGCACCGAGCTGGGCCGTGGTACCCGCACCGATGGTTGCGGCCAATCCCACACCCGCGACCACGGGCGCGACCACTCGGACGTTGACGTACGCGGACAGGAACCCGGTGAGCGCTTCGACGCCGATGTTGCCGAGTGAGGTGAAGCCTTGGACTGCGACGGTGGCGCCTGCGAACAGCGTCAGGAAGCCCATGATCGCGACGCTTCCGCCGATCATCGCGAGGACGCCTGTGCCGAGACCGATCTCGGAGACCACACGCAGGGTCTCGCGCGGGTAGTGGCGTGCGGCACGGCCGGTCGATACGAGAGCGCCGACGAAGAACATGACCTGGCGACCGACGGAGTCGATGCCCCGCGACACGGATCGGGCCGCACGTTTTCCCGCGAGTACCCCGCGGCTCGCCGTGAACCCCACGCGGTTCATCGGCCCATCACCGCGATCCCGACCGTGGTGAGCAGCATGTTGGCGAGGAACAGTGCAACGAACGCGAACACGACGGTCTCGTTGACGGCCTCGCCGACACTTTTCGGGCCGCCGGTGACCGAGAGTCCCCGATAGCACGCGATGAGTCCGGCAAGGAGACCGAACACGGCGGCCTTGAGTTGGGAGAGCAGGAGTTCTCCGGGCCCTACGAGCAGGGTGACCCCCGCGGCGTAGGCGCCGGGGTCGACGTTCTGCAACATCACGGAGAAGAAGAACCCGCCGGTGAGCCCGATCGCGCACACTGCACCGTTGAGCGTGACGGCGACGGCGGTCGAGGCGAGTGCCCTGGGGAGTACGAGCCGTGCGGCGGGATCTATCCCGAGTACTTCGAGCGCGGCGATTTCGTCGCGGATGGTGCGGGAGCCGAGATCGGCGGCGATCGCGGTCGCGCCCGCGCCGGCGACCACGAGGACCGTGACGAGGGGCCCGATCTGGGTGATCGCCCCGAGGCCCGCGCCGGCCCCGCTGAGGTCTCCCGCGCCGATCTCGAGCAGCAGTGTGTTGAGGGTGAACACCACGAGCACGGTGAACGGAATCGACATCAGCACGGTGGGGACGAGGGAAACGCGAGCGATGAACCAGAATTGGGTGAGGAATTCACGCCACTGGAACGGCGCGCGGAACAACCCGGTGAAGGCGTCGAGCGACAGCGAGTAGAAGCCACCGAGTGCGGATGCAACATTCCGGGACACTGAGGTTCGAGACACTGAGGTTCGGGACACTGAGGTTCGGGACACTGAGGTTCGGGAATTCGACACCATCGGTGCTCTCGCCTCCCCCACGGATCACGCTCCCGAACTACGGGTTCCGCCAGACCATACCGCAGGGTATGTGGGGCGACAAGGGAATCGGCATGCGTTGCGCCGGATAAGGCGTTCTATGCTCAGGCGGTGGAGACCTTGTCCATGTTGTGCGCGAGTTCGTCTGTCAACAACTGGAATTCGTTCTGGCCACGTTCGCGGACCCACACGGGATCCGAACAATGCCACCGTTCGGCGGACAGTGAGCGCGTGAGGATCTTGAACGTTGCAGTGCGGGGAAGACTACGCGCCACCCGAACGAACGTCGGGAGCTGTTTGGGACCGAGATCGGCCTGCGCATCGAGGAATTGGGCGAAGGAGATCGGGTCGAAATCGTCGTCCACAGTGGGAACGACCGCGGTCATCACCCGGTCGCCCACATATCGATCGGGCACGCCGTAGACCGTCACCTGCGCGAAGCCCGGATAGCGCAGCAGGACCCGCTCGATAGGCGCCGCGCCGAGATTCTCACCGTCGACGCGCAACCATCCGGAACTGCGGCCGGCGAAATACACGAAGCCGTCGTTGTCCCGATAGGCGAGGTCGCCACTGTGGTATCTGCCGTCGCGGATCCGCTCTGCATCGGCCTCCGGATTCTTGTAGTAGCCGGAGAACGCGCCTGCGCCTTCGTTGTTGACGAGCTCACCGGTGGCCTCGTCGGCGTTGACGATGCGGCCGTCCGCATCGAATTCCGCGGCCGGACACTCCAGTCCGGTCTCGGGGTGAAGGATCACGACATTGCCGGGAAGTCGGCCCAATGCCCCGGGCGGTGCGCCGGGTGTCGCGGCGATCGACACACCACCTTCGGTCGAGCCGAACCCGTCCACGACGACCGCATCGAAACGTCGGGAGAACTCGGCGACCGCGGGCGCACTGCCCTCGTTGCCGTACATGATCCGCAGGGGATTGTCGGCGTCGTCGGGCCGCGCCGGTGTTGCCACGATGTACGACAGCGGCTTGCCCACGTAATTCGCGTACGTCACCGAGAACTTACGCAGGTCGGGAAGGAATCCCGACGCCGAGAACCGGCGGCGCAACGCGACCGAACTCCCGGCGGCCAAGGCGACGCCCCACCCTGCCATCATCGCGTTCGAATGGAACATCGGCATCGAAAGATAGACGGTGTCGGCCGGACCCAGCCCGAACCTTTCGGCCAGCATATGACCGGGCCCGGAAATCTTCGCGTGGGTACAGCGCACCGCTTTCGGGTCGCCGCTGGTGCCGGACGTGAAGATCAGCATGAATAGGTCGTCCGGATCGGTGGTGTCGACGATCTGCTCCGATCCCGCGTACGAGGAGATCATCGTGTGCCACTCGTCGGAATCGATGTCGATCACCCGCACCCCGGAGAGGTCGAGCCCCTCGAGCAGACTCAGGTGGGTGGTCTCGGTGAACACCACCTGGCAATCGGCGAGCAGGATGTCGCGGGCGAGCGCCTCGCCGCGCCTGGTGGTGTTCAGACCCGCGACCACCGATCCCGAGAACGCGGCCGCTCCGAGCAGGAGCGAGAACTCCGGCACGTTGTCGAGCAGCAGACCGATGTGCCGGGGACGCGACGGATCGAGAATGCTGCGCAGTAGCGCCGCGCGATCGTGGGAGAGCGCGACGTGGTCGCGCCACGAGACGAAGGAGTCCTCGAGCCGCATGCCCCGGTCGTCGACCGTGTCGAGACGCCGGAGCAGTGTAGTAACGGTGTCGGGCATGATGACTTCCTCCGAACGTCAGGGCAGGGGAGCGTCAGGCAGGAGCGTCGGCGAGTTCCCTGCCGAGTGCACGCAACTGCGCCGTGGCCGATCCCAGCAAGAACTCGTGATGCTTCGCAACGAGGAAGTACCGGTGAACGGGATGGTCCTCGTCGAGCCCGACACCGCCGTGCACGTGCACCGCGGTATGCGCGACCCGATGCCCGGCGTCGGCGGCCCAGAATGCGGCGGTGCGCAGTTCCTGTTCGTGAGGATCGCCCTTGGCGATGCGGAAGGCTGCCTGCCACAGCGTCAGGCGCACGCCTCTGACGTCGATGTACGCGTCGGCCAAGCGCTGTGCGACGGCCTGGAAACTGCCGATGGGACGATCGAACTGGACCCGCTCGCGGGCGTACTCGGCGGTGAGTTGGAGCGCCCGGTCGAGGACACCGCACTGGTAGGCGGCCGATCCGAGAAGCAGGTGGTCGCGCAGCCGGGCTGCGACGGCTGCACCGTCGGAACCGAGAATGCGGTCAGGTCCGAGAGCGACCCCGTCCAGTGTGACGATGCCGGTGGACCCGAAACCGGTGGTCTGTTGCGGAGTGACGCTCACACCGGGATCGTCGGCGCGGACCAGGAACACCGCGACCCCGTCGTCCGTCGCGGCGGGCACGAGAAAGCCGTCGGCGACGGGTGCGGTGTCGACGACGATCTTGGTGCCGTTCAGCACGTGGCCGGAACCGGAGACGATGGCCGAGGTGGTGGGATGGAGCGGATCGTCGTGGACCTCTTCGGCCAGCGCGGCGGTGAGGATCTTCTCGCCGGATGCGGCTGGTGCACCCCACTCCTCGAGCTGTGACTCGGTCCCGAATTCTGCTATGACGGAAGCGGATACGACGATCGACGTCAGATAGGGGACGGTCGCGGCGCCGCGACCGAGTTCGATGAGGACGGCGGCCTGTTCGAGGGGGCCGAATCCGTCGCCGCCGACCGAATCGGGCAACGCCGCGCCGAGCACACCCGAGGAGGCAAGGGCATCCCACAGAGTGTGGTCGGTGCGATCGTCGGCGGCATCGAGACTGCGCTGATGGTCGTTGGTGACGATGTCGGTGACGATGCTGCGCGTGAGTTCCGAGAGGTCCTGCTGCGCTTCGGTGAGAGTGAAATCCACGGTGGACGTCCTTTTCTAGCGCTTGGAAGGCGGCAGGCCGAGTGCGGTCATCGCGATGATGTCGCGCTGCACTTCGTTGGTGCCGCCGCCGAAGGTGAGGATCAGCGAACTGCGATGCATCCGCTCGATGCGTCCGCGCAGCAGTGTGCCGGGGGAGTTCTGCCGCACTGTCGCCGCCGGGCCGAGAATCTCCATGAGCAGGCGGTACGCCTCGGTGGCGAACTCTGTTCCGAAGACCTTGTTGGCCGAGGCAGGCGCGGGTCCGAGGGGGCCGGTGCCGGAGGCGATGTCCCAGTTCATGAGCTGGAGGTACTCGGCCTTCGCGTGCACCCGCGCCAGGTTGACCTGAACCCATTCCTGGTCGATCACACGCCGCCCGTCGGGAAGGTGCGTGTGCTGTGCCCAGGCCCGAACCTCGCGCAGTGCACTCAGGACGGGGCCGGCGGAGGTCAGCGCGACCCGCTCGTGGTTGAGCTGATTGGTGATCAGGGCCCAGCCGCCGTTCTCCTCGCCGACGAGTGCGGAGGCGGGGACTCGGACATCCTGGTAGTAGGTGGCGCTGGTGTCGGGGCCGGCCATGGTGTGCACGGGCGTGTAGGAGAAACCCTCGGCGTCGGTGGGGACGATGAGGATGCTGATTCCCTTGTGCTTCTTGGCATCAGGATCGGTGCGTACTGCGAGCCACACGTAGTCGGCGTAGGCGATCAGGCTCGTCCACATCTTCTGGCCGTTGATCACCCATTCGTCGCCGTCGCGTACGGCGCTCGTGCGCAGTGACGCGAGGTCGGTGCCTGCCTCCGGTTCGGAATATCCGATGGAGAAGTGGAGTTCACCGGCGGAGATGCGCGGGAGGAAGTAGTCCTTCTGTTCGTCGGTGCCGTAGTGCATGATCGTCGGCGCGACCGAGTCGATGGTCAGGAATGGAACAGGCGCGCCTGCGACGGCGGCTTCGTCGCTGAAGATCAGCTGGTCCATCGCGGGGCGATTCTGGCCGCCGAACTCTTCCGGCCAGCCGAGTGTGAGCCACCCGTCCTTGCCCATCTGCTGGACGACCTCGCGGTACACGTTGCCCGAGCCGTACTCGCCGGTGGTGGCGGCGAGTGCCTCGCGTCGTTCTTCCGTCATCAGGTCTGCGAAGTACTCGCGCAGTTCCTCGCGTAGCCGTTGCTGCCCGGGGGTGTAGTCGATGTCCACGAACGCTCCTCCGTCGTCTTAGGATCCGACGAATCATTGCACAGAATTGTAACGCGTTCTAGTCTGAGTTCGAATGACTCCTACGGTGAGGAATGAGGTCCGGAGATGGATGTCGAGGTCGACTTCGACCGCTGTGAGGCCAACGGTGTGTGCGTGGGTATCGCACCCGACGTCTTCGATCTGAACGACGACGACGAACTGATCGTCGTGCATCCCGTTCCCGCGGGGAGTGAGGATCTCGTTCGTGATGCGATCGCGCAGTGCCCGCGCGCGGCGCTGTCCGAGGTTTCGGCAGCGACGAGCTGACGGCGAGTTCGTCGGGTCTTGTCATAAACAGCAACAAGTTCTAGATTCCGGGGCGGCTTCGGATCCCCGGGGTGGACCACGGGTGAGGGCATCTTGGATGTCTTGCCCGACTTCGCAAGGGAGTGCGTGAATGAGTGCTGTCGGTAACGGTCGCGACGGGGATGTGTCGCTCGAGGGCAAGGTTGCGGTCGTCACCGGTGCCGGCGCGGGACTCGGACGCGCCGAGGCGCTCGGTCTCGCCCGTGCGGGAGCGAGGGTGATCATCAACGATCTCGCTCCGGGCGACGCGGTGGAGGAAACCCTCGCGCAGATCCGTGCGCTGGGGGTCGACGCCGACTTCGTGCCCGGCAGTGTCGCCGAACGTGCCACCGCCGATGCGCTGGTGTCCCGTGCTGTGGATCGGTTCGGTGGGCTCGACATCGTGGTCAACAATGCCGGTGTCGTCCGCGACCGGATGCTTCCGAACATGTCGGACGAGGAATGGGACACCGTCATCTCGGTGCACCTGCGTGGCCATTTCCTCCTGTGCCGCAACGCCGCGGCCTACTGGCGTGGCAGGTCGAAGGAGATCGGTGGCCCGGTCTACGCGCGGATCGTGAACACCTCGTCCGAAGCCGGACTGCTCGGCCCCGAGGGGCAGGCCAATTACGGTGCCGCGAAGGCGGGCATCACTTCGCTCACCGTATCGGCGGCGCGCGGTCTGGCGCGGTACGGCGTCCGCGCCAACGCGATCTGCCCGCGGGCGCGCACCGCGATGACCGAAGCGGTGTTCGGGGATGCGCCCGACGGCGAGATCGATCCCCTTTCGCCCGATCATGTCGCATCGCTGGTGTCCTACCTGGCCTCTCCCGCGGCAGAGAACGTCAACGGCCAGGTCTTCATCGTCTACGGCCCGATGGTTGCGTTGATGGCAGCGCCGACCGTCGAGCAGCGCTTCGACGCCGACGGGCAGTGGACCCCTGCTGCGCTCGCTTCCGAACTCGGTGGGTACTTCTCGGACCGGGATCCGGGCAGGACGTTCTCGGCATCTGCCGCGCTCGCCCTGTAATTCGCCTCTAAGCTTCGTGGCAGGTCCGATCCGGACGCTCGTCCGGATCGGGTTTACTGCAACCGGCAGTGTCGGTTACTGTTGCACTCCGCGCGCCTCCGGGCGTCGGCGCCCGGCTCCGGCTGTGAAGAAGAGCAGCTTTCTCGATGCCGAAACAACATGGGAATCTGTTCTAGTTTTTCTGCCGGAGCAAGTCGATTTCGATGTAGCGGCAGCATGGCGTCGGCAATTCGGAAAGGTTGCCCGGTGATGCGCATTCTCATCAAAACCCCAGTGTAAACCGGCTTATGTCCGCTTGGGATCTTTGAACCCGCCCATGTTTTTTCGTCAGTAGCACCGACATTCCAACCGTGGAAGCGACGCATCTTTGACACGTGAACACGTTCTAGTTAATATGACGCGGGTCACAGCAATACTGCTGCTGTGGCGTGGGGCAAGCACATCATCGAACGAAGGGGAAACGCGGTGGTAGACCTCTTCGAAGTCCCCCTGCGGGCCGTCGGTGGCTTGTTCGCCATGACAGGCGAGACCGCGCGTGCCGCCTTCGTCCGTCCGTTCCAGCGCCGCGAATTCATCGATCAGGCATGGTTCGTCGCCAGGGTCTCCCTGATGCCGACCATCCTCGTCGCGGTCCCGTTCACCGTGCTCGTCAGCTTCACGCTGAACATCCTGCTGAGGGAGATCGGCGCGGCCGACCTCAGCGGTGCGGGAGCCGCCTTGGGTGCTGTCACCCAGGTCGGGCCCATGGTCACCGTGCTCATCGTCGCCGGCGCCGGAGCCACCGCGATCTGCGCCGACCTCGCCGCCCGCACCATTCGCGAGGAGATCGACGCGATGAAGGTGCTCGGTATCGATCCGATCCAGCGCCTCGTCGTACCGCGGGTCCTCGCGTCCACCGTGGTCGCGCTTCTACTCAACGGACTCGTCTGCACCATCGGCATCCTCGGTGGCTTCGGCTTCTCCGTCTTCTTCCAGGGCGTGAACCCGGGCGCCTTCGTCAACGGCATCACTCTGCTCACCGGATTCGGAGAACTCATGATCTCCCAGGTCAAGGCAGGCCTGTTCGGCATGATCGCCGGACTCGTCGCCTCATACCTCGGTCTGAACGTCAGGGGCGGTGCCAAGAGTGTCGGCGACGCCGTCAACCAGACGGTGGTGTTCGCATTCATGGCGCTCTTCGTCGTCAATCTCCTCGTGACCGCAGTCGGCATCAAGCTCACGGGCGGATGAGGGGGCACACACGATGGCATTGATGACAGGCCGATTCCCCAGAACTACGCGACGACTCGGCAAGACGTCGAAATCGATCGACAGGCTCGGCGAGCAAGCATTGTTCTTCGCCCGCGCACTCGGCACCATGCCGCGCGCGGTGATGCACTACCCGAAGGAGACCGTGCGGCTGATCGCGGAGATCAGCATGGGCACAGGCGCGCTCGCCGTCATCGGCGGCACCGTGGTGATCGTCGGCTTCCTGACCTTGTTCACCGGCGGAATCATCGCCGTGCAGGGATTCAGCTCGCTCGGCAACATCGGAGTCGAGGCCCTCACCGGCTTCTTCGCCGCATTCATCAACGTGCGCATCGCCGCCCCGACCATCGCAGGTATCGGACTCGCCGCGACGATCGGCGCCGGTTCCACCGCGCAGCTCGGCGCGATGCGTGTCTCCGAAGAGATCGATGCCCTCGAGACCATGGCGATCCCGTCGATTCCCTACCTCGTCTCGACCCGCGTGATGGCAGGAATGATCTCGATCATCCCGCTGTACTCGCTGGCGGTCATCGCGTCGTTCATCGCCAGCAGGTTCGCGACCGTCGTGCTCTACGGGCAGTCGGGCGGCGTCTACGACCACTACTTCTCGACCTTCCTCATACCCACCGACATCCTGTGGTCGTTCGTGCAGGCGATGGTGATGGCGGTCGCGGTGATGCTCATCCACACCTACTACGGTTTCACCGCAAGTGGAGGCCCCGTCGGCGTCGGTGTCGCGGTCGGCAACGCGGTGCGGGCCTCGTTGATCGCGGTCGTGACGGTGACCCTCCTCATCTCCCTCGCGGTGTACGGCACCTCCGGCAACTTCAACCTGTCGGGATAGGGCGGCGCGCATGGATACTCCTTCGTGGAAGAAGAAGCTTGCCGCCTTCGGGTTGGTCGGGGGACTGGTGGCGATCGTCGCCGTGGCGCTGACATTGTTCGTCGGTGGCTTCACGTCGACGACACCGATCACCGTCACCTCGGCCCGGTCCGGGCTGGTGATGGAGACCGAGGCCAAAGTGAAATTGCGCGGCGTCGAGGTGGGCCGGGTCGCATCGATCGAGCACAGCCCGAACGGCGCCGTGCTCGAACTCGCGATGCAGCCCGGACAGATGGACCTGATCCCGTCGAATGCTCAGGTAGCGATCGAATCGACCACGGTGTTCGGGGCGAAGTTCGTCAACATCATCGTCCCCGACGACCCGTCGTCGACGCCGATGCAGGAGGGCGCGGTGATCGCGGCCGACAGCGTGACCGTCGAATTCAACACCGTTTTCGAACATCTCTCCGACGTCCTGGCGCAGATCCAGCCCGAGAAGCTCAACGCAACCCTCGGCGCGTTGTCCGAAGCGCTCAACGGGCGCGGGGACGAACTCGGCGCGACCCTCGTCGCGGCCGACGAGTACCTGGCCGAGATGAACCCGTCTCTGCCACAACTCGAATACGACCTCGAGGTCGGCGCGACTGTCGCGCAGCTCTACGCCGATGTCGCGCCCGATCTGATGACCACGATCGGGAATGCGACGGAGGTGGGCAACACCGTCGTCGACGAGCAGGAACAACTCGATCTGCTGCTGATGAACCTCACCGGTCTCGCCAATACTGGGCGGGACGTACTGGGGGAGAACGAAGCCCAGCTCACCACCGCGCTCGATGCCCTGACTCATACCACCACGCTGCTCGGCGAGTACTCGCCCGAACTCACCTGCTTCATCACCGGTCTCAACGATGCGCGGGTCGCGTTCGAGCCGATGGCGGGCACCGGTAAGTACGCGGCATTGACGCTCAGTACCAGTTTCATGGGCGGAGCGACCCCCTACAACCACGAGGAGGACCTTCCGGTGGTCGGTGCGTCGGGCGGCCCCAACTGCCACGGAATGCCGAATTTCGATCCGGTCCGAGACGGGAATGCGCCGTTCCTGGTGACCGACACAGCGACGGTCCCGTTCAAGCCCGCCACTGAGGCATGGATCCGGTACCCGACGATCTTCGGATTCCTGTTCGGCGACTACCTTCCGGCAGGGCAGTGACCATGAGGGAATCCACAGTCAAGTTCTCGATCTTCGCCCTCGTCATGGTGCTGGTGTTCGCCGGCCTCACGGTGGTGTTCAGCCAGGCACGCTTCACCGGAACAGAGGACTACCACGCCACATTCGACGACGTATCAGGGCTCGAAGCAGGCGACAAGGTGCGTATCGCAGGAGTTCAGGTCGGGTCGGTGACGGGCGTCGACATCGGGGACGGCAATCACGCCGAGGTCGATTTCAATGTCGACTCCAAGCACACACTGTTTGCGAGCACTCGCGCGACGGTGCGTTACGAGAACCTGGTCGGCGACCGCTATCTCGAACTTCTCGAAGGACCCGGCAGTCTCGACATCCTCGCTGCGGACGGCAGCATCCCCCTCGAACAGACCGAACCCGCCCTCGACCTCGATCTTCTGCTCGGCGGATTCAAGCCGCTGCTCAGGGGCCTCGATTCCCAGCAGGTCAACGACCTGTCGGGTGCGTTGCTGCAGGTCTTCCAGGGGCAGGGCGACACCCTGGTGTCGCTGCTCGGCTCCACCAACTCGTTCACCAACTCGCTTGCCGACCGCGACCAGTTGATCGGCGACGTCATCGACAACCTCAACGGCGTTCTCGGGACGATCGACGATCACGATCGTGAGTTCACCGAGACCATCGATCAGCTGCACAGCCTGGTCGGCGGACTCGCCGACGACCGCGACCCGATCGGCGCTGCCATTCCGCAGATCGCCGCAGGTACGGCCGATCTCGCTGCACTGCTGCAGAACACGCGTCCCGACCTCCAGTCGGTGATCGCCGAAACCAACCGCACCATGACGCAGCTCGACATGGGAGAGGACGACATCAACACGACACTCTCGCGGCTGCCGTCGGACTACAAGAAGCTGATCCGCGTCGGTGCGTACGGAAACTTCTTCCAATTCTTCCTGTGTGCCAACACCTTCAAGCTCTCGGGACCGGACGGGACGACCATCCGATTCACGACTGCCGCACAGACGACCGGAAGGTGCGCGAAACTCGAATGAGCGGAATACGAGAACCCGACACACTCAGGATCGGCGCGGTCGGTCTTGCGGTATCCGTCGCGATCGTCGTGGCAGGACTCCAATACGACCAACTGCAGTTCCTGTCCGGAGGGCTGACGTATTCGGCCCGGTTCGCCGATGCCGGCGGTCTCGTGTCCGGCGACGACGTCACCCTCTCCGGCGTCGACGTCGGTGCGGTCACCGACGTCGCCCTCGACGGTGATGCCGTGCTCGTGACCTTCAGGATCCGCGACGGCATCGGCCTCGGCGACGGCACGGGCGCCGACATCAAGACCAACACCGTGCTCGGTGCGAAGTCCCTCGCGGTGCGTCCCGGCGGCCAGGGTGTGATGCGGCCGGGTTCGGTGATCGCCCTCGAACGCACCAACTCGCCGTACTCGCTGACGGACGCCCTCGGCGACCTCACGACGACCACGTCCGAACTCGACACCGACCAGATCAACGAATCGCTCGAGGCACTGTCGGATACGTTGCAGGACACGCCGCCCGAGATCCGCGGGGCCCTCGAGGGCATGACACGCCTGTCGCAGTCGATCAACGCGCGCGACGAATCGCTGTCACAGCTTCTCTCCCGCGCGGAGGGTGTCACCGGCATCCTGTCGGAGCGCAGCGATCAGGTCAACGAGCTGATCGTCGACGCGAACTCGCTCTTCGGTGAGCTGAGCCTGCGGCGCGACGCCATCACCGAACTCATCGCGAACATCTCGTCGGTGTCGCGGGAGTTGACCGGCCTCGTGCAGGACAACCAGGCCCAGATGGGACCGACGCTTGAGGTGCTCAACAGGGTGACCGAGAATCTGCAGGCGAACAAGGAGAACATCGCCGGCGCTCTCGACGGGCTCGGTCCCTACATCAGCGCTCTCGGCGAATCCGTTGCGAGCGGACCGTTCTTCAACGCCTACGTGTCGAACATCCTCCCGGCGCCGTGGTGGAAGGCCATAGTGGACAGTCAACTGGCACCCGACCTGCTGCCGCAGGATCTACAGGACGTGATTCCGAAGGAACCGCCGTCGATCAAGAGGGATGGCGAATGAACGCCCACACCACACCCGCCGAGAGCGCGGCCCGCAGCCGACCGAAATGGCTCCTCCCCACGATCGCCTGCGTCGTGGTCATCGCGCTCGTCGCGGTCGGACTCGCAGTGTTCTCCGGACTGGGTAAACGAACGATCCATGCCGAATTCCTCTCCACGAGTGGCCTGTACGAAGGCGACGACGTGCGGGTGCTCGGGGTGTCGGTCGGGAAGATCACCGACATCGATCCCGGCGACGAGATCGTGCGGGTGGCCATGCAGGTCGACGACTCGGTCGATGTCCCGGCCGACGCCAAAGCCGTGATCATCGCCCAGAGTCTCGTCTCGGCGCGGTTCGTCCAGCTGACACCGGTCTACTCGGGCGGAGAAGAGATCGCCGACGAAGCGACGATCCCGGTGGAGCGCACCGCATCCCCCGTCGAATGGGACGAGATCAAGACCGAGCTGATGCGGTTGTCGGAGGCACTCGGACCGGAAGAGCTCGACCCGCAGGGTTCGCTCGGACGGTTCATCGACACCGCTGCGGAGAACCTCGAGGGCAACGGTGCGACGATCAACAGCACCCTTCGGGAACTGTCCGACACGATGCACACGCTGTCGGAGGGACGCACCGACCTGTTCGGCACTGTCCGTAATCTGCAGGCCTTCGTGTCGGTGTTGTCGCAGAGCAACGAGCAGATCGTGCAGTTCGGCGGTCGCCTGGCATCCGTGTCGAATGTGCTGGCCGAAAGCTCCGACCAATTGGGAGTCTCCCTTTCCGATCTCAATATCGCCGTCGGGGACGTCCAGCGGTTCATCCAGGACAACCGCGCAGGGCTGACCGAATCGGTGGAGCGACTCGCCGACGCCACCGAGGTGCTCGCCCGTAAGCGCCCCGAGATCGAACGTGTGCTGCACTCCGGCCCGACGGCGCTGTCGAACTTCTACAACATCTACAAGCCGGCCCAGGGCTCGCTCACCGGCGCACTCGCCATCAACAACACGGCGAACCCGATCGAGTGGATGTGCGGGTCGGTGGGTGCTGCGGCGAATGCGACGTCCGAGCGCAGCGAAGAATTGTGCCGACAGCATCTCGGTCCGGTCTTGTCCTCGATCCAAGCCAATTACCTTCCGGTCCTGGCAAATCCGTTGGCCGGTGTCCAGGCGTTCCCCGACCAGATCGAGTACTCCGAGCCGGGGCTCGAAGAGGCGTCGGCCGGGCGTGGAACCGCTCCGGAACAGCCCGCGATGCCTGCTTCGCCGCTGGACAGTGTGCTTCCGGGGCTTCCAGGGATCACGGTTCCGGGCGATCTCGGGTCGCTGCTGCAGCCGGGAGGAGGACGATGAGAATTCAGAGCAGAGCAGTGCGGTTCGCCGCAGCGGCAACGACGGTGATCGCGGCGGCCACGCTGTCCGGGTGCGAATGGAACGGGCTCAACTCCGTTCCGATGCCCGGTGCGGCGGGTCGCGGCGCCGACTCGTACCAGGTTCAGATACGAATGCCGAATGTCACGACACTGACACAGAATTCGCCCGTGCGAATCGACGACGTCACCATCGGTTCCATCGAGAACATCGAGGTCGAGAACTGGCACGCGCTGGTGACGGTGTCGCTCGAAGGGGACGTCGAGTTACCCGCCAACGCGACCGCCCGCATCGGTCAGACTTCGCTGCTCGGATCGCAGCATCTCGAATTGGCGGCGCCGACCGCCGAGCCTCCGCAGGGCCGGCTCGAACCCGGCGACATCATTCCCCTCGAGCGTGCGGGCGCCTACCCCACGACGGAGCAGACCCTCTCGTCGCTGTCGCTGGTACTCAACGGCGGCGGACTCGCGCAGATCAACGACATCACCACCGAACTCAATGCGGCCCTTGTGGGGCGCGAGGATTCGATCCGCAATCTGTTGCCGCGTGTCGACGAGCTGGTCTCCACCCTCGACACCCAACGCGACGACATCGTGTCGGCACTCGAGGGTATGGATCGTCTCGCGTCCACGGTCGACAATCAGAACGAGACGCTGGTCAGAGCATTGGAGGAACTTCCTCCCGCGCTCGAGGTACTCGCAGGTCAGCGGCAGAACCTCACGGCGGCGATGACGTCGCTGGGAGAGATGAGCACGGTCGCGAGCCGGCTCGTGGAGAACAGCGGTGAGGATCTGAAGACGAACCTGCAGGCGCTGTCTCCCACGCTACGTGCGCTCGCCGATTCGGGTAGTGCGCTCACGGAGGTGCTCGGTGTGCTGCTGACCTACCCCTTCCCGCAGGCGGGGATCGATCAGGTCATCCGCGGCGACTACGCGAACCTCGCGATGACCATCGACCTGACTCTCGAGCGGCTCGACCTGAACTTCCTGACCGGAACCCCACTGGCCGGACGACTGGCGGGCCCCGAAGGCATCCTCGGTACGGATGCAGGACTCGCAGCACAGGCGGTAGACCCGTTCCAAGCGCCGCTGGCGCCTCCCCCTCCGGCGCCGCAAGGCACGGAAGGGACGGTGACCATCCCGGGCATCGGCGAAATCAAGATTCCGGGACTGCCCTGGGAGGTGCCGACACCATGATGCTCACCAAGTTCGTCCGCATCCAGCTCTCGATCTTCGCGGTACTCACCGTGATCGGGCTCGTGGTGATGTCGTTGATGTACGTGCGTCTTCCACAGTTGGTGGGTATCGGTCAGTACAACGTCACCGTCGAGCTCCAGTCGACCGGTGGGCTGTATCCGCATTCTAACGTGACGTATCGCGGAAACGCCGTCGGCAAGGTCACGAGCGTGACGTTGTCGCCCGGCGGTGTCGATGCAGTACTGGCCATCGATTCCGACCAGAAGATTCCCGCCGACGTCGATGCCGCGGTGCGCAGCGTCTCGGCGGTCGGCGAGCAGTACGTCGACCTCGTGCCGCACGAAGGCGCATCGGCAGATGCTCATCTCGCCGACGGCGACGTGATCCCGGTCGATCGGACCACGGTTCCGCAGGAGGTCGGTGCGCTGCTCGATCAAGCGGATGTTCTGCTCGCCAGCATCTCCGACACACGATTGCAGACCGTCGTCGACGAGGCATTCGACGCGTTCAACGGGACCGGCCCGGAACTGCAGCAGCTCCTCGACTCCACACGGCTTTTCGTACAGGAGGCCTCGGCGAACTCGGGTGAAACGCGCAGGCTCCTCGACGAGCTCGGGCCACTACTGGACACCCAGGTGGTCACCAGCGATTCGATCCGATCGTGGACCCGCGACATGGTCACATTCACCGACCGACTCCGTGAGAGCGACCCGGATATACGTTCCGTCATGGAGAAGGGTCCCGCCGCTGCTGCGGAGGCGGAAACTCTTCTGCAGGAACTGCGCCCGACGTTGCCGCTGCTGCTCGCGAACCTGGTGAGTGTCGGTGAAGTGGGCGTCATCTACAACGCGGGAATCGAGCAGATCCTCGTGCTGTACCCGCCGATGACGACCGCGTTGATCACCGCTGCGGGCGGCGGCCCCGCCGAAGACGGTGCGGTCGTGGACTTCCACCTGCAGTTGCACGACCCGCCGCCGTGCCTGTCCGGCTTCGTGCCTCCCGAAGAGTGGCGAAGCCCGGCGGACACGTCGATGGTGGACACGCCCGACGACATCTTCTGCCAACTGCCGCAATCGGATCCGAATGCCGTACGCGGTGCACGGAATGTACCGTGCATGGAGTACCCGGGGCGACGTGCGCCGACCCCCGACATGTGCCGCACGGGTTACACGCCGGGTTACACGGACAATCCGTGGCGGGGCCCGCCCACGCCGGTCGCATCGGAGAACGACATGCCGACACCGGCTTCGCACACGGAAAGCGGTGCCGACGAAGTTCCGGCAGGCGTGACCGCGCGACGGATCGATCCGAAAACGGGCACGTACATTGGTCCGGAAGGCAACGTGTTCCGGCACGCCGACCTCGGAGATGGAGCGAGTTTGGAAACTTACATGAAGGCGCAGCAGGGCTGATGGCCGACGACGAAGAGAAGAAGGACCGCGAAGCTCCGGTCGAATCGGACAGTGCCATCGAATCGGACAGTGCCGTCGACCTGACGAAGGCCGACGATCCCGAACGGCATTCGGAACCTGAGCGCGTAGACCCGGCTCCCTCTGCGGGCCCGCGTTGGGCGAAGCTCGTCACCGTCGTAGCGTCGGTACTGGTTGTCGCGCTCATTGCGGCGGGGGCGTGGTTGCTGTTCGAGAGGCAGTCCGCCGCCGACCGCAACGACCGACGCGAAGAGTATCTGCAGGCAGCACGGCAGACAGTCCTCAACCTCACGAGCATTCAGGCCGAGACCGCCGATGCCGACGTCAAGCGGCTCATGGAAGGCGCGACCGGAGACTTCAAGGCCGAGTTCGAAGGCCGAGAGGGACCATTCGTCGAGGTCGTGCAGCAAGCGGGGGTCACGACCACCGGCGAAGTGCTCGAAGCGGGTATTCAAACCGAGGACGGGCCCTGCACGGCATCGCTCGTGGCGTCACGGGCGATGGTGAGCAATGCTGATCAGACCGAGCCCGCACCCCGCGACTTCCGGCTCCGGGTGACGATCTGTGACGAGGAAGGCCGCTTGTTGGCATCGAAGGTGGAGTTCGTGCCATGAGTGATGACCGGAAGGAAGACCCTGTGACAGCTGTGGACGCCGACACCACCGACGCCGAGACCAAGACCGCCGCCGGGAGTGTGTCGGATGTCGAGCCGTCGAAGTCGCATCTGCCGCTGATCGCCGGTGCCCTCGGTGTGGTGGCGGTGGTGTTCGCGGTGCTCGTCGGCTGGTTGGGCTACGGCACGATCCAGGATGCGGCCGCCGAGTCAGCCCGGGCGGACGCAGTGGCCGCGGCGCAGGAGCAGGCAGTTGCGATGCTCGCGTACGACTTCGAGAACGTCGACGAGCAGACCGCGGCCGCGGCCGACGGACTCACCGGTGACTTCCGCGACGAATACATGAATCTGATGCAGAACATCATCGCGCCCGGCGCGAAGGAGAAGTCGATCAGTGTGCAAGTGAACGTGCAGGCGTCGTCGGTGGTGTCGGCCGACGCCGATCACGCAGTGACGCTGCTGTTCCTGAACCAGATCACCACCAGTTCGGAGAATCCGGAGGCGGTGAGTAGCGGAAGCCGGGTGCGGGTGGAACTCGAGCATCAGGACGGGCGTTGGCTCGTGAACCGGTTGACCCCCATCTGAGGGTGTCCCGAGGGGGCGCCGGTCAGTTCGGCTCGCCTGCCTCCCCGGGTGCGATCAGCGCCGGTCCGGCGGCCCCCTCGTGTGCGAGCGCGTCGAGGAACGCGCGAGCCCATCGATCCACGTCGTGGGTGAGCACCTGACGGCGGAGGGCCCGCATCCGCTTGCGGCCTTCCTCGCGGGTCTGTGTCAGTGCGGCTTCGAGCTTGTCCTTGACGTCTTCGAGGTCGTGCGGGTTGCACTGGTATGCCTGTTTCAATTCCTCGGCGGCACCGGTGAATTCGCTGAGAACCAGCGCTCCGCCCAGGTCGCTGCGACACGCCACGTATTCCTTGGCGACGAGGTTCATGCCGTCGCGCAGGGGAGTCACGAGCATCGCGTCGGCTGCGACGAAGAACGCGATCAGGTCTTCGCGGGGGACCGGGCGGTGGATGTAGTGCACGACGGGGCGGCCGACTTCGGCATACTCGCCGTTGATGCGGCTGACGACCATCTCGATCTCGCCGCGCATCTGCACGTACGACTCGACGCGTTCACGGCTCGGTGTCGCGAGTTGCACCATCACCGTATCCGCGGGGTCGACGCGACCTTCGGCGATGAGCTCCCGAAGTGCGTCGAGCCGGATGTCGATGCCCTTGGTGTAATCGAGCCGGTCGACGCCCAGCAGGATCTTCGTCGGGTTGCCGAGTTCCTTGCGGATGGCCTTGGCACGCGCCCGGATTTCCTTGCTTCGAGACTGCTCGTCCAACGTTCCGGACGCGATCGAGATCGGGAACGCTCCCACCCTCACGGTGCGGAACCCGACCTGCACGACACCGAGTTTGGACCGCACACCGACCGTCCCGCGGGACGTCTGGTGTCCGGCGAGGCGACGGGCGAGGTAGAGGAAGTTCGTGGCGCCGCCCGCGAGATGGAAGCCGATGAGGTCGGCGCCGAGCAGGCCCTCGACGATCTCGGTGCGCCACGGCATCTGCATGAACAGCTCGACCGGCGGGAACGGGATGTGGAGGAAGAACCCGATGGTGAGGTCGGGCCGCAGCATGCGGAGCATCTTCGGCACCAGCTGGAGCTGGTAGTCCTGGATCCACACCGTCGCGCCCTGCGCGGAGGCCTTCGCCGTGGCTTCGGCGAATCGCCGGTTCACTTCGACGTAGGAGTTCCACCATTCGCGCCGGTACTCCGGGCGCACGATGACATCGTGATAAAGCGGCCACAGGGTCGCGTTCGAGAAGCCTTCGTAGTAGTCGGAGATCTCGTCTGCACTGAGTGGTACGGGGTGCAGGACCATGTCGTCTTCGACGATGGGGTCGATGTCCGCGTCTGCGACACCCGCCCAGCCGACCCATGCGCCGCGGTTGCTGCGCAGGATCGGCTCGAGCGCGGTGACGAGACCGCCGGGACTGCGCTTCCAGCGTGTCGTGCCGTCCGGTAGGCGTTCGAGGTCGACCGGGAGGCGGTTCGCCACGACCACGAAATCCGATTCGGTGAACGTGTCGGAATCTTGGCGTGGTATCGCCTCGCCAGTCGTCACATCGTGTCCTCTCCGCCTGTGGTTTGTGTGATCAGTGCTTGTCGACGGGGGCGATGCCGAGCATCGACAGGAGCATGCGGCACTCATCCGCATCCTCGGCGTATGCGGCGACGACGCGCTGCGCCTGGCGTGCGGTTTCGTCGGCGAGGGGTTCGAGATCCTCGTCCGCGATGTCTTTCGCCGTGGGTTCCGCGGCCATGATTATCCTCCCGGGGTGACTGCTGTGAGCAGGCGCTCTACCTGACTCTATGAGAATTGGACACCTCGACGCCACCCGCCTTCCGCTGGACCGAGTTCGGTACCTGGACCGGGCGGGGCGATGACCCACCACGGTACGGTGTATCGGGAGTTGCGCCACCGCGTCGACGCGTGGCGCTGTTCGCTATTCGCCGAGGAAGGTTTTCATGCCCATCGCCACGATCAACGGAATCCCACTGAACTACCAGGTCAAGGGTTCCGGCGACCTGGTCGTCCTGATCATGGGAACCGGCAGCCCCGGCCGTGTGTGGGATCTGCATCAGGTTCCTGCGCTGGTGAAGGAGGGGTACCGCGTCGCGACGTTCGACAATCGCGGTATCGCACCGTCGGGGGAGAGCCTCGGCGGTATCACCATCGAGGACATGGTGAAGGACACCGCGGGTCTGATCGAGTTGCTCGGAGGGCCGGCGCACGTCGTCGGGACGTCGATGGGTTCGCGCGTTGCGCAGGAACTCACACTGGCCCGGCCGGATCTCGTGCGAAAGGCCGTGTTCCTCGCGGGGCATGCTCGGATGGATCACTTCCAGATCACGCTGACCGAAGGTGAGCGTCAGCTGTACGACAGTGGAGTGGAACTGCCCGCGAAGTACAAGGCCGCGCTCACCGCGGTGATGAACCTGTCGCCTGCGTCGCTGGCCGACGAGAACACCGCCCGCGACTGGCTCGACGTGTTCGAATTCAGTGGTGGTCGCGCATCCCCGGGTGTGCGAGCCCAGCTGGGGATGGATCGCGAATTCGATCGCCGTGCTGCCTACCGGGCGGTGCGTGTGCCGTGTCTGTCGGTCGGTTTCGCCGACGACCGGATGATTCCGTCGTACCTGTCGCGTGAGGTCGCCGATGCGATTCCGAATGCTCGGTACGAGGAGATTCCGGACGCCGGCCATTACGGGTACCTCGAGCGTCCGGAGGCTGTGAACAAGCTCCTTTTGGACTTCCTGGCCGACTAGAAGCGGCAGTAGAACGCGTGGCAAGCGCGGCGGAATCCCTATGGGGTTCCGCCGCGCTCGTGCATTTCCGGGCATTTCGGGATCGGTCGGGATGTGTCCGATCGGAGGTCCCCACGGAGCGGACTTCGCTTGGTACGCTCCCCGAACCAAGGTTAGCCTGAGCTTTGTTCAGGGGGTTGAGGCGAGCCGGCTGCGGGCATCTTGCCCCCGACAACGGAAGTTGAGTGATGATCGACCGATCCAGCACATTCACCGGTCAATCGGAGGTGCAGGGCGACCCGCACGGGGAGGTCTTCGACCTCGTCGGTATCGGTTTCGGACCTGCGAACCTGGCGTTGGCCATCGCGATCGAGGAACACAACGAAACCTCTCCGCGCGACGAGGTTCGCGCGTGTTTCTTCGAGCGTCGTACCGAGTTCGCATGGCATCCCGGAATGCTCCTCGAAGGCTCCACCATGCAGATCGCGTTCCCCAAGGATCTGGTCACCTTCCGCAATCCGACCAGCAGCTACAGCTTCTTCTCCTACCTTCATGAGCACGACCGGCTCGTCGACTTCGTCAATCATCAGACGTTCTTTCCTACCCGGCTCGAGTTCCAGGATTACCTGCAATGGGCTGCTCGACGGGTCACTGCCGAGGTTCGCTACGACTCAGGCATCGTGTCCGTCGAGCCGCTGCGCAACGCGCGGGGAACCGCGGACCTGTTCGCGATCCGTGCTGCCGACGGAAGCGTCGTGCATGCTCGGACGGTCGTGATGGGTGTCGGCCTGCGGGCCCGCGTTCCGGAGTGGGCGAGCGAGTCGTCGCGCTGCTTCCACAACCACGACTTCCTGTTCCACCTCGAGGAGATGCCTGCGCCGGTCCACCAGCGATTCGTCGTGGTCGGTGCCGGTCAGAGTGCTGCAGAAGTGGTGCAGTACCTGCACACCAACTACCCGCAGGCCGAAGTCCACAACGTCTTCGGCCGGTTCGGTTACAGCCCCGCCGACGACAGCCCGTATGCCAACCGGATCTTCGACCCCGAAGTGGTCGACGAACTGCACGGAGCCCCGATCGAGGAGCGCGAACGTCTCCTCGCGCTGCACAAGGGCACCAACTACGCGGTCGTGGCGCCCGAACTGATCGAAGCGTTGTACGCAGCCGAATACCGGGAGCGGGTGCGTGGGCCGCGCCGCCTGTTCATGCGTCGTGCATCCGAGGTGGTCGCGGCCACGGAGACCGCTGCGGGCATGGAAGTGGAAATTCGTAACAACCTGGACGGCGTGTCCGACACACTGAAGTGCGACGCCGTCGTCCTCGCGACCGGCTTCGAGCCGACGCAGCTCGGCTCGGTGCTCGGAGATCTCGCGTGGGATACCCCGGTGCCGCCGGTGGCGCGCGACTACCGTCTGGAGTTGCCGGACGACGTCGCAGCCGACATGTACCTGCTGGGAGGGACGGAGAAGACTCACGGTTTGACCGCGTCGCTATTGTCGAATGCGGCGGTTCGGGCGGGAGAGGTCCTCTCCTCGGTCCTCGAGCGCCGGTTGCGGGAGCAATCGGTGGAACACGCAGGGATCGGCGAGCTTGGTAGAATACCGAACCAGCACACCTACGCAACAAGTGAGGCGAGATGAGCACGAATCCATTTGACGACGAAGACGGCCGCTTCTACGTTCTCGTGAACGACGAGGAGCAGTACTCGCTGTGGCCGACCTTCGCCGAGGTCCCGCAGGGGTGGCGGGTGGTATTCGGCGAAGAGTCGCGCGCCGCATGCGTCGAGTACGTCGAGCAGAACTGGACCGATATGCGTCCCAAGAGCTTGCGCGACGCGATGGAGGCCGACCAGAAGGCCCGCCAGGGTAGCGCCTAGGAACTTCTTCTACATTCGACGAGAGTCACGCAGCCGACGAAATCGCTGCGTGACTCTCGTCTTTTGTGTAGGCATCGGTGCGGTGGAGAGCGGTGACGTCGGAAGCGGTCCTGTGCCGTCGAACATGGGTAGGGCCCCGGTGGTGCCGTCGATGACCGGTATCGGTCCGGTCGTTGCGGTGGCGCTGGGGCGATCCTCTGCTTCTTCCCTGGCCGTCCGCGACCCGGTCCGACGCATCTGCGGCCGGCGCAACCCGCTCGCTGCGGCGCCGAGGAGAAAACGAGGATGACGTGTCGTGCGGGCGAGCCACTCACCCAGGGTCACCCCCGCGGCGAGGGCGCACCCGATGCCGAACGCCGAGAACAGCGCCGTCATGCCGCTGGTGACCTCGTTGCGCAGCATCGCGTACAGACCCCGGTACAGGGCCAGACCCGGCAGCAGGGGAGTGATACCGGCAACCGCGACGACCAGCGGCGGGATCAGAGCGCGGCGAGCCATCAGACCACCCGCGAAGCCGATCACCGTCGCGGCTGTTGCCGACGAGACGATCGGACCGAGGCTCAGCCCCAGCGACAACTGGTAGACGAGGGCACCGGCGGCGCCGGCAAGTGCCGCCACCGTCAGTGCCCGGCGCTCCGCATAACAGGCCAGGGCGTAGAACAGGGCGGCCGCGGCACCCGCAGTGACCTTCGTAGGCAACTGAGCCAGATCGGGTAGCGCAGCGTAGGTGATGAGGGGAAGCTCGGCTCCGAACACTTCGGCGATGCGCAGCGTCGTCGCCACGCCCGCGATGATCCCGCCGGTCATCATCAGCAACTCGAAGAACCGCGCAGATGCGGTGATCGGTGCGCCCGTGATGGCGTCCTGCACCGAGCCGACCAGAGAGAGGCCGGACAGCAGCACCGTGACGCCCGCCGCGATGATCAGTCCCGGCGAAATCTCGAAACCGAGCGTTTCGCGGAACCCGTACAAGGTGATTGCGGGGGCCGTCGCGATGATGCCGCCCATCACGTGCTGGAAGAAGAACGGCAACCCTGCACCGTTGAGAAGCCGGTTGGCGCGGTCGATGACGAACGTCGACCCGAAGGCCACCAATGCGACGAGGAACCCGCCGCCGAGCAACACGGAGATCGCCGCGGCCATGCCCGACCATGCGACCGTGGCGACCCAACGGTTGTAGGGGTGAGGCGCTGTGGTGAGCGCCATGAGTTCTTCGTGGGCCTGCGCCGGAGAGATCGCGTCGCGTCGGATTCTTCGAGTGAGGCGATCGACCGCGGCCAGACGCGTGAAGTCCATCGACCGGTACTGCACCACGCGCATGCTGCTCGCCGGAGGCATCGTCTGTCCGCGATAGGCCGACAGCACGATCGAGTTGTATGTGACGTCGACGTCGCACTGGGCCAGTCCGTACGTCGCGGCGACGAACCGTACCTGTTCGGCGGTATCGATCGCGCCGGTGCCCGCGGCGAGCAGAACTTCACCCACGCGGACTGCGACATCGAGGGCTTCGGCGACCACTGCGTCGTCCGTCAGGTCGATCGGCTGGAGCGGCGCGGGTGCGGCGGTGACCGCGTCGATGGTCGCGCGGCGCTTCCCGAAGATCAGATTCGCGGCGTCATTGAGGATGTTCACCGGCGACCGTCCACAGCGAACTCGTGGCAGGCAAGGGTGAAACGCATGGGACCCACGGTAGCCACACAGGGTGGATGTGCGCGGCGAGTGTGACGCACTATATGATGGGCCGCGCTCGAGATGCCTCCTTAGCTCAGTGGTAGAGCACTCGCCTTGTAAGCGAGCGGTCGTCAGTTCAATCCTGACAGGGGGCTCCAGTGACGGGGCTCTGACCAGCCGAAATGGTGGTCAGGGTCCCGTCTTTTGCTATCCAGGTCCCGTGACGGGCTGCGCCTCACCTCATGCGTGGTGTGAGTTACGAGTTCACGAGTTGGCTGGCTCGTTGGAAGGTAACGTCGAGGATCGCACCGATATCGCGGACGGGGACGTTACGTTCGGCCAGGTCGTGGGCGAGCGCTTTGGCGTCAGCAAGGGCGCGGGCTCGAGGCGCAAAGCCTCGGCACGGTGGCTGCGGACGGTGCCCGGACGTCTCTACGGGCACGGGAACGCTCTGCGGTGGGGGATTCGGCTGGTCGCTGTGCACGAGACCGGAGGCTACCGGTCTGCTCCGACACCTCTGCGCGAGGAAAACGTCCTCACCAGGAGGTTTGGGGGAGACGGTGCGATAATGACAATTTTCGTCGGTCACGCCGCGCATACCAGGAGTGACAAACCCCCAGGTCACGAAAAAGCGCCCGATTTATCCTATTTCTTGGTTTCTATGCCACTCGAAGGGCGACGTGAGACTTCCCTGAGACTCTGCACGAAAATTTCAGTGGTGCGACCTGCGGTTTCGTCAGTGCATGTCAGTGGCTCTCGTCACGAGAATGTCAGTGGCCGCGGAGAGAGTCCGTCCCGGGGATGTCAGTGCGGTGAGCTGGGGTTTCCCTCCGTGGTAGTGGGCTTCCACTCGATGTTGGTAGGGGCCCGGTCCGACCAGGCTGGACGGGCGGGATCAGCACACGGCGTCGGGGAACATCCCGGGAAGGTTGAGGACGGCGGTGCTGTGGAGCCAGCCGTCGCGCCACGGGTGCAGGGCCGGCAGCATCAGCCCGCACATGCGGGCGGTGCGGTGCAGTCCGCCGTCCCTGCCGATCGCCTCGGCGAACAACCGATCAGCGGGTCCGGTGCGTGTTTCTTGGAAGACGACGGCGGCGTGCAGCAACGGTCTCGCCGGTGGTGGGATCACCCACACACCCAGGTCGGCCGGGTGACCGGCACCGCGGGTACCGGTGAAGATGATCGTGTCCCCGGTGACGGCGCACCGCTGAAGAAACGTCAGCTCCCGATAGGCGGCGCCGGTGAACAACACGGTGGCCAGCGCGGCGGCGTGCGCCGGGTTCGCGACGTGGGCCCGGATCCGGGCGATGACCTGCTCAGTGATCGGGGTGGTGCTCAGGCCCACCCCGACCATGTGGTTCAGGTTCGGCGGCAACGTCAGCGTCAGACCGTGCCGTTCGAACGCAGCCCGGGCACCGCGGAGCCGGATGAGGGTGTGGGTGCGGCCGGGACTGTCGGCCACGAGATCACCGAGGAGTCGGCAGAGGCCGACGGTGGCATGCCAACGGCGGGCCCGACCGTGCGGGATCGTGCCGTAGAGGGTGCGTAGGTGGGAGCGCTGCGCGGGCAGGTAGGCGAGCATCCGCTGCGCCAGATCGGGGGACCGGCCGCAGGTGGTCAACCGCCTGCCGGTCGTCTCGGCAGCGTGATGGTAGATGGCGGCGACGCGGGTGTAGTCGGCGCGCGAGAGTACGGCGGCCGCGTCGAGGAGGAAAGTAGCGCAGTCGCTGTCGGGCACTGCGGGCAGTTCCGTCGTGTCCGTCGGCGGGCGGGTGTCGCGTCGCGGGGGAGCGAGACGGTCTGTGACGGCGGTCAGGTCGTCGGTGATGTGGTGGCGCACCCCGGCCGGCATCTCGAGGCGGGAGGTGAGCGGGTCGCGGCAGTGCCAGACGAGCACGAGGTGCAGCCCGGTCGTGGCGTAGCCGAAGCAGCCGGGTGTGCTGAGCGGTCGACAGTCGGTGGGCGCGCAGCACGATCAGGTGCCGGATGCCGTCGCCGTGGACCCATGCGGTCACCGCCCGCCACGCCGAGTCCGGGCCGGTCGCTCCTGCTGCCCCCGCTCGGTCGAGCGAGTGCCCCAGCGCGAGCAGCAGGTCGTGGGCCAGCATGACCGCGGTCGACATCCCGGGGGTGGGGTGCAGGGTCACCACCGCGGACGCAGGGTCGTGGGCCCGCAGCAGGGTGTGGGTCAGGTGTGCGTCGTCGTCCCGGTCGAGCAGCACGGTGACCGGGGTGAGAGCGGCGGCGTGGGCACCAGTGGGCGGGGACGTCGCGTCACCCGCTGCGGCCGGCCATCTTCGCGAACACCGAGCCGAGCACCTCGCGGTCGACACAGTCGCGGTCGAGGCGCTGCAGTGCACGGACGGTGTGCGCGGTGAGCTTGGCCCAGGACCGGAAGTTGCCGTGCCCGGCGTGCGCATCGGCGAAGGAGAGGACGTCCGGATCGATGTGCTCCCACACCGGGTGGAACGCCGGAATCACCCGGAGTATCTGTTCCGGGGTCATCCGACGGAATTCCTGCCACACGTACACCCGGCTCGAGAGCATCGTTCTCTGGGGGAACTGGACCCGTGGCGTGATGTCGTGTCGCTGACACTCCGGAGGGGTTTTGCGTCGGTTCTCTGGGGCGTGTAGCTCTGTGGCTCCGTAACGATCGAGAACGGAGAACGGAGTGGTGGTGCGAGCATTTTTGGTGAGGATGCCGTCGGGTGGCCGGTACTGGACGGTGATCGATGAGAACTATGAGGTGGAGCCGGTTGCCGACCGGTACTTGAGAGAGCTGCGGTTCGGGCGGGATCGGGCCGAGTCGACAACGAAGGCCTACGCCGAGAGTGTGTCGCTCTACCTGCGCTGGTGCGCGAGCACGAATCGGGAATGGCGCACTGCAGCACAGGAGTTCGGCTTGTTCATGGTGTGGCTGAAATACACTCCGGCCCGCGGTGGTGGGTGGGTGGTGATGGGGCCCGGGGCCGCACCGGTCCGCACGGAGTCGCGGATCAACAAGATTCTCGTGGCGACACGCGGCTTTTTGGTGTTCGCGGTGACGGCCAGGGAGGCACCGGGCGAAGTGATGGATCAGCTCTTCGAGATCGGTGACACCCGAGACCTGCCGACGGTGGCTCAGGGCGAGGCGAGTCGGCTGCGGTATCGGCTGCGCGCTCGCCACAGCCTGCATGAGCCCGAGACCAGGGTGGACCGCGCCAGCGACGCCGAGATCGTCGCGTTGTTCCGGGTCTGCCACTCAGCCAGGGACCGGCTGATCGTGCTGATGCTGTCGCGCGCCGGTCTGCGCCGCGGTGAAGCCGTTGGCCTGCGCCGCAGCGATCTGCACCTGCTGCCGGACAACACAGTCCACGACTGCCGGCTCCAGGGCGCGCACCTGCACGTGATCCGCCGAGACAACCCCAACGGCGCCTGGGCGAAATCGCGCCACAACCGGGCGGTTCCGCTGGACTTCCTCACCGTCCGGGCGATCGACCTCTACCTGATCGAACGCGACGCACTGTCCGCGGCCGCAGACTGCGACTTTCTTCTGGTCAACTTGTTCCGCGAGCCCCTGGGCGCACCCATGCCACCGGATGCGCTGAACGAACTGTTCGAGGCACTCAGCCGGCGAGCAGGGTTGCCTCGGTCGATTTCGCCGCATCAAGGGCGGCATGGCTTCGCCAGCAACCTCGCCGATTCCGGGGCGATGCTCGATGAGATCCAGATGCTGTTGGGGCACGCGAGCCCCACATCCGCCCAACCGTACCTGCATCCCTCGTCGGACCGATTACGCGCCGCGGTCGAGCGGGTGCCGTCTGCCCGGGGACTGCTCGAGGGACTCCGGTGACCGCGCGCAACGTGATCGCTGCCGCTGCGGTCCGCGACGACACCGATGAGATCACCGCAGAGTTGTGGGCTGCGCTCTCGCCGGAGCTACTCGAGCTGGTGAACTGGTCCGACGAACGCCGAGTGCTCAGATTTCCGCAACACCACCCGGTTCTGGGCTGGCGGGGTTGCGCAGTAGTGAACTGCGATCAGAGGGGTATGAGCCGCCATGGTTTCTGCAGCATGTGTCACCAGCGCTGGATGGCGGCAGGCCAACCACCACCCGAGGGGTTCAGTGCCGTCGAACGAGCGCAGGTTCGTCGACTGCGGGTGCAGCCGTGTTCTGTTGCCGGCTGCCGGCGTCCGTGGAAGACCGCGACAGCCGCAGTCTGCGACACGCACCACTATCAGCAACGATTCGTCCTCCAGCTGCCGTTGGCGGAGTTTCTGCACCATCCCCAGGTCGTCGGACTGCCGTCGTTCGGCCCCTGTGAGGTTGCAGCGTGCACGCGGGACAGGACCGGCACAGGCCCGTATTGCCACCTGCACATGCAGCGCATACGCGCACTGCGGAAGCAGGGCAAGATCCGCACCGGCGAATGGGACGAGCAGCACTGGCGTCGGACCCAGGGCGGGATCGCCGCCGATGGCGAGATCAGTGTGCGCGGCCTGCCCGATCGAATGATCGCCGAGTTGCTGTTCGGCCTGCAGCACCGGATCGCCCAGGGCGCGAAGACCACTGCCTCCACGCTCCGCAGCATCGGCGATGCCGCGCGACGGCTGGAATGCGGAAGTCTCGAAGAACTGGACCCGACGGCGGTAGGGGAGGGCGCAGCAAAGGTGCTCCGAGCAACGCTGCTGGCCTTGCATCGTCACCGCAGTCACCCGCACACAGAAAGACTCAAAAACGAGTGGGACGCAGTCATTTTCGGTTGCTCAGGGGGAACAGTGCGCTTCACAGGTCTCGCGCAACGATGGCTTCGCGAGGCGGCGAAAGCCTGGGCCCTCGACGATCTGCCGCGTCGCCGCGGATCCGGTGTCGCGGGCACCTGCCAGGCCAAGATCAACAGCCTGGTGCAGTTGTCGGAGAGCTTGCACCTGCAACGCCAGGACCACGGTGCCGATCCATCGGTCCTGAGCCGAACCGACATCACGGACTGTCTGAACCGGCTGGCGTTCTTGCAGAGGGAGGGGACCATCAGCGCTTACCAGCGACTGAACACGGTGCGGAATCTGCGCCGAATCCTGGAGCGGATGCGCACACTCGGCTTGACCCGCCCCGATCAACCACTGCACAGGCTTCCCGACGACTTCGCGGTCACCGTCCACGACTTTCCCGATGACCCCGAGGACACCGAGGCCGGCAAGGATCTGCCGGTCGAGGTCATGCGACACCTCTGCCAACACTTGGACCTGCTCGAGGCGATGGCCAACCGAGAAACCCGGGTCGGCGTCGAGTTGTTGATCGACACGGGGCGCCGGCCCGACGAAATCTGCCGGCTCGCACTCGATTGTCTCGAACGAGACGAGCAAGGAAGACCGGTCCTCGTCTATGACAACGTCAAATCCCACCGCCTGGGACGCCGCCTTCCCATCCACGAAACCACGGCCGAGTTGATCGAAGGCCAGCAGCAACGAGTCCGGCATCGCTACCCGACCGAGCCGATGGATCGGCTGAAGCTGCTGCCCTCACCGATCAAGAACCCGCACGGCGGGAAACCGCTGACCGGCGACACCATCTCCACCCGGCATCGCGAATGGGTCGATGCTCTCCCGGACATCCTGGTACCCAGCACCGACCACGTCGAGGGCAAGCCGACCAACAGGATGCTGCCGTTCGACAAGAAGAAGATCTTTCCCTATGTGTACCGGCATTCTTTCGCCCAGCGTCACGCTGACGCCGGCGTCGCAGTCGATGTCCTGATGGAACTGATGTCCCATCGCCAGATGACCACCACTCAGGGCTATTACCGCGTCGGGGACAAACGCCGCAGGGATGCCGTCGACCGAGTCACCACGATGCAGTTCGACCGGCACGGCAACCGCCTCTGGCGCGACGCCAGGGCACTACTGGACTCCGAGCACCTGCGCCGCGCCGTCGGCGAGGTCGCCGTTCCCTACGGCACCTGCAGCGAACCCGGCAACGTCACCGCCGGCGGCGGCGAGTGCCCGGTCCGGTTCCGTTGCGTCGGTTGCGCGCATTTCTCCACGGACGTGTCCTACCTGCCGGACCTGGAGGCATATCTGGCCGATCTGCTGCGCAGCCGGGAACGGCTGCACGCCGCGTTCGCCGCCGATGACTGGGCCAAGGCCGAGGCCATGCCGTCGGACGAGGAAATCACCCGCATCCGTCGCCTGCTCTCCGGCATCAAGGACGATGTCGATGAGCTGTCCGCCGAGGACCGCGCCCAGATCACCGAAGCTGTCAGTGTTGTGCGCCGCGCCCGCAACACCGTCGTCGGGCTCGGGTTACCGCGGGTCCGACAGTCTCTTCCCGATGTTCGCCCGGACAGGACTGACTGAGCATGACCAACACCATGATCCAAGGCCGGAAAGCCGACTCCGCACGACGACGGAAGCGAGTGACCGAGGCACTGAACACCGCTCACGAGGACGGCCGCGAGATCAGCGTCTCAGCGATCGCTCGCGCCGCAGGGGTCGACCGCAGCTTTCTCTATCGGCATCCGGACCTGCTCGCCCAGATCCACACCGCCCAAACCAGCCCGCCGCCGCCCGACGGGACCGCGGCGTCGGTGACGATGGCGTCGCTGCGGGCCGACGTGGCCAACGCCCAGGCCCGCATCGCGCGCCTGGCCGGACGCAACAAGCAGCTCGAGAAACGACTGTCCGAGCTGCTGGGCCACGACGCCTGGCGTGAGTCCGGACTCGGACCCCCGGTCGCGGTCGACCAGGTGCAGCGGCAGATCGTGGCCCTGGAACAGCAGATCGTCGAGCTGCGCGCTCAGCTGGAAGAACGCGATCAGGAGCTCGACGCAGCCCGGGCCACGAACCGGGAACTGATCGCCAGAATGAACAAACCGCACTGACAAGGAAGCTGGTGGGTGTTCCCGCGCGGGTCCCAGCAGAAGTCGGACATCCGCGTCGCACCACGTGGTCGGCGAAGGTCGACGTGCAACAAGGATTCTCCCCGATGGTCATCGGGTCCGCTGGATTCCCGGCGCTGCGGGCATCCTGCAGCCCGGGCCTTCCCGGCCGCTCTCGGGCACCCGCCAGTGATGCCACACCGACACCGCACACACCAGTTCGTGCACCACACCTGTCGTGATCTGTTACAGTTTGCCCGAGAGCCTCTGAGCTGCACAAACGTCTTCAGATCCGACATTCCTTCCGGGTTTCCCCCAGAGAAGCATCGGCTCCCGGGAGAGCACGTGGTAGCAGTCCCCGCCACCGACGAATACGATCGCGATGTCGGTGCGCCGGTCGTCCCACAGATGCCGCCAGTACTCGAAACACTCCCGCGACATCCACTGCGCCTCATCGCAGACCAGCACCCGGAACCGTTCGGCCAGCACGCTTTTAAGTGTCTGGTCGAACTCGATGGGCCGCAGTGGCGGTACCCCGGCGACACCGAGCGCATCGAAGGGGCCGCGCCCGGAACTGCACCCGGCATACCGTGTCCGCAGCGAGTTCGCGCAGTGAGGCGTTGACCGAGAACGTCTTTCCCACCCCGGCATCGCCGTGCACGCACATCATCGCCTTGGCGTCGATGACGTCGGCGATGTTGTCGCGGGTCAACATCAGCGCGTCGGTCACGACGGGAGGCGGCGCAGCTCCCGTACTCGGCTGCAGTCTGCGCGATCACGATCGCCGTCGGGTGGGACAGTCGATCGGCGTGGTGGGCGCCTCACCTTCCGCCGCCGCGCCCGCCTTGTGTCCCGACTCGAACCGTTGGTTCGGGGCCAGGATTTGTTCGCCAGGATGGTGATCCGGCCAGGACGGTCCGCGCCGCGGATCATGCCGTGAACGGGCGTGGTCGCGACGGTTCACGAACCGGGTCGACCTGCTGCGTCTGGTGCACAAACCGGCACCATGGATCGTCCCACCGAAGTGTCGAGGGCATCAGTTCTGTGCTGTATCTGCTTTCAGGGAGTCGATGGCGGCCTGCAACGCGGTGGTTGCGTCGTCGGCGACCTCCGCGAGTCCCGGCCGATCGGCGACCTGAACCATCATCTGCGGGTTCATCGCGTCGACCACCACCGTTCCGGGGGACTCGGGATCGGTGCGGACCACGACGTTGCAGGGGAGCAGGAGTCCGATCTGCCGGTCCACGGTCACCGCGCGATGTGCCAGTGGCGGATTGCAGGCGCCGAGGATGACGTAGTCCTCCATGTCCTCGCCGAGCTTCGCTTTCAGGGTGGCCTTCATGTCGATCTCGGTTAGAACGCCGAATCCCTGTTCCGACAGTGCTTTGCGGGTGCGCTCGATTGCGTCGGCGAACGAAGTGCGCAGGGTGGTCGAGAGTGCGAGTGTCATGAGTGTCCTGCTTTCTCTGCGGAGGGGGTGGGGGTCAAGCGAGAGCGAGGAAGAGCTTCTCGAGCTCGCTCTCGGCCATTTGTTCCTTGCCGTCCTGGGCCGTTCCGGTGAGGCATTCCCGTAGACCGCTCGCTATAATCTTGAATCCGGCGCGGTCCAGGGCACGCGAGACTGCGGCGAGCTGGGTCACGACATCTTTGCAATCGCGGCCCTGTTCGATCATCGTGATCACTCCGCCGAGCTGCCCCTGTGCGCGGCGCAGCCGGTTGAGTACCGAAGCGATGCTGTCTTCGTCGCCGACCATGGCACGTCCTTTCCTGGTTGTGTCGACCAGTGTACCCCCGGGGGTATCTTTCCTGGGTGTGAATTGTGCGACCGGACCTGCCTCGGCCGACGATGTGTGTGGCACCCACACGTGCGGACGCAAAGCCTGTCGGCCGGCAGGCTTCGGCTCCGCCGATGAGGCCGAGTTCGCGGGCGCAGTCGAATTCGTTGTTGACGGGAGCGACGATGCGTTCGGCCGCATCGATCATCGATGCGGCGATCGACGAGCGGTAGCCGGATGTGTAGTGCTCCCAGACCTCTCCCTCCGGGGGACCCCGTCGAGACGGCCGCAGTTCGTGCTGTGCGCTGCTGACGGAGCCGTCGAAGGCGGCGGTGATCGCCCAGTCGATGCTCGTGCCTCTCAGGCGCGAGATCAGGCCCGCGAGGCCGGTCGGCAGTGCACGGTCCGGAAGCAACCCCACGGCACTGCCCGCAAAGGTGGCCCGGAATGCCGGTGGCGGCAAAGATGCCTGCCAGACCTCACTCGACCTGGTGGACGCGCACTTTCTGCAGCGCCCCACTGCTGATGCCACGCCGACGACGGTCAGTGGGATCGAGATGGCCTGTCCATGAGCAGGATCAGGCAGAAGACTCGCGCCGGGACCGCAGGGTTCGATCTCCCTCCACCGAGCAGGATGAGCAGCACGCCGATGACGGCGCCGAAGCCGAGCGTGAGCGCAAACGTCATTTCGATCCTTTCCGTCGGGATGCTCTGGCAGTTGTACCCCGGACGGGCACGGTCGACCCAGTGTCGATGTCGTTCGCGCACCGGCACGGAACCGATCTCGGCTCTACCGTCGTTGCCGAACCACGCGGACTGCGACAGCAGCGAACGCGCCGAGCGCGGCGATCAGGAGTATCCCGGGACCAGGCATGTCTGCGACCCATCGTCCGAGTTCGACCTGCAGGTCGAACTGCTCGTCGACGCCCATCAGGCTGGTCAGATTTGCTGTCCCGTCGGTGACGAGGAACAGCACGCCGATGCCGACGAACAGCAGCCCCGAGATCAGCGAGGTGGTATGAGTTCGCAATGGGCCCAGCACAACGGGACGTCCTCGCAGCCAGGTGCGCTTGTGCAGATCGAACCGTTTCCACACGACGGCGAGTGCGAACAACGGCAGTGCCATGCCGAGGGCGTAAACGGCCATCAGCGTCGCACCGTGGAGTGGGTGACCGCCGGCGACCGCAATGGTCAGCACGCTCCCGAGCAGGGGGCCGGAGCAGAATCCCGCGAATCCGTACACGGCTCCGAGCACGAACACCGACAGGGCGCCGGAGCCGGTAAGCGAGTTCGCTGCTCGCTGCGCCGATTTCGACGCGAAACCTCCGCCGACAACGGTCATGATGCCGAGGCCGATGAGCACGATGCCGCTGACCAGGGTGATCCAGGCGCGATGCTGAGTCAGGAGCGCACCGATCAATCCCAGTCCGGCTCCCAGGGGCGTGAGCACCGCGGCCAATCCGGCAAAGAAGAGTGCGGTGCGTGTCGCCAGGCGTCCCATGCCGTCGAAGGCATACGCAAAGAACGAGGGCAGCAGAAGGGCCGAACATGGACTGAGGAGGGAGAGAACGCCGCCGAGCAGGGCTCCGAGCAGACCGATCTCGGTCACTCTTCCGACCCGGCTGCTGCCTCGATGACCTGTTCGAAGACCCCGATCGGTTGTGCGCCAAGGACCGGGGTGCCGTTGATCACGAACGACGGCGTGCTCGATACGCCAATAGTGTTCGCCTCGAGCATGTCGGCGTAGATGTCCTGGTCCACGGACGGGCCGGCGGCCTGCTGGTCGAACCGACCCAGGTCGGGAACTCCGGCCGTCGCCGCGAAACCGCGCAGTGCCTCCGCGGTCAGGTCGGGATGTCCGCGATCGGGAGAGGCTGCATACAGGGCCGTCGCGTACTCCCAGAACCTCCCTTGTGCGGCAGCGGCGCGGCCGGCGCGGGCCGCAGCCATCGACTGCTCGCCGAAGATCGGAAGGTCGCGCCATTCGATGCGCAGAATGCCCTCGTCGACGTACTTGTCGATCAAGGCCGGTTCGGTGTCCCGGCTGAACTTGGCGCAGAACGGGCAGCGGTAGTCGGAGTACGCGACCATCACTACGGGAGCGTCCACGGAGCCGATCGCCAACGGGTCACCGTCGATGCGTCGGGACATGTCTCCGACCGGCCCGATCTGTGGAGTCGATGCAGGTTTGACTGTCTCGTCTGCGCCAGTGCGGTCGACGACGAGAAACGCGAACAGCACCGCCACGACGACGCCGAGAGCGCCGAGTAGCCACAGGTCTCGGCGTGAACGGGCGGATTGCTTCGTCGGGGTCATGCGTTCCTCCACGGTCGGTCGTCCCGGGGTGGGGCGATCACCCCGATCTACTAAGCCAGATAGTAGCTCGAGCTACTATCTGGCTTAGTAGATCGAGCCCCTTCCCTTCGACAAGGATCAGATGTGACAACCCCACGCGTAGATCGGCGCACGCGCGATCATCCTGCAGTACAGCAGATTCCGGATCGGGTCACGGCGGTGTTCCGGGCCGCTGCAGCAGGGGTGGTCACGGTCCTGCTCGTCGGCATACCGACCGACATCCTCGCGAACCCGTGGTTCGGCCGGGAGATTCCGGTGCGGTGGTGGGAGTATCCGGTGCTGGGAGCGACGGTGGTACTGACCGCCTTGTGGTTCGGTGTGCAGAACTCTCGCTCCGACGGGCCACGGGCGGCAACACCCGCTGCCGGCGTGATGTTGACCGTGTTCGCTGTGGGCTGTCCGATCTGCAACAAACTAGTGCTCGTCACGATCGGCGCGTCCGGAGCGCTCGGATGGTGGGCCCCGCTACAACCGATCCTCGCCATCGTCTCGCTGGCACTTCTCGCCGGCGCGGTTCTCTACCGGTGGCGCCAACGTCCCTGCGGCAACTCCTGTGAATCTCCGAGCGTGGCGATCACACCGTGAGGCAGGACGCGGTCACGATCCCGACGACGGAAACTCCAGTGATCAAGGCGGGAAAAGCGGAATAAGCCAACGCGAAAGGCCGGGTGAGCACGCAGTGGGGGAGACCGGAGCGACGAGCGGGAGCCAGCCACCGGAGCCGCGCTTCGAGAAAGCCGCCGGATGCTTCGTCGCGGACTGCCGCCTCGTGGGTCCGGGAGCACTGGAGCAACGAGTCTCGAACCGCCTCGTGGCCACAGGAATACGCGGCCCGGCGATCCGCTGCCAATTCGACAAGCACCCGCATCCGCAGCCCGCCCTGCCGGCACAACGGAACGAAAGGCAATGCGCTGCTCAAAGCACGACTGATCGCCACGAGCATGTGGTGGTGTCCGTGGATGTGCGCGTATTCGTGGTCGAGTACTGCTCGGCGTGCGGTCGGGTCTAGTGCCTTGAGCCCTTCGGTGGCGACGACGGTGCCGTCGCGGCCACCGATGCTGTATGCGGCGCAGGCTGCATCCCGCAGCCAGATCACTTCGCCGTCGGCGTCGGCCCGGCTCTCACCGAGAATGCGGACAAGGTTGAGATGAGCGGCGGTCTCGCGACGATGCCTGCGGTAAGAACGCGAGACCACTACGAGTATCCGTGTCAGGACTGCCCCGGCGACGACCCACAGTCCAGTCTCAAGATAGGGCAGCCACGGTAACAGTCCGTCCTCCCGTGCCGTTCGTACACACGCCACGGGCAAGGGCAGCCGGTCCAGCTGCAAGCCGGGCTTCGTGGCCACCGCCAGTGGTCCACCGGCCAGTGCGGCGACGAAGAGCACCTGCGTCGATATCCATGCGGTGAGCGCACCACGTGGATCCCGACCGGGGACAGTCAGACGCGCAAGCCACCGTGGCGCTGCGAAGCCGAGCACGAGCGCTGCCACGAACAGAGCTGTGGCAACGATCACGAGAGCGGTTTTCTACGGGTACGGTTCGTGGTCCGCCGCGCGGCTCGGCGCAGGATCCGGGATTCGTCTTCGGTCGCAGAACTGGCGAAATGCAGCATGACCTGCTCGGCGTTGCCCGAGGTTCGGAGCACCTGACGGAGAAGCTCCGCGGCGGTCTCCTCGCGGCTGCGGGTTGCCCGGTAGCCGTAACCCCGGCCGAGCCGGTTCCGCTTGACCATGTCCTTGGTGTGCAGATTGTCGAGGACCGTCATCACCGTCGTATAGGCCAGGGACCGTTCGGGCTCGAGCCGCGACAGCACATCGCGCACGCGAAGGGATTCGTCGCTCTGCCACAGCACATCCATGATCGCCGATTCCAGGTCGCCCAGGCCCATCAAGTCCGTGTCACCGCTTCCGTTCACTCCCACCGCCCGGGCGCGGGCCCGGCAGGGTTCCACTCTACGGTCTGTGCACCGTCGTCGGCGACGGTGCACAGACCGTAGAGCGGGGAGTTCGGCCGCCGTTCTCAGGGAGTGGGCCCACGGCGAACCTCCCGACCCGCGGAGATCCATGCCCGGGTTCCGCCTGCCACGGACACCGCAGAGCGTCCGGCGGCTTCGAGGATCTCGGCCCCGCGCTTGCTGCGATTGCCGGACGCGCAGATCACATACACGGTGTCTCCCGGCTGGACCTCGCCCACGCGGGCACTCGGTTCCGGAAGCGGGATGGACCGGGCACCGGAGACATGGCCCTCGATGTACTCGTAGTCTTCGCGGACGTCCAGCACCGGAGCTCCGGACTCCCAGGCCCGGATAAGCGCGGCGATGTCGACTTCGTGCATGGTGACCTCCTCGATTCAGGTCTGTCTCAAAGGACCAGAAGGTAGGCGGGGGTTGTCGCTCTTCGGCTCAGCCTGCCGCGACGGAGGCGCGAGAGCCTCCCCCGAGCCGCTGGAGAGGGCAGTGCTCTCTGCGGCTGCAGACATAGGTGACGCCCGCGGCGACCATGATGAGTGCTGCCGCAGCGATCCCGACACCGGGGTGGATCTCCTGCGCGAGGATGACCGAGGACATGACCAGCACGAACCACCCGAAGCTCTTGCGCAGGGTGTCCGGATCGACCAGCGAGGTCAGGCGGCCACCGATCAGACTGCCCACCACGGCGGCGCCGGTGACCATCGCTGCCAGACGCCAATCGATCTGCACGGTGGACAGGTATCCGCCGAGCCCGGCGAAGGACTTCATGGCGATCACGATCAGCGACGTGCCGACGGCGACCGGCATCGGCAGCCCGCCCAGCAGCGCCAGGGCGGGCACGACGAGGAAGCCGCCGCCGGCGCCGACCAGGCCGGTGACCAGGCCGACGATCACGCCGTCGAGCAGGATCTTTCCCACGGGCATGACCTTGTTGCCGTCCTCGGCCACAGCCTTGTTCTTACGGCCGCGCAGCATCGCGATCGCGGTGGCGATCATCATCACGGCGAAGGCGAGCAGCAGGACGGTGCCCGGGATGAAGCGCGAGAGCAGACCGCCACCGTACGCGCCGACCATGCCGGCCAGCCCGAACAGGATTCCGGTACGCCACTGGACGCGGCCGGCGCGCGCGTGGGAGATCGCACCGACCGCGCTGGTGACACCCACGACCAGCAGGGACGTGGCGATCGCTTCCTTGGCATCCATCCCTGCGACGTATGCCAGAAGGGGGACGGTGAGAATCGAGCCTCCGCCGCCGAGCAACCCGAGAGCGACACCGACCAGGACCGCGAGAGATACGGTCAGCGCGACCATGCCATTTTCCTTTCGGCCGGGCAGGACGGGCCCCCGGCCAACTGGGTGACGACGTTCTGGAGATCGCGCGTTGCCCCGCGGTTGTAGGGCAGCTTGGACAGCAGCATGCCCATCGCGCAGGTATCCGACAGTGCCGCGAAGGTCAATCCGCCGCCGATTCCGGCAGCGAGCCACTTGAGCTTCGGTACGGCGACGCTGCCGAGCACCGAACCCAGTACGAGCGAGCCGGCAACGAGCCGGACCTGGCGTTCGAGATCCCAGCGATCGGCACCGCGGTTGACGGGAAGCCCGGCCGATTCCCAGCCGAGCATGCCGCCCTCGAGGATGTGAAGGTTGAACAATCCTGCTTCGCGCAGAGTCTGTTCGGCTTGGCCGGCACGCTGGCCGGAGCGGCACACCAGCACGACGTTCTCGTCGAGATGGGCGCAGAACTCGTCGCGATGCTCGCGCAGCAGGTCGAGGGGGACGTTGTAGGCGCCGGGGATGTGCACCGACTCGAACTCGCCCGGAGTCCGGACGTCGACGATCCGTACGTTCTTGCCGGAGTCGAGCGTCTCGCGCAACGAGTGCGAATCGACAGTACTGGCAGCGGGCTCGGTCATGGGTGGCCTTTCGGTCGGGGAAATTGGAGAGGGATGTTTGTCAACGGTGCCCCCGGGGGTATTACTCGACTATCGTAGTCATACCCCTAGGGGTATGTGCAACCGGCACGGTACGACGAGTTTCGATGCGGATGTTGATACCCAGGGGGGTACTTGACATACCCTAGGGGGTATATGCCATCCTTGTCTACATCGAGACCGAAACGACCTTTACGGAGGAATCCATGATTCTCGAGCAGTACTACATCGAGTGCCTCTCCCACGCGTCCTACCTCATCGGCGACGAGAGCACGGGCCGGGCGATCGTCGTCGACCCCCGTCGCGATATCACCGAATACCTCGACGACGCAAGAAAATACGGACTGACCATCGAAGGCGTCATCAACACCCACTTCCACGCCGACTTCGTCTCCGGCCACCTCGAACTGGTCGACGCCACCGGCGCCTGGATCGGATTCGGCGAAGCTGCCGAGACCGACTACCCCATCCGCCGCCTGCGCGACGGGGAGAAGCTGTCGCTCGGTGAGGTCGAACTCGAGATCCTGTCGACGCCGGGACATACCTGGGAGTCGATCTCGGTGCTGGTGCGCGAGCATTCCGAGGCCGTCCCGGCAGCGGTGCTCACCGGCGACTCGCTGTTCATCGGCGATGTCGGCCGCCCGGACCTGGTCAACCTCGGGGACGGCTCGACCAGTGATCTGGCGCGTGCGATGTTCCACACCGTGCACGCGAAGCTGCTGACGCTGCCCGACGAGGTCGTCGTCATGCCCGCCCACGGTGCCGGTTCGTCCTGCGGGAAGAACCTGTCGACCGAACTCACCTCCACCATCGGGGAGCAGCGCGCCACCAACCCGTCCGTGCAGCCGATGAGTGAGGACGACTTCGTTGCCCTGGTGACCGAAGGTCAGCCGGCTGCCCCGGCGTACTTCTCGGTCGATGCAGCGATGAACAAGCGGATCCATCCGCTCCTGATGCAGGACCATATGATTCCGGAGTTGACTCCGGAGCAGGTGAGGGCCGAACTCGTCGTCGGCACGCGTGTTCTCGATGCGCGCAGCGTCGATGATTTCGCCGCCGGGCATCTGCGTGGTTCGGTCAACGTCGGGTTCGACGGGCGTTTCGCGGAGACCGGTGGCATGGTCGCCGAGGTCGGTGAGAAGATCGTGCTGATCACCTATCGCGGTGAGGAGCAGGACGCCGCGATGCGTCTGGCCCGTATCGGATCCGACGGTGCCGTAGGCTATCTGAATGTCGACCACGATGGGGTATTTCCCGCGGAACTGGCCGATCTGATCGAGACTGCACCCCGGACGACGGTCGACGAGCTCGACCGGTTGCTTGCTGCCGATGCGGTCACCCTCGTCGATATCCGCAATCCCGGTGAACTCGAATCCGGAACCATTCCGGGTGCGGTTCCGATCCCGTTGGCGCAGTTGCGTACTCGACTCGACCAGGTTCCTTCCGGTAAGCCGATCGTGGTGCACTGCGCGGGTGGATGGCGTTCGAGCGTGGCGGCGTCGCTGCTGCGTGCTCAGGGTTTCGAGAACGTTACAGATCTGCTGGGCGGCTACAACGCGTGGGCCGAATCCCACGTACCCGCCTGATTATTCCGGCGTCGAAGAAGGAACGGAACCCATGACAACGAAGAACCTCACGATGGCGGACTTCGAATCAACCATCGTCGGCAACGGCAACGGCAACGGCAACGGCAACGGCAACGGCATCGTGCTCGTCGACTTCTGGGCACCGTGGTGCGGCCCGTGCCGTGCCTTCGCTCCGGTCTTCGAGAAGTCGTCACAGACGCACCCCGAGATCGTGCATGCCAAGGTCGACACCGAAACCGAGCAGCAACTCGCCGCCATGGCGAACATCCGCTCGATTCCGACGATCATGGCCTTCCGAGAAGGCGTGCTCGTCTACTCACAGCCCGGCGCGTTGCCGGCACCTGCTCTCGAGGACCTGGTCACCTGGATCGAGGCCCTCGACATGGCCGAGATCCACAACCGGATTGCCGAACAACGCGCGGCCTCCCGCTCCTGACCCCTGTACTGGTGCAGGATCCAACTCTCATCGAGGAGAACTCTCATGTGTTACCCCGTCACCTGCTCGAACTGCGGAAGAACCGGATGGGGTGGATGCGGACAGCATGTCGACGCGGTCATGCGTTCCGTGCCCGCCGCCGATCGCTGTACCTGCAGCCAGGCCACCGCCCCGGCCACCGCCGAACGCCGCACCTTGCGTTCGCTGTTCCGGCGCTGACCATCGCCGCACACGCGATGTCCATCCGTCGACTCCTAGTAGGACTTTGTTAGGTTTGTCACTTCGGCTGTGAGGGCTCGAGATTCGGCGTGATTCTCGAGACGATGACGGGGTGGATGCTGCAGCCCTGACGAACGCCGGTGAACGTCTCGATGTGTTTGTCGAGGAAGTGTTCTCCTCGCTCACGCGCAAGGATCAGCGGGCGACCGCGGGTGTGTACGCGCGGGGGTTGATGCTCGACGGCCGCCGCAAATCGATGCAACCGATGGCGCAGCGCCTCGGTGTGGACCACCAGCGCCTGCAGCAGTTCGTGACGACTTCGCCGTGGGACGTGGTCCCGGTCCGGAAGACGCTCTCGCGTAAGGCATGCGATCTGATCGATCCGGACGCGTGGGTCATCGACGACACCGGCTTCGCCAAGGACGGGGACGGCTCGCCCGGGGTGGCGCGGCAGTATTCGGGAACGTTGGGCAAGGTCGGCAACTGTCAGATCGCGGTCAGTGTGCATGCCGCCACCGATGCCGCCTCGGCGCCCTTGGACTGGCGGCTGTTTCTGCCCGAGAGCTGGGATGATCAGTCCACGACCGACCCCGAGGCGGTCGCGGCGATCACCGCTCGCCGGATGCGGTCCGCGGTCCCCACCGGCGAGCATCATCGCCGCAAGTGGGAGTTGGCGCTCGAGATGATCGACGAGCTGATCGAGTGGGGCCGGGTCCCGCCGATGGTGGCCGCCGACGCCGGCTACGGCGACGCCACCGCGTTTCGTGAGGGCCTGACCGACCGTGGCATCGGCTATGTCGTCGCCGTCAAAGGCGCTACCACGGCCTATCCCGGTGGCGTCGTCCCAGAGGCCGCGGCGTACACCGGGCGCGGACGCCCGCCGACACCGCGCTACCAGGATCCGCATTCGACCTGCAAGGATCTGGTCCTCGCCGCCGGAACCTCCGCTCTGCGGGACGTGACGTGGCGCCACGGCACCAAGGCCGACCCCGGCAACCCCACCGCGGCGATGCGCTCGAGGTTCGCCGCCCTGCGGGTCCGTCCGGCGAACCGCGACATCTCCCGCGGTGAGGACGGCACGCTGCCGCAGGTGTGGTTGCTGGCCGAGTGGCCGGACGGTGCCGAGGAGCCCACCGATTTCTGGCTGTCGACCCTGCCGGCAGACACGCCGCTGGCCGAACTCGTCCGCCTCGCCAAAATTCGCTGGCGTATCGAGCACGACTACCGGGAGCTGAAAACCGGTCTTGGGCTTGACCATTTCGAGGGACGTTCCTGGCTGGGATGGCATCACCACGCCACCTTGGTCACCGCCGCTCACCTGTTCATCACCACCTTACGGTTGACCGACCCAAAAGCGGTTGGGCAGGACTGACCCTCTACGGAATCCTCCGTGAACTCCAACGCGCGCTTGCTCGTTGGATCGGTACCTGCCCACTGTGTCACCACGCCTTCCCGACGTAACAAAGTCCTACTAGTAGCGGTCGAAGCGGTGATCTCCGGCCCGGAGACGGGATCGTCAGCCCAGGCCGTGGAGGCCGGGTCGTGAGCACCAGGGACACGCCCCGGCCTCCGGTGCTGGGCCTACGTGCCAACGCCGCCCAGTTCGCACTCCTCGTGGCCGTCAATGCTCTGGTCGGAGGCATGGTCGGTCAGCAGCAGACTGTACTTCCGTTGCTGGCTGAGGGCGAATTCGGTTTGAGCGGTTACACATTCATCTTCACCTATGTAGCGGCCTTCGGTATCACCAAGGCGATCGCCAACTACTTCGCCGGGACCTTCTCCGACCGCTACGGACGCAAACCCGTACTGCTGGCGGGATGGTTGTTCGCCCTACCAGTGCCCCTGATGCTCGTTCTCGCCCCCGACTGGTGGTGGGTGGTGGCCGCCAACGTGCTGCTGGGTATCAATCAGGGACTGACCTGGTCCACGACGGTCGTGATGAAGATCGATCTGGTCGGCCCGTCGCGGCGCGGCCTGGCCATGGGCCTCAACGAGGCTGCCGGTTACGGTGCCGTCGCCGTGACTTCGTTGTTCGCCGGTTACCTGGCCGAGCATTTCGGTCTGCGGCCCGCGCCCTTCTTGCTGGGGCTGGCATATGCCGCTCTGGCACTGCTGTTGTCGGGTGTCTTCGTGAAGGAGACCCGGGCGCACGCGCTGCTCGACGCCGGGCATCACGTGGCCCGCGCCGACGGTCTCCACGACCATCTCCACGCGGATCTGACCAACCGGCAGATCCTGGTCCAGACGAGCCTGCGGGAACCCGCTCTGTCCTCGGCGAGCCAGGCGGGACTGGTCAACAACCTCAATTTCGGTCTCTCGTGGGGTTTTTTCCCATTATTGTTCGCCACCGCGGATCTCACCGTGGCACAGATCGGCCTGCTGTTCGCTCTGTATCCGGCAGTGTGGGGAGCAGGCCAATCTGTCACCGGAGCCGTCTCGGACCAGATCGGACGCAAACATCTGATCACCGCGGGGATGATCACTCAGGCGGTCGCTCTGGTGGTCATCGCGCAGAGCGACACGTTCACAGGCTGGGCGATCGGCACCGTGCTGGTCGGTGCGGGTACGGCCATGGTCTATCCGACCCTCCTGGCTGTGATCGGCGACGTCGCTCACCCGCTCTGGCGTGGACGCGCCGTCGGCGTCTACCGTGTCTGGCGCGATCTGGGCTACGCGGTCGGGGCGATCCTCGGCGGGATCGTCGCCGACCTGATGGGTCTGCACGCGGCCGTCTGGGTGGCCGCCGCCGCCAGCGCTACGTCCGCGCTGATCGTGGCCGTACGCATGTACGAAACCCACCAACCGCTCCCGGCCGATCGGTAGGACAAGGACCGCTGCACGATCGGGCGCTCGGTGTCCTCCCTCGGTCTCCTCGACGGGGCACCGCGGACAGGGTCAACCGCCACTGCTCGATCTCTGGGCCTCGTGGTGCGCACCGGGTCGCAGCGAAACCGACTACCTCGAAAGGGCCTTCGGTGCTACCTGCAACCTGGACGTGCAGTTTCTCGGATCAACGTCCGCGATCCCCAGCGTGACCAGGCGCAGGACTTTGTCATCGACAACCAGGTCACCTACCCGTTGATCTACGACCCGCCGATGCGCGCCCTGACCGCCCTCGGCGACAATTTCCCACCGGTGTCATCCCGTGCTCGGTCGGCAGCATCGGGTGGCCATCGGGTGGCTGCGGTATTCCTACGAGCGCTGTTGACGAGGACCTGCAACCGGTCATCGAACGGGGTCACCGTCGCCGCCGGTCTGTTCGTCGCGGGGTGCACCGTGGTGTTCGCTCTTGGATGGACGCCGTGCCTCGGCCCGACGCTGTCCGGGGCTGCCGCACCGAAGGCGCCACCGCAGCCCGCGGAGTGCTGCTGATCGTCGCGTAGTGCCTGGGGCTGGGCCTGCCGTTCGTGGCCGTGGCATTCGGGTCGGCGTCGGCGTTGCGCGGTATCGGATGGCTACGGCGGCATTCGCGACACATTCAGATCGTCGGCGGTGTGATGCTCATCGCCCGTTCGCGGTCATCTTGGCACGACGGTGAGGTTCGACGGCGCCGAGGAATTTGCTTATCCACAGGTCGCCCACGATCCCGCCCAGAACTGGGTGCTGGTCTTCGCCATCACCATGATGGGTGGACTGCTGGCCTCGCTGGTGATCAAACGCTGCCGGATCTGGGTGCGGCTGAGCCCCGTCGGCGAAGCCACCGCCGTCGAGCCCGGGGGACTGGCCCGCACCGACCAAGCGGGGTGGGGATCGGAGTTCACCGACCTGTGCCAACGCCTGCTACTCGACACGTCGGCGGCTTCCCCATAAAGACCATTAGCGCATGTGGATCGACGGGACCCTCGCCCGCTACTCCGATCTGAGCTCGAAACCACTTTCGCCGTGTATCTGCTGGCGCTGACGCTGTTTGTCGCCGAGTTCGCGGCCGTGCGGGTATGCCGCACCGCACCGGAACCGGTATCGCCGGGGGCCTGGGTGGTCACCGAGGCGGTGCGTGCGCGCGTGCTGTTCGGTGGCCTTCCGTGGGGCCGTCTCGCCTTCGGACAGACCGACGGACCGTTGCTGCCGCTGGCCTCGCTAGCTGTTCTTCCCGGGGACGTTGTGCACAATGATGCGGTCGATGGGTGATTTTCCGCCGATGCCTGTGTGGGGTCTGTGGTGATTGTAGTCATGGACCCAGGTCTGGTAGGTCGCTACGCGGGCATCCTCGGAGAGGTAGGTGTGAGCGTAGGCCCATTCCTGATTCAGGGTTCGGTTGAACCGTTCGACTTTGCCGTTGGTCTGCGGCCGGTACGGTCTGGTCCGATTGTGCTTGATATCGTCACCGAGTGTTTCTGCGAATAGCCTTGATCGGTAACAGGATCCGTTGTCGGTGAGGACTCGTTTGACGATGATGTTGTGGAGGCTGAAGTAGGCGTTGGCGCGGATCCAGAACGCTGAGGCAGTTTCCTTCTTCTCATCGCCCAGGACCTCCGAATAGGCCAGCCGGGAATGGTCGTCGACGGCGTGGTGGATGAATGCGTAGCCCAAACCTTGGCGTGTGTTGTTGCGCTTGCCTTCTTGGCGCCCGAGCTTGCGGTGGCCGCCGCCGTTGGGGATCTTGCCCAATTTCTTGATGTCGACGTGGATCAGATCACCCGGCGCGTCGTGTTCGTAGCGAACCGGCTTCGGCCGCCGGACCGCCAACCCGGTGTTCTGATCCAGATGTCGCAACAACGGCATCTTGAAGCGTCGTAACACCGTTCCGACGGTGCTCCGAGGTAGGTGCAGGTGGAAGGCGATGCGGTGTGGCCCCCAGCGCCGCGTGAAGCGCAGGTTGACGATTCGCCGTTCAGTCTTGGTCGGGGTACGGCCAGGACTGCGTTGCGGGCGACTGGAGCGGTCGACCATCGCCGCCTCGCCGCCGGCCCGGTAGCGATCCGCCCATTTCTTGGCTGTGGTGGGTGAGCACTGGAACCGTTCGGCTGCGCGCCGGATCGTCCAACCCTCCACAACGATGGTCATCGCGAGTTTCAATCTGCCCTTCGGGGCGAGCAAGGCATTAGCGTGGGACACGAGGACCTCTCGGTTGTCGGTGCAGTTGTGGTAACCACACCGATACCGGAGGTCCTCACCTATCTGTCGCTGCCACGCCGTGCACAATGTCCCTGGTCATTACAGCTAGCCGGAGCACCGGGATTGAGCTTCACCGAAGCCCTGATCGGGACCGCCGCGGTTGCGGTAGTAGGCCGGGTACGCCGCGGAGGTACTCGAGTTGATACGAATGCCGCCGATTCAAGGTGAAAGAGTCCTGCGGCCTGCTTTCCTTACACGTAGGGGAAAGACCTCTCCGGTTCGTCCTGCGGCGCATGTCGGGGCGTGGAATCGTGTGATGCCCCAGCAGATCAGAGCTTGATGATCGGCAGTTCGATGGTGAAGCACGCTCCGCGGCCGGGCCCGTCGCTGTGGACCCGGACGCGGCCGTGGTGCGCCTCGACCAGGGTTCGGGTGATGGTCAGTCCGATCCCGGTGCCGCCGTGGCTGCGGTCGCGGGCGGTATCGGCCCGGTAGAAGCGGTCGAAGAGATGATCGAGGTGATCAGAGGCGATGCCCTCACCGGTATCAGCCACCGTGATCTCCACCCGATCGTAGTTCGCTCGACTGCTGGCAACGGTGACGGTGCCGCCGGCCGGGGTATGGCGTAGGGCGTTGTCGAGCAGGTTGCCCAACACCTGACCGAGACGGTCGGGATCTGCCGCTACAACCATGGAGTCGTCGATCCGGCTGTGCAACACGACGCCTTTGCTCTCGTAGCGTTCGCGCACCGCATCGACCGCGGCTGTGACCAGCGCACCGGTGGTCGTCGGCACCGGTCGGATGCGGGTGAGATGTTCTTCGGCGCGTGAGACCGCGGTGATGTCCTGGGCGAGACGACCCAGCCGGTGGGTGGCGCCGCGCAACACCTGGCGGGTGTCGTCGTCGAAGGTGCGGACGCCGTCGTCGAGGGCTTCGAGATAGGAGTCGAGGGTGGCGATTGGAGTGCGCATCTCGTGGCCGAGATCGGACAGCATCCGGCGCCGGGTGCTTTCGGTGGCCTCGAGACGGCGGGCGAGCTCATTGACCGTGACTGCGAGTTCGTCGAATTCACGGCCCAGCCCGGGGCTGTGCACGCGGGTGTCGTAGCGGCCGCTCGCGATCCGGGCAGCCGAGGTGGTCACCGCCGTCAGCGAGCGTTGGACACGGCGGGTGAGATACCAGCTCACCGCCAGCGCCAGTAGCACCGCGATCGCAATCGCCATGCCCCACGCGAGGACGATCGCCCAGGTGAAGGCCATTTCGACGTGGGCGGCCTGGCTGGAGTTGTGGTCGATGCCGGCCTGGCCGAGGTGGTCGTGGAAGATGCCGGGGGCGAGTGCGGAGGCGACGATCCAGGCGCTGACGGCGCAGCCGACCACCACCACGGTCAGTGCGAGAAACAGCCGGGTGCCGAAGCTCGACCCGGTCAACGCGCGCCGCTCCGACGGCCCCGACACGGAGGTTCGGGGGTTCATGCTCCGGTGCCCATCCGGTAGCCGACGCCGCGGACGGTGCGCACGTAACGGCCGCGGGTGGCGTCGTCGCAGAGTTTGCGGCGCAGATGCCCGATGTGCACATCGACGAGGTGCTCATCCCCTGTCCAGCTCGGCCCCCACACCGCCTCGATCAGCTGAGCCCGGGTGAGCACCACGCCGGGATCGCGTGCCAGGGCGGCAAGGACGTCGAATTCGGTGCGGGTCAACGCCACCGGCATCCCGGCGACGGTGACCTCGCGGCCGTCGACATCGAGGGCCAGGTCACCGACACGGTGGACCAGATCCGCGGCGGCGCTTTCGGCCGGCCTCGGTGCGGCGATACCGGTGCGGGGACGGCGCAGCATGGCCTGGATGCGGGCCATCAACTCCCGGGGGCTGAACGGTTTGCTCATGTAATCGTCCGCGCCGACGGACAGCCCGATGAGGGTGTCGATCTCCTCGGTGCGGGCGGTGAGCATCACGACATACGCGTCGGAGAAGGTGCGCAGTTGCCGGCACACCTCGACCCCGTCCAGATGGGGCAGGCCCAGATCGAGGACCACGACATCGGGGTCGACCTGCCGGGCAAGGGTGACGGCGTCGGCGCCGTCACCGGTGATCGCGGTCTCGAACCCGTCGCGTTCGAGATACGAGCCGATCAGGGTCGCCAACGGCGCCTCGTCCTCGACGACCATCGCCCGCAACCCGGTCAGTGGGCGCTGCGGCGCCGCCGGGTCGCTGGTCGCGGTAGGGGTGCGAGCGGAGGAGTCCATGTCGTCCATCTTCGCCAGCCATTCCTGGTGTCGACGCCTCGGTGGGGCTTCTTGAGCAAATCTTCATACGACCTCCACAGGAATCGGGGGGTACACGCGCCAGGCTGGAGACACGAACTTGGGAAAGGAGGCGACCATGATGGGCTGGGCAGGTGAGCTGACCTGGACCGGATGGATCGTCATGGCCGTGTGCATGGTCGCGTTCTGGGCGGTGGTGATCTACCTGGTGGCCATGATGTTCCGCACCGACCGCGCCCACGGGCCTGGTCGCACCACCGCGGAGGCCGATCCGCTGCAGCTGCTCGAAGCACGCTTCGCCCGCGGCGACATCGACTTCGACGAATTCATGGCCCGCCGGCAGGTGCTGATGCACCCCGACGACACCACCGCGACCGATCACCGGCAGGGGCATATCCATGGCTGAGCTGACCCGCCGATCCTTCCTTCTCGGATCAGTCCTTGCCGGCGCCGGAGTCCTGGCGGCCTGTTCCGGCTCGGGCTCGCCGACCGGTGCCCCCGTGCAGCCCTCGTCGACTGCGGTACGCCGTGCCGAGCAAGCGCGCCGCAGCCCGGGCGGCCAGCAGGTGGTCACGGCCCGGTTGACGCCGCGCCCGGTCGAGGTGGACCTCGGCGGGCGTATCGTCTCGACCTGGGGCTACGACCAGAGTCTGCCCGGGCCACTGATCCGGGCCCGTGCCGGGGATCTGCTGCGGGTGGAGGTCGACAACCAACTTCCGGCCGAGACGAGCGTGCACTGGCACGGGCTGGCGTTGAGCAACGACATGGACGGGGTGCCCGGGCTGACCCAGGATCCCATCGCTGCCGGGGCGCGGTTCGCCTACGAGTTCACGGTCCCGGATCCGGGCACCTACTTCTATCATTCGCATTCCGGGCTCCAGCTCGACCGCGGCCTGTACGGGGCTCTGGTCATCGACGACCCGAACGAGCCCGGCAAATACGACCACGAATGGATCGTGGTACTCGACGACTGGCTCGACGGCACCGGCCGCACCCCCGACGAGGTGGCCCGCGACCTGGGCATCGGCGCCGCCCCGAGTGAGAGTGGCGATGCCGGGATGGGCGGGATGGACCACGGCGCCATGGACATGGACGGCATGGACATGGGTGAAGAAACGATGCTCTCCCCGCTGCTCGGCGGCGCCGGGGACGTCAGCTACCCGCACTTCCTGGTCGGCGGACGGGTCCCCGAGGACCCGATCGTGTTCACCGCCACACCCGGGCAGCGGGCACGGATCCGGTTCATCAACGCCGGCGCCGACACCGCCTTCCGCGTCGCCCTCGGCGGGCACCGGATGACGATCACCCACACCGACGGCTTCCCCGTCGTCCCGCAGGACACCGACGCCCTGCTGATCGGCATGGGCGAACGCTTCGATGTGCTCGTCACCCTCGGCGACGGCATCTTCCCGTTGTTCGCCCAGGCAGAAGGCAAGACCGGGCACGGACAGGCCCTGGTGCGCACCGCCGCCGGCGAACTACCCGCCCAACCTCGCCCCGGCGAGCTGGACCGGCAGGTGCTGCTCGGCACCGACCTCACGCCCCGCGACTATGTGCGCCTGGCCGAGCAAGACCACGATGTGTATCACAGCGTGGATATGGGCGGGACCATGACGCCGTACCGGTGGACCCTCAATGGCCGTGCCCACCCCGACATTCCGCCGCTGAACGTAACCGAAGGGCAGCGGGTGCGGATGCGGATGCGGAACATGTCGGACATGTTCCACCCGATGCATCTGCACGGACATACCTTCGCGCTCACCGACACCGGTCTGCGGAAGGACACCGTCACGATCGGGCCGATGCGCACCGTCGAGATCGAATTCGACACCGACAACCCCGGCCAGTGGGCGCTGCACTGCCACAACGCGTATCACCAGGAAGCCGGGATGATGACCACCGTGTCCTACCTGGCTTAGGCTCAGGTCTGCCGCCTGGATTCCTGTCTGTCCCGCCTCGCGTCGACCAGCTCCCTGGTCGACGACCGCTCCAGAAAGGACTCTCAATGACCGTGTCAAGCCGCAGCCGTGACCGGAGCCGGGTTGTCGATGCTGAATTCTCGGCCGTCCCGCAGCAGTGCCCACAGGACATCGACCAGGCGTCGAGCCAGGGCTAGGAGAGCTTGGGTATGGACCTGTCGTTCACTGCGTTTGCGGTCGTAGAAGCGTCGCGACGGCCCGTTCTTGTAGCGCAGACTGGACAGCGCCGCCATGTAGAACACCCTGCGCATGCGCCGGTTGTAGCGTTTCGGGCGGTGCAGGTTCCCGGAGACCCGGCCGGAATCACGTGGGACGGGCACCAGCCCGGCATAGGATGCCAAGCGTCCAGCGCTGGCGAAAGTGGTCAGGTCGCCGCCGGTGCCGACGAGGAATTCCGCGCCCAGTCCCGGCCCCATCCCGGGCAGGGATTCGATGATGTGCGCCCACGGGTGCTGACGGAATCGTGTGGTGACGAGCTTGTCGGTGTCCTTGATTTCACGATCGAGATCGAGGAGCTTGCGCGCGATGCGCTTGATCAACATCGCGGTATCAGCTTCGCCCGGCAGGGTCAGCGTCTGCCGCTGCGCGGCCTCGACCGCCGTGACTGCGGTCTTGGCGATACCCGGCTTCCAGGCGCCGCCATTGGCGAGATATGTTGCGACTCCTTCCGTTCCGGCGTCGCGGATCTCGGCTGGGGTACACATGCCGGTCACAAGGATCAGCGGGGCTCGGTTCGAGTAGTCGAACGCGGCCTCGAGTGCCGGGAAGATCGATCCGAGCAGCGAGCGCAGCCGGTTGATTCCGGCGACCCAGTCCGACATCAGGTCGGTGCGGTAGCTGGTCAGTTGGGCCAGTCCGACTACGAGCTCGTCGGGCATCGTGACCTGGCTCAGGTCTCGGCGCAGGCGGGCTGTTTCGGCGATCACCTTCGCGTCCTTGGCGTCGGTTTTCCCTTCTCCGCGGAATCCGTGGGTCATCGTGTTGACCACCCGGCCAGGCACGTACGTCACCGTCTGGTCGGCGGCGAGCAACACGCTGATCAGCAGCAGCGCCATCGGGCTGGTCAGATCGATCGCCCACCGCACCTGATCGCCGGTCCGGCCGGCGCGGGCGATGACGGCTTCGATCGCGGTCTGGTCGTTGGCGAGCCTCTGGCTGAATATCGTCGTGCCGGCCTTGTCGACGGCGCACGCGTGATGCGTTGTTTTGCCGACATCGATTCCGACCCATATCTCCGGGTGAGTTGTCATCTGTGTGCTCCTGACCTCGCAGTTCATGCCCGTGGACAACCCCGCCGACAGATCCCTAAACAGCGACGACGATCCGCAACAAGCTCTCAATCAGCAGTCGGAGCGTCCAGCGCGGTGGGGCAGCCAGTCCTTCCGAGCCTCGACCGAAGCAAAAACCCATCAGCTACACCCCACCGCTCTGGGCATCCAGGGCACTTACCCCAGACACCTACAAACTTAGGGATCTACCCATGAACAACAAGAAGGTTCTCGCCGTCGGCGCCACCGCACTGGCGGTGGTGTTCGCCGCCGCTGCGTGCAGCGACACCGGGACCGACACCGACACCACCGTCGCGACCTCGCCCGCCACGACCTCGGCGAGTACCTCGGCCGCCGACGAGGCCGCAGCGCACAACGACGCTGATGTGATGTTCGCGCAGATGATGCTGCCGCACCACAGTCAGGCCATCGAGATGAGCGACATGCTGCTGGCCAAGCAGGATATTCCCGCGGACGTGACCGCCCTGGCCGAGCAGATCAAGGCCGCTCAGGGCCCGGAGATCGAACAGCTCGAGTCCTGGCTCGAGCAGTGGGGCGAGCCCACCGAGATGCCCGAGACCGGAAACAACGACATGCCCGGCATGGACATGGACGAGGGCATGGACGGTATGGGGGGAATGCAGATGGAGGGGATGATGAGTGAGGAGGACATGCAGGCACTGTCCGATGCGCAGGGCACTGAGGCCGCTCGCCTGTTCCTCGAGCAGATGATCGCCCACCACGAAGGCGCGGTCGACATGGCGCAGACCGAGATCGAGGACGGACAGTTCCCCGACGCGGTGGAGATGGCCCGCACCATCGTCGACACCCAGCAGCAGGAGATCGAGACCATGCGTGAGCTGCTGACCACCCTGTAACCGGCAGGTCCCGCCTGGTTTCCTCTCGGCCCCGCCACCCCAGGAGGCTTTTCGATGTCGCATCCGGAGCACGGACACCCCCACCCGGACCCGGCGCCCGCCGGACACGAGCCCGGCGCCGACGTCCAGAGCCCGCCACCTCAGCAGCACGATGCGCACGTCGGCCACGACACCCACGCTGACCACGACGCCCATGCAGGCCACGGCGGGCATGATCGGCACGCCGGGCACGGGGCACACGGGGAAATGTTCCGCCGCCGGTTCTGGGTGTCGCTGGTGCTCTCGATACCGGTGGTGTTCTTCAGCCACATGGTCGCCGACCTGCTCGGCTACACCATGCCGGACTTCCCCGGCGCCATGTGGATCCCCCCGATCCTGGGCACAGCGATCTTCGTCTACGGCGGCATGCCGTTCCTCACCGGCGGCTGGGCCGAACTACGCTCGCGCCGACCCGGGATGATGCTGCTGATCGCCATGGCGATCACCGTCGCGTTCCTCGCCTCGTGGATCACCACCTTGGGTCTCGGCGGGTTCAACCTGGACTTCTGGTGGGAACTGGCCCTGCTGATCGTGATCATGCTGCTCGGGCACTGGCTCGAAATGCGCGCCCTCGGCTCCGCCTCCGGCGCCCTCGACGCCCTCGCGGCGATGCTGCCGGACACCGCGGAAAAGATCACCGACACCGGTACCGCCGACGTTCCCTTGTCGGAGCTTGCGCTCGGGGATCTGGTGCTGGTGCGCGCCGGAGCCCGGGTACCCGCCGACGGCACCGTCACCGACGGCCGCGCCGAGGTCGACGAATCGATGATCACCGGCGAATCCAAGGCGGTCACCCGCGAGGTCGGCGACACCGTCGTCGCCGGGACCGTGGCGACCGACAGTGCCCTGCGGGTGCGCATCACCGCGGTCGGCGAGAACACCGCTCTAGCAGGCATCCAGCGGATGGTCGCCGACGCCCAGGCCTCCTCGTCCCGCGCGCAGGCGCTGGCGGACAAGGCCGCCGCGTTCCTGTTCTACTTCGCCACCGTCGCGGGCCTGCTCACGTTCGCGGTGTGGTCGCTGCTGGGCAACATCGACGAGGCCGTGGTGCGCACCGTCACCGTCCTGGTCATCGCCTGTCCTCACGCTCTCGGGTTGGCGATCCCACTGGTCATCGCGATCTCCACCGAACGCGCCGCCCGCGCCGGGGTGCTCGTCAAGGACCGGCTCGCGCTCGAACGCATGCGCACCGTCGACGTGGTGCTCTTCGACAAGACGGGCACGTTGACCCAGGGCCGGCATCAGGTCACCGGCGTCACCTCCACCGCCGACATCGGCGAGAAGCAGTTGCTGGCGCTGGCCGCGGCGGTCGAAGCCGACAGTGAACATCCCGTGGCGCGGGCCATCGTGGCCGCGGCCGAGTCTCGGGTCCCGGCGTCCGAGCAGGTCATCGCTACCGACTTCCGGTCGCTGCCCGGGCGTGGGGTGCGCGCACTCGTCGACGGCACCGAGGTGACTGTCGGTGGCCCGGCCATGCTCAGCGACCTGTCGTTGTCGGTACCGGCCGACGTCACCGCCGCGGCCCAGCAGTGGGTGGCACGCGGCGCCTCGGTGTTGCACGTCGCCGACAGTGAGCGGGTCCTCGGCGCGGTCGCGCTCGAAGACTCAGTGCGCGAGGAATCGCGCCAGGCGATCGACGCGTTGCATGCTCGCGGGGTGAAGGTCGCGATGATCACCGGTGACGCGCGGCAGGTCGCCGAGGCGGTGGCCGCAGATCTCGGTATAGACGAGGTCTTTGCCGAGGTACTGCCCGAACACAAGGACGCCAAGGTCACCGAATTGCAGGATCGCGGTCACAAGGTTGCGATGGTCGGCGACGGCGTCAACGACGCACCGGCGCTCGCCCGCGCCGATGTGGGTGTGGCGATTGGTGCCGGCACCGATGTGGCCATCGAATCCGCCGGGGTGGTGCTGGCGGCGAACGATCCGCGGGCGGTGTTGTCGATCATCGAACTTTCCCATGCCAGCTATCGGAAGATGGGGCAGAACCTGGTGTGGGCGACCGGCTATAACGTCATCGCTGTGCCGCTGGCCGCCGGTGTGCTGGCCTTCGCGGGGGTTGCGATCTCCCCGGCGGTCGCCGCGATCTTGATGTCGGTCTCGACCATCGTCGTGGCACTCAACGCCCAGTTGCTGCGCCGCCTCGACCTCGACCCCACCCGCCTGGCTCGCTCCTGAGCCGGCACCCCATCGATCCGAAACGAGTTCCTTTCTCTCATGTCGATTCTTCCCCTGCGCCGGTGGGCGCGTGTCCTGGCTCCTGTTGCTGCGGTGGCTGTCCTCGCCGGCTGTGCTACCGATGAACAAACCACCACCCCAGCGGATTCGGACTCACCAGCCTCAGTATCGGAAGTGTCCGCCACCGCGTTGGAACCGGCACTCGATCATCTGCACGGTCTGCACCTCGATGCGGACGGTGTGGTGCTGGCCGGCACCCATACTGGCCTCGTCGAGATCGCGTCGAACGGGCGCACCACCCGAGTTGGGGGCTCCGACGACGACTTCATGGGTCTGACCGGGGTGCCGGGCACTGACCGTCTGTTCGCGTCCGGGCATCCGGGGCCGTCGAGTTCGGCGCCGAACCCGCTGGGGCTGATCGACAGCCTCGATGGCGGCCGCACCTGGACCCCGAAATCCTTGACCGGCGAGGTGGATTTTCACGCCCTGGCCACCGACGGCATGTTGCTGGTCGGCTTCGACGGCACCACCGGATTGCTGACCTCCACCGACGGCGGAACCAGCTGGACCCCAGGCGCTCCGATGGCCGCGGCCGCGCTCGCTGTCACCGACGGCGGGGTGTGGGCGACTACCACCGCCGGGCTGCAACACAGCACCGACTCCGGGCTCACCTTCACCGTGGTACCCGGCGCCCCGTCCTTGGCGTTGCTCTCCGCCGCGCAGGACGGCTCGTTGTGGGGCATCGACACCGCCGGTACCGCGTGGCGCAGCCGCACCGGGCAGAGCTGGGAACCACGCGCGGTGGTCGGGCGGGTCGAAGCCGTGCTGGCCGTCGACTTCGACATCGCCTACGCCGCGACCGCCGAGATGCTCTACCCACTGAACTGAACTTCCTCAGCTCCCGCGATCTCACCGACATTCCCGCGCGGCCTCTCGGGAAATACGGGAGTATCGTACGGCCTTCTCTATCATAATTCCAGGTGGAGCCTTGTTTTCCTGTAAGTCCTGCACAGGATCGGTGGATGCACGTCGCCTGCATGAACACACTCAAAAAATTGGGGTAAAATGCGCACGCCGGGCGCATTTTCGTGACCTGGGGGGTATCACTCAAGGTTTGTGCGGGTCGGTGACGAAAAGCAAAAACTTGTCGAGCAGCCCGGAGAATCCGACGACCTACTGCGCCTGGGGCTACATCGGCTGCCGATCGGAGAATTCCCGCTCCTGCGCGGGTTGGCGTCGTCACTGGCCCTCGTACGACGGCTCCGCCGAACTCGAACGCGGCATCGATATCTTCCTCGCTGGGTTGGCTGCAACGCTGACTTCCTCGGAAAGTGCGTCGCCGCAGAAGAGTTACCGCTTCTTTGGTCATCCGTGTCCGGTGAATCGCGGCGCGGGCGGGCCGGAGGCCATGCTTTGGCTGCGGACCAGATGATCGGGCAATCAGTGCTGCTGCCATCACCAGACACTTCAGACGCTCGAAGCACACGTCGGCCTTGCGTACACGCTTGTGTCCGCCTCATCGAGGTCACGCTCTCGCTTCCGCCCCAGGGGTTTCCGTCCCTGGGATGCGGCGCTCCGGTGTGCAGAATTGCTCTACAGCCAGGTGCACCCCAGAGCGCAGGCGCGCAGAAATGGACAGGAGGTCAACATGGAACTGCTACGGGGCCTGGGTGAGTAGTACGGGGGTCCTTGCGGCCGTGCTCTGGCTCGTCGGTGCGCTGCTGTGCGTGACGGTCATCCTGATTCCGCTGGGTATCCCGGTCGTGAGGCTCGTCAACTGTCTTTCGGCATTGCCGGGAAGTTGATACATCTCCCTGATCCCGCGGCACGTAGGCGCACGTCGACCTGCCCGATCGCGGTGATGGCGTGCGGTCCCGGTTTCGCTCCGCGCGGAGTAAATCTCCAGCGGGCAGATCACCAGCGGCCGTTGACTGCCAGCCCGGCCGCTGATCGGCCGACCCGCTGGTCGAGCTGACATCGGTGCAGTGCCGCTGGTCGCATACTGCTCGGGTCGTCGAGATGCAGTCGAACTGGTGTCGAGGTTTCGACTGCTCCCAGGTGCTGTCGGCCGACCACCGGTTGAAACGCTTGTAGATCGAGTTCCACTTCCCGAACCTCCGGCACGTCCCGCCTGGCACCCCGGTGCGGTGCTGCCACACCATTCCCTCGACCGCGAGCCGGTGGTCTGTCCAGGGCCGCGATCTCCCCAATACTGCTGGCCGCAACGGCTCCATCATGGCCCACATCTCGTCGGAGACCTCAGTTCGAGTCACCATCGCAAGCGTCTCGGGGCACGCAGCCGAGACGATGCCGGGTGTGTTTGGTGTTTCATTACTGGCCTGACGCCTGCAGACCGGCGGATAGGTTGGTCGAAGACACGAGTTCGCGAGATGAGGAGCCATGATGACCGCAGCAGCAGCCGCCCCATGCCGGGAACCGTGATGACACCGGCCTATGTGAAAGCGATCGGTCGCCGAACTCATCCGGAAGGTCAACATCTATCCGCTCGACGAGTTCGACGGTGCCGTCAAGGAGTATGACTGGGCATCCGTGCCTCGTTCCCTGTGCCGGGCGATGTCCCGGCCGACGAGATCCACTGGGTCGACCCCGACCGCTACTTCGATCACCTCCCAGAAGTCCTCGACGCTGTGCCGCCCCTGCCCGGCGAGGAAGCGTTCTACCAGCAATTCCGTGCCGTGCTCGCGGTAGCCGACTCTGACCCCGCTATCAAGGCGGCATTGGCCGAGGCGGCCAGGGAGACCGAACGAGACGTGATCACCCCGCTGCTGCGGTGGGAGCACAACGGCCCGGCCGCGGGAAACGGCTTACTCCCCGAAGAACAACTCCACGTTCGGGACCGATTACCTCACCCGCACCGCGATTGCCCGATCGAACATGTTCGAGAACGTGCCCCAGGAGACGAAGTAAATATTCACCGACACCGTCACCGCCGGCGACCAACTCATCGGCACCCATCAGTACACCGTCACATTCGCACCCGGGGAACTGCCCCCCGTGGACGGCTTCTTCTCCATGACGTTGTACAACAAGCATCACTTCTATTTCGAGTACGACCTTGGCCGCTACTCGCTCGGCACCAAGAACCCCGACCTTGTCCGCGACGATGACGGCTCTCTCACGTTCTACCTGGGCAACGTTCGACCAACATCCGCGCCGCACAGCAACTGGATCCCCGCACCAGCCGACGACTTCTCCATCTAGTGCCGCACCCGTGAACCTTTGCCCGTTCTGGCCGACACGCCGACCGGTTGCGGAGTGTCGGCCACGGGATCGGTCAGCCTGGTCGAGTGGCGGAACGAGTACGAGTGAGAGAACTCGACGACGACGAAGGCAGACGGCTGGTGCGGATCATCCGCCGAGGCACCGGATCGGTGGTGACCTGGCGACGCGCCCAGATGGTCCTGCTCTCGGCCCAGGGCATGCCGGTGCCGAAGATCGCCGAGGTCAGCTTCACCAGCGCGGACCGGGTCCGCGATGTCATCCACAACTTCAATACCGATGGGTTCGACTCGCTGTACCCGAAGTACGCCGGCGGGCGACCGAAGAAGTTCACCCTGCCCGAACGCCGGGAGATCAAGAAGATCGCCAAGTCCACCCCCGTCGAGCACGATCTGCCGTTCTCGACCTGGAGCCTGACCAAACTCGCCGAGTTCCTGGTCGCCGAGGGGGTGGTCGACGACATCAGCCACGAAACTCTGCGCGTGCTGCTCCGCGAGGAGGGTGTCTCCTTTCAAAAAGTGAAGACCTGGAAGAGATCTCGGGACCCCGAGTACGCGGTGAAGAAGGCCCGGGTCGAGCATCTGTATGCGATCGCCGATGGTGAGGTGACGCCCGATCCCAATGAGCCACAGGTGATCTTCTGTCTCGACGAGTTCGGACCCTTGAATCTGCAGCCGCATCCGGGCCGGCAGTGGGCCGAGCGTGGCGGCAAGCACAAGGACCCGGACCGGGAGCCGCGGTGCCGGCGGCGGGCGACCTACACCCGTCCGCACGGGGTGCGGCACCTGTTCGCCGCATACGACCTGGGAAAGGACAAGCTGTACGGTCATGTGAAGACGACGAAGAACCGCACCAAGTTCCTCGAGTTCTGCCGTTACCTGCGCAGCTTGTATCCGGCCGATGTCCGTGTTGCGATCGTGTGCGACAACTTCTCACCGCACCTGACCACCAAGAAATGTCGGCGAGTCGCCGAGTGGGCAGAGGCGAACAACGTCGAGTTCGCGTACACCCCGACGAACAGTTCGTGGTTGAACCGGATCGAGGCGCAGTTCACCGCGTTGCGGTACTTCGCGCTCGACGGCACCGACCACAGCAGTCACCGCGAGCAGGCGTCGATGATCCGTCGCTACATCATCTGGCGCAACAAGCACGCCGAGGACCGGCGGCTACGGGAGATCGTCGACAGGGCAAACGTTGCGTGATGCGGCACTAGATCCGTGCGTACTGGCCGAAAGAAGCAATCCTCGACGGGACTGGGCCCCGCCAGTCGTCACCAGGATCAACCAGAGATCGACTTGATCAACACGCCCTGGCGGGCCGGAGCAGACAAGCCTCCTGGTCGCAGTTCGGTGGGCGAGTGTGTGCGACCCGAATCCTGCCCCGGCGACAGCGGACAGTACCCAGGCATGAGTGCTCTCACACTGAACCGGGACCTCGTCCCGCGGGGAGTTCCGGTGACAGGGCGGTCAGAATTGTCAACGGCACCTGAAAACTGACCCCTTTCCGGCAACCGAAAATTGACCCCTCGAGTCATGCGACAGCCACTACCCCTCTGCAGCACGGCCAGT